>NZ_FMXV01000031.1:0-77222 GCF_900104425.1 Pseudomonas sp. NFACC13-1 | reverse complement strand
AGTGGGCATCCCGGCATGGATGCCGGGATAGCCGCGCTGGGCCATGGATGGCCCTTCGCGGCGGCCCACGGAGCATTGCCTGCGTTCGGGCATGCCGAGCCTAGGCGAGGCACCGAGTGGTGGGGCAAGAGCGTTTTGCTTACTTTTGCGCTTTTCAAAAGTGAGCCGCTGTAAGAGCGGAACCATAAGTAGCCGTTACACAAGAAACGGATATACACACAAGCCGACAAAGCGGGAAACGCATGGACCTAACCCCACACCACCCCGTTCCAGCCCTCCCTCAAGAAGGCTTGATCGCCGTGATCGCCCCCGCCGGCCCCGGCCCCCTGGACACGGAAAAAGCCATCCAATGGATGCGCGCCCGAGGTCATGAGCTGCGAATCTTCCCAGGCGTCTACGAAAAAAACGGCTACCTGGCCGGCAGCGACGAAATACGCCTCGACGACCTGCACACCGCCTTCGCCGACCCAGAAGTCAAAGCCATCATCTGCCTGCGGGGCGGCTACGGCACACCACGCCTGCTGGATCGCATCGACTTCGAACTCCTAAAACGCAACCCCAAGCCCTTCGTCGGCTACAGCGACATCACTGCCCTGCACCTGGCCATCAGCCGTTACGCAGGCTTCGTGACCTTCCACGGCCCGCTGCTCAACGCCGATCTGCTGGGCGACAAGGAACCCCCAACCGTCACCTCGTTTTTCAGCCTGCTGCGTGGACAGTTGAAGGCCGGCAGCGAGCTGAACCACCCCGCAGCCTACCCGTTGACCACCGTCGAGCCAGGCATCGCCCACGGACGTCTGTTGGGCGGCAACCTGTCGATGATCGCCGCGACCATGGGCACGCCTTATCAGATCGACGCCGAAGGGGCGATCCTGTTCATCGAAGATGTCAACGAGCCGCTGTATCGCATCGACCGACTGCTGACCCAGCTGCGCCTGGCCGGCACGTTGGCGCAGCTGCGCGGTGTCTTGGTGGGGGACGTGGCCGGGGTCGACGTCGAGGCGTTGAATCGATTGCTCAAGCAGACCTTCGCACCGTTGCGCATCCCGGTGCTGTCCGGCTGGCGCAGCGGGCATTGCGATCCGAACCTGACCTTGCCCATGGGGGCGTTGGTGACGCTGGATGCGGGGGAGAAGAGGTTGGTGTTGGAGCAGGATGTGGTGGTCAGTCGCTAGTCATGTAGCGCCTGCGAATCAGCCATCGCGAGCAAGCTCGCTCCCACAGGTGTTTCCGGTCAACCTGTGGGAGTGAGCTTGCTCGCGATAGCGGTAGCCGCCATACGGCAATTCAGCGGTTACGCAACGCCTCCAGCAACTGCTGGGTCGGATACCCATCCGCCGGCCAGCCGAACGACTGCTGGGCGCTGCGGATGGCCTTGCGGGTGTTGGCGCCGATGATGCCGTCGGGGTTGCCCGCGTCGTAGTTGTGCTTGCCCAGCAGGGTTTGCAGTTCGATGCGCTCGCTGCGGCTCAGGGGCAGGTCTTCCTTGGGCCACTGGCCGTAGATCAGCCCGCCGTCGGTAAAGCGCTTTGACAACAGCCCGACCGCCAAGGCATAGGACGACGAGTTGTTGTACTTGAGGATGGCACGGAAGTTATCGAAGATCAGGAACGCCGGGCCGCGATGGCCGGCCGGCAGGAGCAGGGACGCCGATAGCTGCCTGTCATCCGGGGCGATCGGCAAGCCGCCATATTCTGAAACCCCCAGCCGGATCCATTCGGAGACGGGCTTGCGGATCGTGCCATCGGCCAGCGTATAGTCGAAGCCCTCGGCGAGATTGACCTCGAACCCCCACGGCTGGCCACGTTGCCAGCCGGAGCTTTGCAGGTAATGCGCAGTCGAGGCCAAGGCATCGGTGGAGCTGCCCCAGATGTCGCGGCGGCCGTCGCCATCGAAATCCACCGCGTGGGTGTTGTACGTGGTGGGGATGAACTGGGTCTGGCCCATGGCGCCGGCCCAGGAACCGAGCATTTTTTCCGGTGTGATATCGCCCTGTTGCAGGATTTGCAGCGCGGCGATCAATTGCGCATGGGCGAAGCCCGGGCGTCGTCCTTCGTAGGCCAGGGTCGCGAGGGAGTTGATCACCGACTTGCTGCCCTGGAACTGGCCAAAGTTGCTCTCCATGCCCCACACCGCCACCAGCGCTTCGCGATCGACGCCGTAACGCTGCTCGATGCTTTGCAGGACCTGGGCGTTCTGCTGGATCAGACTCTTGCCTTTGTTGACCCGCAGTGGCGACAGCGCGCCATCGAGGTATTCCCACACGGGGCGGGTGAATTCCGGCTGGCTGCGGTCGGCCTTGATCACGCTCATGTCCGGACTGACGCCGACAAACGCACGATCGAACAAGTCGGCACGGATCCCGGCGGCCAGGGCTTCCTTGCGAAACCCGGCCTGCCATTCAGCGAAGGTCTGGGTGGGCGCAATGGCCAGGTCATCGCCGGTGGGCACCACGGGCGGCACGATGGCTGGAGCGGTCGAGGCGGGAATGGTCTGGAGCGGTTGGGCGTCGGCGGCGGTAGGTTTTTCGGCGCAGGCGACAAGCAGGACAACGCTTGCGGCAACAATCATTTGGCGCAGTGGCCAACGATGGGAAAGACAGAAGGGCATGCACGGGTCCAGAAATACAAATCAGGTGCTGACCTTAACATGCGAAAGGGGCGTAGGGCTTGTCCGAGTGTTTCAAGCGGCCAGAAAGCAAGAAGCCTCCCAGTGGTCAGACTGGAAGGCTTCGCGGCGGTAGCTGCCTTTGCCCTTGGCGGGTCGTTCCTGGCGGCTGCGGAACAGGGGCTGGGCGACGATGGACTTGGCCTTGTTGGGGCCATGCCTGGATGGCTTTTTGCTCATGATGGGATCTCTCGTGGGGATGGTTTTGCGGGGCAAATCATGGGACAGAGTTGGGGTGTTGTCCATAGGATAAATGGAGGCGATATTTGTAGGATCAAGAGCGGAAAAGATCGCAGCCTTCGGCAGCTCCTACAATGAAATGCACATCTCTGTAGGAGCTGCCGAAGGCTGCGATCTTTTATTCTGCTGGCAGAGTCAGCCGCTGCCCGGCCATCAACAACGACAACCGACTCAGGCTCATCCACGGCGAGCCGGCGGCCTGGCCCTTGATCTGCGCATCGATGCGCTGGGCTTCGAGCAGCAATTGTGCCCAGCGCGGTGCCGAATAGCGTTGCAGGGCCTTGCTCATCAGGGGTTTGCGCTTGTCCCAGATGGGTGGGCGGGCCTGGCTGAAGGCTTTGTCCAGCGGTACGCCCTGGCTGTATTGCAGGGACAGGTTGGCCAGCAGGCGCAACTCCCGGGCCAGGGCCCAGAGGATCACCGGCGGCTCGACGCCTTCGCCCCGCAGGCCTTCGAGCATGCGCAGGGCATGGGCGGCTTCACCGTTGAGGATCGCATCGGTCAGGCCGAAGACATCGAAGCGCGCACTGTCGGCCACGGCAGCCTGCACCGTTTCCACGGTGATCTGCCCGCCTTCGGCCATCAGCTTGAGTTTTTCGATTTCCTGGGCGGCGGCCAGCAGGTTGCCTTCGACCCGGGCGGCAATCAGCTCCACCGCGTCCTGGCTGGCCGAGAGTCCGGCCTGGGACAGGCGTTGGCGGATCCAGCTGGGCAACTGGCTGACATCCACCGGCCAGATCTGCACGAACTGGGTCTGCGGGCCTTCGACCAAGGCCTTGCCCCATTTGGTCTTCTGCGCGCTGCCGTCGAGTTTCGGCAAGCTGATGAGCAGCACCGTGTCCTCGGCCGGGCGTGAGCAATACTCGATCAGCGCAGCGGCGCCCTTGTCCCCGGGTTTGCCGGAGGGCAGGCGTAGTTCCAGCAGGCGTTTTTCGGCGAACAACGACATGCTCGCCCCGGCCTGCAGCAGCGTGCCCCAGTCGAAACTGGCGTCGGCGGCGAAGACCTGGCGCTCGTCGAAACCTTGCTGGCGTGCAGCCGTGCGGATGGCGTCGGCGGCTTCCTGGCACAGCAGCGGGTCATCGCCACTGATGACGTAGACCGGCGCGAGGGCGCCTTGCAGGTGTTTGCCGAGTTGGGCGGGAGCGAGCTTCATAAGAGAAAGCGAGCGGGGCGCCGGAGCGCCCCGCAAGGCTTATTCAGCCGGGATCTGCATCGGCGACTGTTGCGGGGTTTCCGCTTCAGCCTTGCGCGCCGCTTCCAGGGCTTCGGCCTCGGCCTTGGCCTTGGCGTTGGCGGTCTGTTGCAACTGGTCCAGTTGGGCCGGGCTCAGCTGTTGCAGGCGCAGCATCATCCTTTGTACGAGCTCACGACGCATTTCGCCGCGCACTTCGATGGATTCCTGGTCGGAACCGGTGATGTTGTTGCCGTCGTGCAGGTAGACCTTTTGCACCTGGAGCTTGTCGTCCAGCAGTGTCAGGTCGTTCTGGCCGCGGATCTCATAGTTCAGGACGTTGGTCAGTTCGTACTCGGCCGAACGACCGGCGCCGGCGTAGCTCAGGCTGCGCTGGCTTTGCTGTTCACTGGCCAGCACCAGCTTGTACGGGGCGCCGTTGTAGACTTTCACACCGCTGTTCTCCAGGGTCTGGCGCAGCATTTTCACGGTTTCGCCATAGGCGTCCCGTGCGCTGAGGTCCAGTTCCTTGATCGCCAGCTCGGTGGTGCCGGTGCCGCGCAGTTGGAAGCCGCAGGCGCTCAACAGGACCGCCAGGCCCACTACCAGCAGATTACGTTTGATCATCTTGTTGCTCCCCTTGAACCCTATGGGGGTCGACCATGCGACCCCGCAGGTTGTATTCGGCGCCAGGCTTGAGCCTCGCGCCCGATCCAATTAGCTTGCGACGATGTTGACCAGCTTGCCGGGCACGACGATCACTTTGCGAATCGTCAGGCCATCGACAAAGCGCAGCACGTTTTCATTGGCCCGCGCAGCGGCTTCGACTTCTTCACGTGTGGCGGCGGCGGGCATTTCGATCTGGCCGCGCAGCTTGCCGTTGACCTGGATGACCAGGGTCAGGCTGTCCTGCACCAGCGCGGTTTCGTCCACCACCGGCCAGCGAGCGTCGATCACCGGGTCGGCGTGACCCAGTCGATTCCACAGCTCGTGGCTGATGTGCGGGGTGATCGGCGCCAACAGCAGCGTCACGGCTTCCAGGCCTTCGTGAATCAGCGCGCGATCCTGCTCGGTGCCTTGCGCGGCTTTTTCCAGCACGTTCATCAGCGTCATCACCTGGGCGATGGCGGTGTTGAATTTGTGGTTCTGGCCGACGTCATGGCTGGCCTGCTTGATGGCCAGGTGAATCGAGCGACGAACGGCTTTCTGCTCATCGTTCAGGCCGGCGATGTCCAGTTTGCCCGGCAGGCCCTGGGTGACGTGGGCTTGGGCCAGGCGCCAGACGCGCTTGAGGAAGCGGTGCGAGCCCTCGACGCCCGAGTCGGACCATTCGGCGCTCATGTCGGGTGGCGAGGCGAACATCATGAACAGGCGGCAGGTGTCCGCGCCGAACTGGTCGATCATCGATTGTGGGTCGACGCCGTTGTTCTTCGACTTGGCCATTTTCTCGGTACCGCCGATTTCCACCGGCAGCCCGTCGGCGATCAGCCTGGCGCTGATGACCTTGGCTTTGCTGTCGCGTTCGAGCTCGACGTCGCTCGGGTTGAACCAGGTGTAGGCACCGTTGGCTTCGCGACGATAGTAAGTCTCGGCGATCACCATGCCTTGGGTCAGCAGGTTCTTGAACGGCTCGTTGGAGCTCACCAGGCCTTCGTCACGCATCAGCTTGTGGAAGAAGCGTGCATAGAGCAGGTGAAGAATGGCGTGTTCGATGCCGCCGATGTACTGGTCCACCGGCAACCAGTGGTCGGCCGCGGATTTTTCCACCAGGCCGCCTTCATAGTGCGGCGAGGCGTAGCGCGCGTAATACCAGGAGGACTCGACGAAGGTGTCCATGGTGTCGGTTTCACGCTTGGCCGGTGCGCCGCATTTCGGGCAACTGCACTCGTAGAACTCGGGCATGCGTGCCAGGGGCGAGCCGGCGCCGTCGGGCACGACGTCTTCTGGCAGGACCACGGGCAGTTGGTCTTCCGGCACCGGTACGTCACCGCAGGTGTCGCAATGCACGATCGGGATCGGGCAGCCCCAGTAGCGCTGGCGACTGATGCCCCAGTCCCGCAGGCGGAACTGGGTACGCGAGGCACCGAGGTTCTTCTTGATCAGGGCGACTTCGATGGCATCGAATGCACCTGCGAAGTCCAGGCCGTTGAACTCGCCGGAGTTGATCAGTTCGCCGTGTTCGCCATAGGCGTCCTGCCAAGGTGCCGGAGTCTGGTCGCCGGCGCTGGTGCGCACGACCGGTTTGACCGGCAGGTTGTACTTGTGGGCGAATTCGAAATCCCGTTCGTCGTGGGCCGGCACGGCCATCACCGCGCCGTCGCCGTAGTGCATCAGCACGTAGTTGGCGACCCATACCGGCAGCTTCTCGCCGGTGAGCGGGTGCTCGACGAACAACGACGTCGCCAGGCCTTTCTTCTCTTGAGTGGCGACATCGGCTTCGGCGACGCTGCCGCCCTTGCATTCGGCGATGAACGCCTGCAGCTCGGGGTTGTTCTGTGCCGCCAGGGTGGCCAGCGGATGCTCGGCGGCCACGGCCACATAGGTGGCGCCCATCAACGTGTCCGGACGGGTGGTGAAGACTTTCAGGGTGCCGGCTTCGCCAATGGAGGCAACGTCATACGGGAACTGCACTTCCATGCCCCGGGACTTGCCGATCCAGTTGCGCTGCATGGTCTTGACCTGCTCGGGCCAACCGGTCAGCTCGTCGAGACTCTCCAGGAGTTCATCCGCGTAGGCGGTGATCTTGAAGTAGTACATGGGGATCTCGCGCTTTTCGATCAGCGCGCCGGAGCGCCAGCCGCGGCCGTCGATCACTTGTTCGTTGGCCAGTACGGTCTGGTCCACCGGGTCCCAGTTCACGGTGCCGTTCTTGCGGTAGATCACGCCTTTTTCGAACAGGCGGGTGAACAGCCATTGTTCCCAGCGGTAGTAGTCCGGCTTGCAGGTGGTCACTTCGCGGGACCAGTCCACCGCCAGGCCCAGGCTGCGCAGCTGGGTCTTCATGTAGGCGATGTTTTCGTAGGTCCACTTGGCGGGGGCCACGTTGTTCTTCATCGCGGCGTTTTCCGCCGGCATGCCGAAGGCGTCCCAACCCATGGGTTGCAGGACGTTCTTGCCTTGCATGCGCTGGTAGCGGGAGATCACGTCGCCGATGGTGTAGTTGCGCACGTGCCCCATGTGCAGCTTGCCGCTGGGGTAAGGGAACATCGACAGGCAGTAGTAAGTCTCCTTGCCTGGCTGTTCACTGACTTCAAAGGACTTTTGCTCGTCCCAGAACGACTGGGCGGCGGCTTCGATTTCACGGGGCTGGTAGTGTTCGTGCATGGCTACTTTTGTACTGAATGGGGTGGCCCAATCCTCTTCGTGGCCATACTGGACGCAGACGACGCCGAATGCGGCGTTTTCGATGCCCAGCCAAGCTGGAAGTGGAGTTACAGGAAGCGCCGTAGCATACATGACCGTGCTCTACCGAGGGAAACCCTGATTGCGTGCTGGCCGTCGACGATCGCTGGCCGGAACCCGTGTCCAGGGCCGTTGGTCGCGGCGCCCTGCCGGTTTGCCCAGCGAAGCTAAGCTTCTCAATGGGGAGTGAGTCTTATCTTCAATGAGGTGAGGGATGGTTGAATCACAACGAAAAGTCGCTACACCTGAGTTGTATGAAAAACTGATCGATCGTCTCGGGGTGGCCCTGGACGCTGCAAGAACCGCCGGCCGCTTGCGTGATGAGCGTCCGGTAGAGCTGGAGCTGCGTGGCTTGAGCCCCGCAGAGTTCGAACTGGTCGAGGCTTACCTCGAACAGGCCGGACATCAACCCCCCGCCAGTGGGGCCCAGGTAATCAAGCGTCTCGATGCGCCCCGTTCGGCCAAGGTTGTATGGCTCAAGGACCGGACGCCTGACAAGGATGCTGTAAAGGTCCGGTCACTGCAGTTCAAGTAACGCCGGATTCACGCGTGTCGCTTTTTTCGATTCAAGGTTTTTTCGAATCTGTTGTCGCTTTGCGTCAACCCACCTAGGCTTCGGGCATCTATGGAGATGCCCGATGCCGTTTCGCTATTTCATCAAACAACTTTTATTGCCGCCCGGCATTCTTTTGCTGTTGTTGGCGCTTGCCTGGTGGTGGCGTCATTCGCGGCCGCGCCTGGCTCGCCTGTTTTTCGCCGTGGGCCTGGGCGGCTTCTGGCTGATGAGCCTGCCGGTGGTGGTGCAGTGGAGCGCCAAGGCACTGGAGCGTGAACCGCCGTTGCCGCGCAGCGAATGGGCGACCCTGGCCCAGCGTGCCGACGCCATCGTGGTGCTGGGTTCCGGTCGCGAGCGCGGTGACTTGGCCTGGGGTTCCGACCAGCCCACTGGTGTCGGCCTCGAACGCCAGCGTTATGCGGCGCGACTGGCCAAGGCTTCGGGCTTGCCCGTGCTGACGACCGGCGGCTTGCACTACGGCACCCCACCCAGTGAAGCGAAGTTGATGGCCGATTCGATGCAGGACGACTTCGGCATCACCGTACGCTGGCAGGAAACGCGCAGCCGCACGACCTGGGAAAACGCCCGGATGAGTGCCGAGATCCTGCTGCCGGAAGGCATCAAGCGGGTCGTGGTGGTGACCCAGGCGTGGCACATGCCGCGGGCGGTCTGGAGTTTCGAGCGGTCAGGATTTGAAGTGGTGCCGGCGCCTGTCGGCTTCCTGGGCCCGGACAACGCCCGGCCACTGGGTGGCTGGATGCCGGAGTTCAAGTCGATCTGGCAGTCCGGGCAGTTGATGAATGAGGCGATGGGGTTGGTGGGGTATTGGTTGTTCTATCGCTGAGCACTGTTGCGGCGAGGGATTATCCCGCTGGAATGTGTCCGTAGGAGCTGCCGAGTGCAACGAGGCTGCGATCTTGCCCCAGACAATTGAGTCGCGAGCGAAGTCAAAAGCTCAAGATCAAAAGATCGCAGCCTTCGGCAGCTCCTACAGAGTGTTAAACCGTCTTGGCCATCCGGCTCGCCACCAACGCCCAGCCCAGCAGCAACACGCACAAGATGATCAGTGGCCACGAGCGCCATTGCAGGTACGGGGTCAGGTCGTGCATCGGCACCACTTCGCCATACAGGATGCCGCGTTCGAATTGCGGGATCTGTGCGGTGATCTGGCCGAAGGGGTTGATCAGGCCAGTCACGCCGTTGTTGGTGGCGCGAATCATCCAGCGGCCGGCTTCCAGGGCGCGCATCTGGGCCATTTGCAGGTGTTGCAGCGGGCCGATCGAGGTGCCGAACCAGGTGTCGTTGCTGATGGTCAGCAAAAGGTCGCTGCGCGCCGAGAGGCTGGCGGCGAATTCCGGGTAGACCACTTCATAGCAGATGAACGGGGCGATCTGGTAACCCTTGGCTTGCAGCAACGGCTGGTCGACCGGGCCCCGGGCGAAGTCCGACATGGGCAGGTCGAAGAAGGCGATCAGGCCGCGCAGGATGTCCTGTAGCGGCACGTATTCGCCAAACGGCACGAGTTTTTGCTTCAGGTAGGTACCGTCACCTTCGCCGGTCACGGTGATGCCGTTGAAGTAACGCTTCTCGTGGTGCACCAGTTGCCGAATCGGCACACCGGTGATCAACGCTGAATGCCGCTCGGCGGCGAAACTGCCCATCATGTCCAGGTAGCCCTGGGCGGATTCCTTGAGCACCGGCACCGCGGTTTCCGGCCAGATCAGCAGGTCGACGCGCTTGGAGGCGAAGCTCATGTCGCGGTACAGCGCCAACTGCGCGTTGAGCTGTTCGGGGTCCCACTTCATGCTTTGTTCGATGTTGCCCTGGATCGCCGCGACGCTCAGCGGGTCGCCCGAGGGGCTGGTCCAGGCATGCCCCTTGAGAGCCATGCCGGCCACCCACGGGCCGATCAACAGCAGCACGCCCGCGGCAATAAAACCTTTGCGGGCGCCGCGGATCAGCCGGGGCGCGTTGTACAGCAGCGCGGCGGTCAGGGCCAGGGTGAAGGAGATCAGCCACATCCCGCCCAGCGGCGCGAGGCCGGCCAGGGGGCCGTCGAGCTGGCTGTAACCGGAATACAGCCACGGGAACCCGGTGAGGAACCAGCCGCGGAAGGCTTCCTGGCCCAACCACAACGCGGCGAACGCCAGGGCATCGGCCAAGGGCGCCTCGTTGCGGCGTAGCCAGCGCGCCCACAGCCAGGCGGGCAGGGCGAAGAACCAGGCGATGGCGGCGATGAACAGCAGCATCAACAGCCCGGCGAGCAGCACCGAGGCGCCGCCGAAGTTATGGATGCTGACGTAGATCCAACTGGTGCCGGCGCCGAACAGGCCAAAACCGAAACACCAGCCACGGCCCAGGGCCTGACGCGGCGAAAGCTCGCGCAGCCCGGCATAGAACAAGCCGACCGCCAGCAAGGCCAGCGGCCAGAGGTCGAACGGCGCCAGGGCCAGGGTGGTGATCGCACCGGCCGCCACGGCCAGCAGGTTACCGGGCCAGCCGGGGCGGGTTATCCAGCGCATGTATATCCTTAGCGGGTCTCGCAGGGGTTATCGGCCAATGGGTGACAGGCGCAGCAAGTGAATCCGGCGGCTGTCGGCATTGAGGATGCGGAAGCGCCAGGAGCCGATTTCCGTGGTTTCGTTGCGCTTGGGCAGGTGCCCGAAAGCACTCATCACCAGGCCGCCGACAGTGTCGAACTCATCGTCGGAGAATTGACTGTCGAAGAATTCGTTGAAGTTCTCGATCGGCGTCAGGGCCTTGATCAGGAAGTCACCGCTGGGCAGCGGCTTGATGTAGCTGTCTTCCTCGACATCGTGCTCGTCCTCGATGTCGCCGACGATCTGTTCGAGTACGTCTTCGATGGTGACCAGGCCGGCCACGCCGCCGTATTCGTCGATGACGATGGCCATGTGGTTGTGGTTGGCGCGGAATTCACGCAGCAGCACGTTCAGGCGCTTGGACTCGGGCACGAAAGTGGCCGGGCGCAGCAGGTCCTTGATGTTGAAGCTGTCGCCGTTCTCCTTGAGGATCAGCGGCAGCAGGTCCTTGGCCAGCAGTACGCCCATGACGTCGTCATGGCTCTCGCCAACGACCGGGTAGCGCGAGTGAGCGGAGTCGACCACGGCGGGCAGGAATTCACGGGGGGTCTGGGTCGCCTTGATGCTGACCATTTGCGAGCGCGGGACCATGATGTCCCGCACTTGCAGGTCAGCGACCTGGATGGCGCCTTCGACGATGGCCAGCGCTTCGCTGTCCAGCAGTTTGTTCTGGTGCGCATCGCGCAGCAGCTCCAGCAGCTCCTGGCGGTTTTTCGGCTCATGGGCAAAAGCCTGGGTGAGCTTGCCCAGCCATGACTTCTGCCCGTTGCTCGATCGATCTTCGCTCATAGCGATTACTCTGAATCCTTTGTCGTTACAGTTGATGTATCAGTGTTCGTCGCCGGCGTAAGGGTCGGGATGACCCAGCTCTGCAAGCAACGTCCGTTCCAGTGTTTCCATTTCTTCGGCTTCGTCATCTTCTATATGGTCGTAACCCAGTAGATGCAAGCAGCCGTGAATCACCAGATGGGCCCAGTGGGCCTCAGGGGTCTTGTCTTGTTCCGCCGCTTCACGCTCCACCACCGGGACGCAGATCACCAGGTCGCCCAGCAGCGGGATGTCGAGCAGTTCGTCGGGCACGTCGGCGGGGAACGACAGCACGTTGGTGGCGTAGTCCTTCTGCCGCCAGGTGTGGTTCAGCTCGCGGCCTTCGGGCTCGTCCACCAGGCGGATCGTCAGCTCCGAGTCGGCACTGCGCTGGCGCAGGGCCAGTTCGCACCATTGGCGGAACTGGGCCTCGCTGGGGGCGGCGCGTTCGCTGGCCACCTGCAGGTCGAGTTCAAGCATTGCGGCCATTGCCTTTGCTGTCGAGCGACTCTTCCTCGGCGCGATGCTCGAAGCGCTCGTAGGCTTCGACAATGCGCTGCACCAACGGATGGCGCACGACGTCCTTGGGCATGAAATGCGTGAAACTGATGCCCGGCACGTCCTTGAGCACCTGGATCACATGGTTCAGCCCGGACTTGGTGCCTTTAGGCAAGTCGACCTGGGTGATGTCCCCAGTGATGACTGCGGTGGAGCCGAAGCCGATCCGGGTCAGGAACATTTTCATCTGCTCGACCGTGGTGTTCTGGCTTTCGTCGAGGATGATGAAGCTGTTGTTCAGGGTACGACCGCGCATGTAGGCCAGCGGCGCGACCTCAATGACCTGCCGCTCGATCAGCTTGGCGACGTATTCGAAGCCGAGCATTTCATACAGCGCGTCATAGAGCGGGCGCAGGTACGGGTCGATCTTCTGGGCCAGGTCGCCGGGCAGGAAGCCGAGTTTTTCACCCGCTTCGACTGCCGGTCGCACCAGCAGGATGCGCCGCACCTGTTCGCGCTCCAGCGCATCGACGGCGCAGGCCACGGCCAGGTAGGTCTTGCCGGTACCGGCCGGGCCGATGCCGAAGTTGATGTCGTTGCCCAGGATTTCCTTCACGTAGCGCTGCTGATTCAAGCCGCGCGGGCGAATCATGCCTTTTTTCGTGCGCAGGGCCACGGCAGGTTCCGACGGGGCGTGGTTGTCGAGTTCTTCGACAGCCGATTCCTGCAGGAACAGGTGGACCGTATCCGGCGACAGCTCGCTCCCCTTGGTTTCCCGGTAGAGACGGCGCAGCAGGTTTTCCGCGGAGGTGGTGTGCTTGGGTTCGCCAATCAGCTCGAACTGGTTTCCGCGGTTGCGGATCTCGATGGCCAGGCGCTGTTCGATCAAGCGCAGGTGCTCGTCGAATTGCCCGCACAGATTGGCGAAGCGGCGAGCCTCAAAGGGCTCGAGAATAAAGCGATGTGGTTCGATGGGTGCGTTCAAGGTCGTTTTTAGCCGCCCAGGGGCAATTGAGATGAAACCAAGGATAGCGCCAGTAGGCTGGGTGCGAAAGCTCTTAAACAGGCGAATCCGATCACAAGGCTTGGCACGATTCACTGTGGGAGCGAGCTTGCTCGCGATGGGGGCCTTACATTCAACATGAGTATTGACTGTCATGCCGCTATCGCGAGCAAGCTCGCTCCCACGGGAAGTACGGGGTTACTGAATCAGCGAACCCCGCAGGGAGTGCGGTTGCGCGGCGTCAATGTGCACATCGGCGAACTGGCCGATCAGGGCCGGCGTGTCGCAACGGAAATTGACGATACGGTTGTTTTCGGTACGTCCTTGCAGCTCGCCGGGGTCTTTTTTCGAATAATCGGTCACCAGAATCCGCTGGACGGAACCGACCATTTGTCGGCTGATTTCGAAACCTTGCTGGTTGAGGCGATGCTGCAAGGCGTTGAGCCGCTCTTTTTTCAGTTCTTCCGGGGTGTCGTCCGCCAGGTCGGCCGCCGGGGTTCCAGGGCGCTGGCTGTAGACGAAGGAATAGGAGAAGTCGAAGCCCACGTCTTCGATCAGCTTCATGGTCTGCTGGAAGTCTTTCTCGGTTTCGCCGGGGAAACCGACGATAAAGTCCGAGCTGATGCAGATGCCCGGCACTGCCGCGCGCAACTTGCGCAACTTGGATTTGTACTCCAGCGCCGTGTGGTTGCGCTTCATGGCCGCGAGGATCCGGTCGGAACCCGATTGCACTGGCAAGTGCAGGTGCTTGACCAGCTCGGGAACCTCGGCGTGGGCCTGGATCAGGCTGTCGGAGAACTCCAGCGGATGGGACGTGGTGTAGCGGATGCGGTCGATGCCGTCCACCGCCGCCACCACGCGGATCAGCTCGGCGAGATCCGCCAGGCGCCCGTCATGGGTCAGGCCGCGATAGCCGTTGACGTTCTGCCCCAGCAGGGTCACTTCGCGCACGCCGTTTTCCGCCAGGTGGATGATCTCGGCGATCACGTCGTCGAACGGTCGGCTGACTTCCTCGCCGCGGGTATAGGGCACCACGCAGAACGTGCAGTACTTGCTGCAGCCTTCCATCACCGACACGTAGGCGCTTGGGCCGTCGATGCGCGGTTCGGGCAGGTGGTCGAATTTTTCGATTTCCGGAAACGAGACATCCACTTGCGGCAGCTTGGTGGTGCGCGCGGCGTCGATCATTTCCGGCAGGCGGTGCAAGGTCTGCGGACCGAAGACCACGTCCACGTATGGGGCACGATCACGAATGGCCGCGCCTTCCTGGCTGGCCACGCAACCGCCCACGGCGATGACCATTTCCGGGTTGGCCAGCTTCAGCTCGCGCCAGCGGCCCAGCTGGGAATACACCCGGTCCTGGGCGCGCTCGCGGATCGAGCAAGTATTGAGCAGGATCACGTCCGCGTCTTCGGCGCGGGCGGTGACTTCCAGGGCCTGGTGTTCACCCAGCAGATCGACCATGCGCGAGCTGTCGTACTCGTTCATCTGGCAACCGTGGGTTTCGATGTAAAGCTTCTTGGCCATGGACGGAGTCATCACGTGATTCAAAGAACCGCGCATTATAGGGAACAAGTCCACCGGTTCCTACCGCTGTGCGAGCAGTGGCTATGCTATAGTTCGCGCCCTCATTTTTACCCGCCGATGTGTTTCGCCAGCCATGACCAAACGTGAAGCTCCAATCTACAAGGTGATTTTCCTTAACCAGGGCCAGGTGTTCGAAATGTACGCCAAGCAGATCTATCAAAGTGATCTGTGGGGCTTCCTGGAAGTGGAAGAGTTCGTCTTTGGCGAGCGCACGCAAGTGGTCGTCGATCCGAGCGAAGAAAAGCTCAAGGCGCAGTTCGAAGGCGTGGTGCGCAGTTTCGTGCCGATGCATTCGATCGTGCGCATCGACGAAGTCGAACGCCTGGGCACGCCGAAAATCAGCGAAGCCCGCGGCGCGGTCGGCAACGTGATGCCGTTTCCGATGCCGATGCCTGAGAAGTAGGAAATAATTTTATTGCTGCGCCGGCTCTGTAGGAGCTGGCGAAGCCTGCGATCTTTTGATCTTGATCTTGGATTTTGATCTTTCGCTCTCGATTCAATTGCCTGGGGAAAGATCGCAGCCTCGTTGCACTCGACAGCTCCTACATCCTACATCGGCCAAGAGGCTGTGGGATTCAGGGCAGCGGCGAAAAAGGCGTACGCCCATCGGCGTTCTGCAATTCCATCAGGTATTTGCGAAAGATCTGGCCCAGCACCTGGGTCGCCACTTCCAACTCGTCGCGGGGCATCTGTTCGGCGACTTCGTCGGCGGTGTCCAGGGCATCTTCGGCGCCGTTGACCGCGGCCATCTTCAAGACGATGTAGGCCTGGACGTTGTTGGCCGGCACGCCTTCGCCATGGAAGAACATGCCGCCGAGCTTGAATTGCGCCTGGGCATGGCCTTGCAGCGAGGCTTTTTCGAAGTAGTTGAGGGCTTGCTTGAGGTCGCGGGGTGCAGCCTTGCCTTCGTAGTAGAACTCGCCCAACTCGTATTGCGCTTGTGCATCGCCTGCGTCCGCCGCTTTCTGACAGGCGTCGAGTGCCGGTGCGAGATCTTGTGGCTGGGTATTGAGCGTGCAACGGCCCAGCGCCGGGATCAACAACGAGTTGCCGCCTGCCTGTGCATTCGCCAGCAGCGGCTGAAGGAGCAACAGGCAGCCCAAGGCAAGGGTGCGGCCGGTGCGGTTCATGGGAATCGACTTACCTCTGAGGGGCGCGCGGACCCTCCGGGGGATCCAATAAGCGCGCATTATGAAATAAGCGGGGCCATCCTTACAAAGTCTTTACTCGTTTTTCTGCTGCACGGGAATGCTAATAGCAGCTTCGGGCATAAATACGTAGGAAAAGGGCGGGGGGGTGTCAGCAATCACTGACGCCAGCTTCAGCCAGCGTCAGTTATCCACAGGCTTACTTCAGTGCCGCGAAGGCCCGTTCGGCTGCATCGAGGGTGATCTTCAGCTCGGTCTCGCCATGGGCGATGGAGGTGAAGCCGGCTTCGAACGCACTCGGGGCCAGGTACACACCGCCGTCGAGCATCAGGTGGAAGAAGCGCTTGAACCGGTCGGCATCGCTGGCCATGACGTCTTCGAAGGTGACGATGTCATCGGCGCCACTGAAATACAGGCCGAACATGCCGCCGGCCTGAGTGGTCACGAAGGGAATACCCGCCGCATCGGCGCGGATCTGCAGGCCGTCGAGCAGGCGAGTGGTGTAGTCGGTCAGTTCGGCGTGGAAGCCCGGGCGGCTGATCAGGCGCAGGGTGGTCAGGCCGGCGGCCATGGCCAACGGGTTGCCCGATAGCGTGCCGGCCTGGTAGACCGGGCCCAGCGGTGCGATGCATTCCATGATGGCGCGCTTGCCGCCGAAACAGCCCACCGGCATGCCGCCGCCGATGATCTTGCCGAAGGTGCTCAGGTCCGGCGTGACGCCGTAATGGGCCTGGGCGCCGCCGAGGGCCACGCGGAAGCCGGTCATCACTTCATCGAAAATCAACACCACGCCATGCTGGTCGCACAAGCTGCGCAGGCCTTCGAGGAAACCCGGCGCCGGCGGCACGCAGTTCATGTTGCCGGCCACCGGCTCGACAATGATGCACGCCACTTCCTGGCCGACTTCGCCGAGCATCTTCTCGACTTCTTCAAGGTCATTGAACGGCAGGGTCAGGGTGTGTTTGGCGAACGCCGCCGGCACACCGGCCGAACTCGGCACGCCCTGGGTCAGTGCGCCGGAGCCGGCCTTGACCAGCAGGCTGTCGGAGTGACCGTGGTAGCAGCCTTCGAACTTGATGATGCTGTCGCGACCGGTGTAGCCCCGCGCCAGGCGGATCGCACTCATGGTCGCCTCGGTGCCGGAGCTGACCATGCGCACCATTTCCATCGACGGCACGATCGAGCAGACCAGGTCGGCCATCTCGGTTTCCATCGCGGTCGGGGCGCCGTAGGACAGGCCGTGGACCAATTGCTTGCGCACCGCATCCAGCACGTCGGGATGGCTGTGGCCGAGGATCATCGGGCCCCAGGAGCCGACATAGTCCACGTAACGCTTGTCGTCTTCGTCGGTGACGTACGCGCCTTCGGCGTGCTTGAAGAACAGCGGGGTGCCGCCGACGCTCTTGAACGCACGAACAGGCGAGTTCACGCCGCCGGGGATGTGTTTCTGGGCATTGGTAAACAGGGTTTCGGAACGGGACATGGTTGGGCTCTCGAAAACGAAAAATGGACTATTTGATCTGCAGCAGCTCGTTGAAGGCGCGGGCGCGGCGCGTCACTTCAGCGCTGCTGTCGGCGCCGAACAGGCCGTGGACCACCGCCAGCAGGTCGACCCCGTGGGCCACCAGCGGGGCGGCGTTCTCCAGGGTGATGCCGCCGATGGCGCATACCGGAATATGCAGTTTGATGCGCGCCTGTCCGAGCAGTTCAAGGTTTGCGCTGGGGGCGCCGGGCTTGGTGTTGGAGTTGAAGAAACGCCCGAACGCGACATAACTGGCGCCTTCGCTGGCGGCCTGTTCGGCCAGGGCCAGGCTGGCGTGGCAGGTGGCGCCGACGATCGCCTTGTGCCCGAGCAGCGCCCGCACCGGCGCCAGCGGGCCATCGGTCTGGCCCAGGTGCACACCGACGCCCAGGCGCGCGGCCAGTTCGGCGTCGTCGTTGATGATCAACTGGGTCTTGTAGCGCTCGCACAGGTTGCGCAGGGCTTCGGCCTCCCGCAGGCGGCGGGCTTCGTCGCTGCTTTTGTCGCGGTATTGCAGCAGGGTCACGCCACCTTCCAGCGCCGCTTCGACATAAGCAAGGAACTTGCCGGCCAGCAATTGGCTATCGGTGATGGCGTACAGGCCACGTAATTTCATTCCACAGGCCTCCGGTGCTACGAGCAGAAATCCAGCGGCAGCCTACGCGGCACGAACTGGCCTTTGCCCAGTTGTTCGGCATCGCGCAAGGTGCGCCAGGTGTAATCCAGCGCTGTCTTGACGGCGCTGGCGAGTTGTTCGCCCTGGGCCAGCCGACCGGCCAGGGCGCTGGCCAGGGTGCAGCCGGAGCCGTGGTAGCTGCCGGGCAAGCGCTGGCAGGTAAAGGTTTCACGGCGGCCATCGCGGCTGTACAGGCGATTATGGACTTCATGTTCGTCGCCGTGACCGCCGGTGATCAACAGGTGTTTGACGAAGGGCAGCAGTTTTTCCGCGCACGCGTCGGCGCTGCCCTCGGGCAGTTCGGCGAGGATGCGTGCTTCGGGCAGGTTGGGGGTGGCGATGATGGCCAGGGGCAGCAGGCGTTCGCGCATGGCGTAGCCGACTTCATCCTTGCCCAGTCGCCCGCCACCGCCGGCGCGCAGCACCGGGTCGCAGACCATCGGCAGATGCGGGTGGGCCTGGAGCAGTTCGACCACCGTGTCGACCATTTCCAGTGAGCCGAGCATCCCCAGCTTGACCGCCGCTACCGGCGAATCGTTGAGCACGGCATTGGCTTGCGCCAGCACCCACTCGCGATCGAGCACGCGGAAATCGCTGACGTTGACGGTGTCTTGCACGGTCAATGCGGTTACGGCCGGGGCGGCATGACAGCCCTGGGCGAGCAGGGCTTCGATATCTGCCTGCAAACCGGCGCCGCCACTGGGATCGTGGCCGGAGAGACAGAGGACAACGGGGCGAGAGCTGTAGATATTCATGGTGCGCGAGCTTACCACCAAACCCATTATAGGGCGCACGATCCTTGTAGGCGCTGTGTAGGAGGTGTGTAGGAGCTGTCGAGCGAAGCGAGGCTGCGATCTTTCCAAAACCCATGGAGTCCCAAAGTGAAAGATCAAGATCAAAAGATCGCAGGCTGCGCCAGCTCCTACACCCAGCGGGAGCGAACTCCCTCGCCACATTTGTCCAGTCCGGTGCCAACCTGACCAAAGCAACAGCTCTATCTCAATGCTTTTCTCTGAAACGCCCGTTCTAGAGCCTTCTGTAGGAAAAATTTCAATAGTGCAAATTGGCCATCAGCGGCTATGCTAGAGATGGATCCAACACATAACAGGTAATGCCGGTTTTACGTCTACTCAGGGAATGGGGGGCTTCCTGACTCAACCGGACAGGCCACGCTGGGGCTTAAATGCGCTATTTGCTGATGTTACTGCTGTGCTTGTCCCCTCTGGCAAGTGCCCTGGAATTCGATGAATTCACCCAAAGCCTACCCTTGGGCCATGCCTTGCAAGTGTTCGAGGACGCTGGCGGCACGGCCACCCTGGATGAGGTCCTGGCCCAGTCCGCGGCGGGTGCTTTCAAGCCCCACGACAAAGCCACGCTGAACGCCGGTTACTCGCGATCAGCCTTCTGGTTGAAAATCGACCTGCACTATCGCCCGGACAATCCGGATGCCCAGCGCACTTGGCTGCTGGAGCTGGCATACCCGCCGCTGGACCACCTCGACTTGTACCTGCCCGACGCGGCGGGGACTTATCGCCTGGTTCGCCAGACCGGTGATGCGTTGCCGTTCGCCAGCCGCGAGATCCGCCAGAACAATTACCTGTTCAGCCTGGCGTTCAAGCCCGAACAGCAACAGACCGTCTATTTGCGCCTGCAAAGCCAGGGTTCGATCCAGGCGCCGTTGACGCTGTGGTCGAGCACCGCGTACCTCGAGCAACAGCCGGTGCGCCTGTATGTGCTGGGCATCATCTATGGCGTGCTGCTGGGGATGCTGGTGTACAACCTGTTCATCTACCTGAGCGTGCGCGATACCAGCTACCTCTATTACATTTTCTACATCGCCTCGTTCGGCCTGTACCAATTGTCGGTCAATGGTGCCGCCGTGGAGTACTTCTGGCCGGACAACCCCTGGTGGGCCAACGCCGCGACGCCGTTCTTCATCGGCTGCGCGGGCCTGTTTGGCAGCCAGTTCGCCCGCAGCTTCCTGCAAACCGCCCGGCATGGCCGCTGGATGGACCGCATGCTGCTGGCACTGATCGGCTACAGCGCCGTAGTCATCAGCCTGTCGCTGATGACCAGCTATGCCCTGGCCCTGCGCCTGGCGACGGCGTTGGCGCTGGTGTTCACGGTGGCGATCTTTGCCGCGGGGCTGTTCGCCTGGTGGCGTGGCCTGCGGGTGGCGCGCTATTTCATCATTGCCTGGTCGGCGTTTCTGCTGGGGGGCATCGTCAATACCTTGATGGTGCTGGGCTACCTGCCGAACGTCTTCCTGACCATGTACGCCAGCCAGATCGGCTCGGCCATCGAAGTGGCGCTGTTGTCCCTGGCCTTGGCCGATCGCATCAATGCCATGCGCGAACAGCAGGCCCAGACCCTGTTGGACGCCGGGCAGAAACTCGAAGTGCTCAACCAGCAACTGGCCCACGGCAACAAGCTCAAGGATGAATTCCTCGCCACCTTGACCCACGAACTGCGCACGCCGATGAATGGCGTGATCGGTTCCTTGGAGTTGATGGAAACCGTCGAGATGGACGAGGAACTGACCCAGTATCAACAGACCGCCGCCGGGTCGGCGCGGGACATGATGCGCATGGTCAATGGCATCCTCACCCTCACCGAGTTGCAGGCCGGCAAGCTCAAGGTCTATCCGGCGCCGTTCAGCCTGCGTGGGGTGATCGATGCGCTGCAGGTGCAGTTCGGCGCCAATGCCGCGGCCAAGGGCCTGGATTTCAAGGTCGATGTGTCCCCGGGCCTGGCGGACCGGTTGATCGGCGACAGCGGCAAACTGGCCCAATGCCTGGAATGCTTGCTGGACAACGCGATCAAGTTCACCCGGTTGGGCGGCCTGGCGCTGCGCGTCAGCGGTCGGCCGACGGAGCTCGATCGGCTGGTGTTGTCCTTTGCCGTCATCGACACCGGGATCGGCTTTACCGACCTGGGGGAAGCGACCTTGTACCAGCGCTTCTTCCAGCTCGACGGCTCGATGACCCGCGAATATGGCGGTCTCGGCGTGGGCCTGGCCATCTGTCGGCAACTGGTGGAACTGCTGGGCGGGCGCCTGACCCACACGTCCGAGCCCGGTCGCGGCAGCCGGTTCCAGTTGGACGTGGAGTTCGACGTAGCCTTGCCGGCGGCGGTCCCGACGCCGTTTTCCTTCGGTGGCCGCCAGGGCTCGCGCCAGCCCCAGGATTGCACGGTGCTGCTGGCGGATGACAACAACATCGATCAGTTGGTCATGCGTGGCATGTTGCTCAAGTTGGGTTATCGGGTGCGCACCGCCGACAGTGGCCGCGCCGCGCTGGATCTGCTGCACGGCGAGCGTTTTGACGCGGTGCTGCTCGATTGCCAGTCGCCGCCGCTGGACGGTGTGTCGGTC
The DNA here is from genome assembly GCF_900104425.1 of Pseudomonas sp. NFACC13-1. Taxonomy (NCBI): domain Bacteria; kingdom Pseudomonadati; phylum Pseudomonadota; class Gammaproteobacteria; order Pseudomonadales; family Pseudomonadaceae; genus Pseudomonas; species Pseudomonas sp. NFACC13-1. The sequence continues at coordinate 55,969 of NZ_FMXV01000031.1, read as the reverse complement.
TGCTGCCAGATCCGCGCGTTATCTGGTTGCGAAGAGCTGCCGGTACTGGTGGTCAGCCCGAACCTGGGACAGGAGCACTGTCCCTCGGGCGCGTTGATCGACTACCTGAGCAAACCGGTGAAATTCGACGCATTGCAGGCCACGCTCCAGCGCCGGGTGCTTTGCCCGAGGCAGGGCGAAAGCGCCGATATTTAGGCGTATATGACACTTTGTTCGGCCTGGAGGCGGTGCTTAACTGAATCCCTGGCCGATCGAGGAGCCCTGTCATGAACCTGCACCAGTTCGCTGAAACCCACGACGTCACCAATCAACCGCCGTCTCTGGATGGCGCTAACCTGTACCGCATCGACCTGCCGTTGCAGCAGTGGTCGCAACGCTTTGGGGCTGGCTGGGCGCAGGCGCGGATCGATGCGTATGGGGCGCTGGCCGGCGGGCCGTTGATGGAAGCGGGCTTCCTGGCCAATCAGAACAAACCGGTTTTTTCCAGCCATGACCGCTACGGCCATCGCATCGACCTGGTGGAATTCCATCCCGCTTATCATCAGTTGATGCGCACCGCCGTCGAGCATGGCCTGCCGAGCTTGCCTTGGGCCCATCCACAGCCCGGCGCCCATGTCGCCCGGGCGTCGATGACCTATCTGCACAGCCAGGCCGAAGCCGGTACGGGGTGCCCGTTGACCATGACCTTCGCCAGCGTGCCGGCGCTGCGCCTGCAACCGGATCTGGCCGAACGCTGGCTGCCGAAGGTGCTCGCCACCGAGTACGACCCGCGCAACGTCGGCATGGCCCACAAGGCCGGGGTGACCCTGGGCATGGCGATGACCGAAAAACAGGGCGGCACCGATGTCCGGGCCAATACCACCAAGGCCTATCCGGTGGGTGCCAGCGGCCCGGGCCAGGCCTATGAACTGGTGGGACACAAATGGTTCTGTTCGGCGCCGATGTGCGACGCTTTCCTCACCCTGGCCCAGACCGACAAGGGCCTGACCTGTTTCCTGCTGCCGCGCCATCGCCCCGACGACACGCGCAATCAGTTCTACATCCAGCGCTTGAAGAATAAGCTGGGTAACTGTTCCAACGCCTCCAGCGAAGTCGAGTTCCGTGGCGCACTGGCCTGGATGATCGGTGAAGAAGGCCGAGGCGTGCCGACGATCATCGAGATGGTGGCCATGACCCGCTTCGATTGCATGGTCGGCTCCAGCGCCCTGATGCGCCAGGCGTTGACCCAGGCCAGCCATCACTGTGCGCACCGCAAGGTCGGTGGCAAGTTGTTGAGCGAACAGCCGCTGATGCAGAACGTCCTGGCTGACCTGGCGTTGGAAAGCGAGGCCGCCCTGGCCCTGAGCCTGCGCATGGGGCGGGCGCTGGACCATCTGAATGACGAGCATGAGGCCAGGTTCGCCCGGCTGGTGACGGCGGTGGGCAAGTACTGGATCTGCAAGCGCGCCCCCGCGATGATCAACGAAGCCGCCGAATGCATGGGCGGCGCCGGCTACGTCGAAGACAGCATCCTGCCGCGCCTGTACCGTGAAGCACCGGTCAACTCGACGTGGGAAGGCTCCGGCAACGTGCAGTGCCTGGATGTGTTGCGTGCCCTGTCCAAGGAGCCGGGTGTGCTGGAGGTCTTGTTCAGCGAATTGGGCGACGGCCACGGCGACAAGCGCCTGGCCGGCCACATCCACCAATTGCAGGCAGCTTTCAAGGATACCGACGACATCCAGTACCGCGCCCGGCAATTGACCGAAGACATCGCCGTGGGCCTGCAAGCCAAGCTGTTGCTGGAGGCGGGGAACAGTGAGGTCAGCGATGCTTTTATCGCCAGTCGCCTGGGTGCGACCGGCCGGGCGTACGGTGCCCTGCCTCGGGGTTTGAATGTCGAAGCCATCGTTACCCGCTCGACCCCGCACGCCCTTTAGAAACACCACATACCCCTGTGGGAGCGAGCTTGCTCGCGATGGCGTCGACCCATCCAGCCTCTATGGTGACTGACACACCGCTATCGCGAGCAGGCTCGCTCCCACAGTGGACCTGAGTTGTACACAACCTCTGATTACGCCATCGAACCTTGTGGGAGCGAGCTTGCTCGCGATGGCGTCGGTACATCCAGCCTCTATGGTGACTGACGCACCGCTATCGCGAGCAAGCTCGCTCCCACAAGGGCTGCGGTGAAATGAAAGTTCTGGGGCCACTGAAGATCAATTGTGGGTGAATGATCGAGCGCGCCAATACGCCACTGTTCCCGTCGGGCGGCGATGCAGGCAAGATGAAGGCCTGCAAGTCAGAACACAGGAAGCTGATCGTGACCGAAGCGTTTATTGTCGTTCAAACCGCCGAACAAGCCGTGGATCGTCTGGCGGCCCTGCACGAGCGTGCGACCACCGCGCTGAACCAGGCGCTGATGCGTTATCTCAAGGACCGCATCGAGCCGGATGCCGAACAGCGTGCATTGTTTCGCTACCCCGCCTTGCGCCTGACCTATCACTGCCACGGTGAAGTCCCGCAAACCACGCGGGCCTATGCCAAGGTCCAGTTGCCGGGCACCTACAGCGTCACCGTCACCCATCCCGCCGCGTTCCGTAAATACCTGCTGGAACAACTGGTCCCGCTGATGCACGACTTTACCGTCACCGTGGAGGTGGGCGTCAGCGAGCAGAACATCCCGTACCCGTACGTGGTGGAGCAGGGCGACGAACTGGCCGGTTCCGGCGTGACCGCCGCCGTACTGGCGCGGGTATTCCCCAGCACCGACCTGTCGGCCGCCACCGATGGCATCGCCGACGGCCTCTACGACTGGGAAAACACCGACCCGCTGCCCCTGGCGCTGTTCGATGCCGCGCGGGTGGACTTTTCCCTGCGCCGGCTGGTGCACTACACCGGCAGCGACTGGCGCCATGTGCAGCCGTGGATCCTGCTGACCAACTACCACCGCTATGTCGACCAGTTCATCGTCCATGGCCTGGAGCAGTTGCGCAGCGACCCGCGCTTTGTGCGCATGGTCCTGCCGGGCAACGTGATCATCGACAAGAACATGGACCATGGCGAAGCGTCGGCCATCGCTGCCGGCGTGGTCTGGCACCGTTACCAGATGCCGGCTTATCACCTGCAGACCAACGACGGCCATGGCGTGACGCTGGTGAACATCGGTGTCGGCCCGTCCAACGCCAAGAACATCACCGACCACCTGGCCGTGCTGCGCCCGCATTGCTGGCTGATGATCGGCCACTGCGGCGGGCTGCGGCAGTCCCAGACCATCGGTGACTACGTGTTGGCCCACGCCTACATGCGTCGCGATGGCATTCTCGACCGGGTAGTGCCGCCGAACATTCCGATTCCAGCCCTGGCCGAAGTGCAGATGGCGCTTCAGCAGGCGGCGGCGAACATCACCGGCGAGAAGGGCGATGAGCTGAAAAAGCGCCTGCGCACCGGCACCGTGCTCACGTACGACGATCGCAACTGGGAACTGCGCTGGGCCCAGGAGCGTCCGCTGATCAACCTGTCTCGCGCCGTGGCGGTGGACATGGAAAGCGGCACCATCGCCGCCCAGGGTTATCGTCTGCGGGTGCCCTATGGCACGTTGCTGTGTGTCTCGGACAAACCGCTGCACAGCGAGATCAAGCTGCCGGGCTCGGCCAACGCGTTCTATGAGCGAGCGGTCAACCAGCACCTGAAGATCGGCATCGAGGCGCTGGACCTGTTGCGCACCGAACTCAACTCGTTGCATTCGCGCAAACTGCGCAGTTTCGACGAGCCGCCGTTCCGCTGATCGGAGGGTGGTCATTTAACGGTCGGGCCACTAGCATGGTCGGCCCCGACCGTTAGATGTTGTATTCGCCATGCCCCGTCCTCCACGCCCTGCTTCCCGCCGCCCTGGCGCGAAGCTTCCCGCCGTTGCGCCGCGTCGTGTGGCCAAGGCTCCCCCGGCCGAGCCCAAGCTGATCCTGTTCAACAAACCCTTCGACGTACTGACGCAATTCAGCGACGGTGAGGGGCGGGCGACGCTCAAGGATTTTATCGACGTACCGGGCATCTACCCGGCCGGGCGGCTGGATCGCGACAGCGAAGGTTTGCTGTTGCTGACCAACGATGGGCAATTGCAGGCGCGTATCGCCGACCCCAAGCACAAGCTGGCCAAGACCTATTGGGTGCAAGTAGAGGGAGAGCCAAGTGCCGAACAGTTGCAGCGTTTGCGCGATGGCGTGGAACTGAACGACGGCATGACGTTGCCGGCCGAGGCGCGCCCATTGGACGAACCGCACTTGTGGCCGCGCAACCCGCCGGTGCGCTTTCGTAAAAGTGTGCCCACGAGTTGGTTGGAACTGGTGATTCGCGAAGGGCGCAACCGCCAGGTACGGCGCATGACCGCTGCGGTAGGCTTGCCGACACTGCGCCTGGTGCGGGTCAGGATCGGCGACTGGACGATCGAAGGGCTCGATCAGGGCCAGTGGAAGGAAGTGCCGGCGCGCTTATAACGCCCCAGACTCGATCAGGCCGATCACCACGCTCTTGATCACGAATGCTGCCACGCCAAGCCCCAGCACGAAAAACAGGATGAACGAGCCAAAACGCCCGGCCTTGGATTTCTTCGCCAGGTCCCAGACGATGAAGCCCATGAAAATGATCAGGATGCTGACCAGGCCGGTCATCATCCACTCTTCGAAAACAGCAGGATCCATCAGGACACTCCGGCGTGGGCGGGATTGAAAAGGCGCGGCGAGTATAAGGCATGGGCGGCGGGCGGGGGATTGGCCTGCGGCGGTGTGTCGCAGCTATTCATCGCCTTCTCGGTGGCGTGACTGCCCCGGACCCTGTGGGAGCCGAGCTTGCTCGCGATGGCGGCATTACGGCTGACAATGATTTGGCTGATCCACCGCCATCGCGAGCAAGCTTTGCTTCCACAGGGTTCATGGCGATATTCAGCTGCGCAGGTGAGTCAACGGCAACTCGGTGCTGTTGAGCACCTGGTTGAGCACAAAGCTGGAGCGCACGCTGGTGACGCCATCGATCCGGGTCAGGTGCCCCAACAGCAGTTTCTGATAATGGTCCATGTCCGGCACCACGACCTTGAGCTGATAGTCCGCGTCCATGCCAGTGACCAGGCTGCATTCCAGCACCTGCGGCAGGTTGCGGATGGCGGCCTCGAAGTTCTCGAAACGCTCGGGTGTGTGGCGGTCCATGCCGATCAGCACATAAGCCGTCAGGCTCAGGCCCAGTAGCTTGCGGTCGAGCAGGGCGACCTGGCGGGTGATGTAGCCGTCATCCTCCAACTGCTTGACCCGCCGCGAGCAGGGGGAGGGCGACAGGCCGATGCGTTCGGCCAGTTCCTGGTTGGAGATGCGCGCATCGCGCTGCAATTCCGCAAGAATGCTCAGGTCGTAACGGTCGAGTTTGCTCATCGGTCGGGCCTTTATCTTGATAATTGCGGAGGATTATCTATCCGGGGTTAAAAATTGCGCAAGTGATGTTTATTTCCGCAATCTTCGCAATCATCTGTCGGCACCCCTGGCTTATGCTTACCACCAAGATCACTGCTCGGACAAACAGTCCAGTGCGGCCCGCCCAATCAGGCCGGCTGCGGTCGCAGTACCCACCGGTACTGGCAGACCCCCGAGCTGCACACCGTCCAGAAGACGGCGTGAGGTGAGCCGACGTCATAAGCGTCGAGCACGGACGAAATTCTCAAGGGGAGGCCGACGGGTCTCCCTTTTTTAATGCCTGCGAAATAAACCCCGTGGCTGATAATCTGTCGCAGAACCGGCCTGGGCTTTCCCAGTCTTATCATCAGGCCCTGAACCGTTGTGAGGAATTTCATGAAGTCGCGCATCTGGCGTTTGGCAGGTGTTGGTCTGTTGTGGGCAAGTGTCAGTGCGCAAGGAATGGCCGACGATCAGCAAAACCGTGGCGGCCCGGACGGCGGTCGCGGCCAGGACGGGCGCGGCGGCAACGGCCAGGGTTACTCGGGCCAGCCGCGGCCGCAGAGCAACGAAATCATTCGGGGCGACAACAGTCGTCAGTTCGAGGTCACGCCGCAGAACCCGGGCGGACAACGCTACGATCGTCCACCGCAGGACCCTAACGCTCACGGGCGTCCGCCGCAGCCGTCGCCCGGCAACAACTTGCCCATCCAGGGCCGGCCCGACAGCGTGACCCAGACCCGCGACCCGCAACCGGGGTTTTACCGCGATATCCCTCGGCGCAACGATGGCTATCCGAATGCAGGTCCAGGTCCGCGACCAGACCATGACGGTCGTCCCGGCCAGCATTGGCCCGGTCGGCCGGATGGGCATGGCAACGGTTGGGGCCCTGGGCCGCAATACCGTCCGGGTTATGTGATCGACCGTTTCCCGGATCGCAACTACCGCGTGCCTTATCGCGGCCAGGACTATTTCTATTCCGGCGGCTACTGGTATCGCCCGCAAGGACCGCGTTACGTCGTGGTCGCGCCACCGCGGGGCATCCGTACCCGTTACCTGCCCGATTACGCCCGGGAAGTGTGGATCGGCAGTTCGCTGTTCTTCCTCGCGGCCGGCGCCTATTACATCTACGAAGCCAATACCCAGGATTATGTCGTGGTCGATGCGCCGGTCGCCAACCCGCAGCCGCAACCCCAAGGCAACAGTTTCGATGTGGTGGCCTATCCGGCCAACGGCCAGTCGCCCGAGCAGGTCAATCAGGATGGCTACGACTGCTATCGCTGGGCGGTGCAGCAGAGCGGCTTCGATCCGCGCAACTACACCTACCCGCCGGCACCGGAAGTGGTGCAGACCTATCGCCAGGCCCAGGGCAGTTGCTTGAGCAGTCGTGGGTATCAGGTGACGTACTGAGTCGCCACAACCGAATCAGTCGGACACCTTTTTTCTGTGGCGAGGGGATTTATCCCCGCTGGACTGCGCAGCAGTCCCAAAAGCAACCAACTCGATCTGGCAAACCGAGTGGTGAGGTTTCAGGACTGCTTCGCAGCCCAACGGGGATAAATCCCCTCGCCACGTTCTGTGTTCGGCATCACGCGCTGGCGCGCTTCACCACGTCCGACGGATCGGCATGCACCAGCACTTCGGCCTTCGGATAAGCGCGGTGGATGGCATCGGCGGCCTGGTCGCTGATGCCGTGGGCCACTGACAGGGTCAGGTCCCCCGGCAACTCCAGGTGCAGTTGCACGAACCAGTGGTTGCCCGAGACCCGCGTACGCAGGTCATGGGCGCCAAGCACGCCGGGCACGGCGCAGGCCAGTTCCAGCATGCGCTGGCTGACGTCCGGCGGCAGTTCTTCATCCATCAGCACCGCGAAGCTTTCCCGGGCGATCTGGATGGCGCTCCACAGGATGTACGCAGCGATCCCCAGGCCGAACCAGGCGTCGAGTTGATACCAACCGAACCCGGCCAGGACCAGCGCGACCAGGATGCTGCCGTTGAGCAGCAGGTCGGAGCGATAGTGCAGCGAATCGGCACGCACGGCGTTGGAGCCGGTGGCGCGGATGACCCGATGCTGCAACGCCAGCAGCGCCAGGGTCAGCCCCAGGGAAAACACAATCACACCGACGCTGAGCCAGGGCGCCTCCACCGGCACCGGGTTCTTCAGGCGTTCGAAGGCCTGCAAGGCAATCAATGTGGCACTGCCACCGATGAACAGTGCCTGGGCCATGCCGGCCAGGGATTCGGCCTTGCCATGACCGTAGCGATGGTCATCGTCGGCGGGGCGCAGGGCGTAATGCACCGCCAGCAGGTTGAGCAGCGAGGTGACGCCGTCCAGGGCCGAGTCGGTCAGGCCGGCGAGCATGCTCACCGAACCGCTGAGCCACCAGGCCAGGGCCTTGGCGATCACCAGTGTGAGGGCCACGGCCACCGAGGCGCGGGTGGCCAGGCGCAGCAGGCGAGCGTGTTCGGTGCTGGTGGTCATGGCGCGGTCGTTCCTTCAGTGGCGCCGGTCATGCGGCCGGTTTGAGGCCGAGGGTGGCCAGTTGCTGCGCGCTGCCTTTGTGCTGGATCAGTCGAGGATCGTCCAGCGGGAAGCTGCGGCCCAGTTCGCGCTCCAGGATCGCCTGCAGTTTTTGGTTATTGACCGTGCCGTCTGGGTTGATGGCCGGCTTGAGTTTCTCTGGCTCGATCTGGACGCTGCGGCCCGGTTCGAAATAGATGGCGCCGGTGGCAAAGTCCACCGCGAAGGCGATCAGGCCGGGGATGATGTAGAACAGCAGGCCGACGGCATCGAGGGCGGCGATGGCCGGGTCGATCTTGCCGTCGATCTGGCCGCGACGGTCCGGGTAGAAGATCGAGCCACAGGCGCTGATTTGAGTCAGCAGGGAGGCGACCAGCACGCCACCGATCACGCGAAAGGGAATACGCATAGCAATCTCCTGAACAGGTAGTAGAGGCGTTGCTGGTTGGAGTCCAGACCACGCTAAACAGTTCGCCGTTATACTCGGCCCTCTGTTTTGGAGCCAGCATGATTTCTTTGCCGATCGATGAAGTTTTACCCGCCCTGCGCCAAGCCTTGGCATCGCGCCACGAAGCCGTGCTCGAAGCACCGCCCGGTGCCGGTAAAACCACCCGTGTTCCCCTGGCCTTGCTGAACGAGCCCTGGCTGGCCGGACAGACCATCCTGATGCTCGAACCCCGGCGCCTGGCGGCACGGGCGGCGGCCGAGCGGCTGGCCAGCGAGCTGGGGGAAAAGGTCGGTGAAACCGTCGGCTACCGGATTCGTCTCGACAGCAAGGTCGGGCCCAGGACCCGCATTGAAGTGGTCACCGAAGGCATCCTCACCCGCCGCTTGCAGGACGATCCGGCGCTGGAAGGGGTGGGGCTGCTGATTTTCGATGAGTTCCACGAACGCAGCCTCGATGCCGACCTGGCCTTGGCTTTGAGCCTCAACGGTCGGGAGTTGTTTCGCGAAGAGCAGCCGCTGAAGATCCTGCTGATGTCCGCGACCCTGGAAGGCGAACGCCTGGCCGGGCTGTTGGACAACGCGCCGATCCTGCGCAGCGAAGGCCGCATGTTCCCGGTGACGGTACGCTGGGGGCGGCCGTTCCAGCCCGGCGAGTTCATCGAGCCACGGCTGGTGCAGACCGTGCTCGAAGCGCTGCACGATGAAGCCGGCAGTGTCCTGGTGTTCTTGCCCGGGCAGGCGGAGATCCGCCGGGTCCATCAGCAACTGGCCGAGGCCTTGGGCGAAGGCGGCAACGTCTTGCTCTGCCCGCTGCACGGCGAACTGGACCTCGCCGCTCAACGCGCCGCCATCGACCCGGCACCCGCCGGCCAGCGCAAGGTGGTGCTGGCCACCAACATTGCCGAAACCAGCCTGACCATCAATGGCGTACGGGTAGTGATCGACGCCGGACTGGCCCGGGTGCCGCGTTTTGACCCGGGCAGCGGCATGACCCGGCTCGACACCCAGCGCATTTCCCGGGCCAGCGCCACCCAGCGGGCCGGTCGCGCCGGGCGCCTGGAACCGGGGGTGTGCTACCGGTTGTGGTCCGAAGACCAGCATGAACAATTGGCCGCTTACGGTAGCGCGGAGATTCTGTCGGCGGACCTGGCCGGGTTGGCCCTGCAACTGGGGCGCTGGGGCGTGACGCCGCAGCAATTGGTCTGGCTCGACGTCCCGCCCGCCGCCGCGTATGCCCAGGCCCAGGACCTGCTGCAACGCCTGGGCGCGCTGGAGGGCGAGCAACTGACCCGCCACGGCCAGGCCATGGCCGAACTGCCGGCCCATCCGCGTATCGCGCATCTGCTGTTGCGCGGCCAGGCGCTGGGGCTGGCGGACATGGCCTGCAACGTCGCTGCGCTGCTGGGCGAGCGGGATATTCTGCGCGGTGCCGGCGCCGACCTGCACAGTCGCCTGGCCTTGCTGTCCGGCGAAGAACGAGCGGCGCGCGGCGCTCAGGGCGGGGTGCAGCGGGCGCGGCAATTGGCCCGGCAATATCGCGGCTATCTGCGGAGCAAGGCCGAAGAGGCCGTGGCCGATCCCGACCATCCGCGCTGGCTCGGCGCGTTGCTGGCGTTGGCCTACCCCGACCGCGTCGCCCAACAGCGCCGGCCCGGCGGTGCGGAATATCGCCTGGCCAACGGCCGGGCGGCGCTGTTTGCCGAGGCCGACAGCCTGATGAAACAGGCGTGGCTGGTAATCGCCGACCTGGGCAGCCGCCAGGGCCAGCGGGAAGAGCGGATCTACCTGGCGACGGATTTCGACCCGGCGCTGTTCGATTCGGTGCTGGCCGAACAGGTCCGTGTGGTGGATCAACTGGATTGGGATGAACGCGAAGGCGTGCTGCGGGCCGAGCGCCAGCGCAAGGTCGGCGAACTGGTGCTCAGCCGCGAACCGTTGACCGGCCTGGATGAGTCAGCCCGTAGCCAGGCCTTGGTGAACCTGGTGCGGCGCAAGGGCCTGGAATTGCTGCCCTGGACTCCGGAGCTGCGGCAATGGCAGGCGCGGGTGGCGTTGTTGCGTGACCTTGACCTGGAGGCCAAGGGCGAGAGCGAATGGCCAGACGTCAGCGACGCAGCGCTGCTGAACACCCTCGAACACTGGTTGATGCCGTATCTGGGGCGAGTCTCGCGCCTCAGTCATTTCGCCAACCTGGACCTGTCGAGCATCGTCCACAACCTGTTGCCCTGGCCGTTGCCGCAACGCCTGGACGAACAGGCCCCCCACCATTTGAGTGTGCCCTCGGGCTCGTCGATCCGCCTGGACTACAGCGAACATCCACCGATCCTGGCGGTGCGCCTGCAGGAGCTCTTCGGCCTGGCCGACACCCCGCGCATCGCCGGCGGCCGTCAGGTGGTCAAGCTGCACCTGCTGTCACCGGCACGCCGGCCGGTACAGGTGACCCAGGACCTGGCGAACTTCTGGCGCAGCACCTACGCCGAGGTGAAGAAGGATTTGAAAGGGCGCTATCCCAAGCATTACTGGCCGGACGATCCGCTGGTGGCGGAGGCGACCGCGCGGGTCAAGCCGCGTAAGGCCTAGCACCCCGTATCACAATGGCTACTGCAGATGCCTCGCGACGATATCTGCAATCAAAAGGCCTATTTTTTCGGAGAAGGCCACGGATACCTGGCCGTTGGCATACTGGATTCTGGCCGGTGCGAGGGATTCGTCGCTTTCGGTCACGCCCTTGACTGCGGCACAGCCATTGACCGAGACGGTCAGGCGAACTCGCTTGACCGGCAAGCCTTCTCCAAAGTCCTTTTGCAAGACGTCCGCTGGGACAATGCCTGAAATCCTCGGGTCCGACAGTGGCGAACTTGCGTCTCTCTCGTAGTGGTTGAAGAACCGCTCGATGAGTACCCCGTCTACCTGTTCGAAGGTGAACGCCAGGTTGTCGAAAAGTCGTTGGGGGTCAAATGCTTGTGTTCTCAGGCAGAACGTCAAGACCTTCAAGATGATTTGCGACCCTTTGAAGTCCGGGTCATCTACCGCTGGGTGGGTGCTTTCGGAGAAATGCAGCCGGGTCAGATACAGGGCATCGTCCTTGACCAGGATGTTCAAGTCGATCCTGGGGGGCGTGGGTTTTATCCCGATAGATTTAATGCCATACCATTCATAAAATCCGCCGAACCGGTCATGAATGGGGGTGTTGGGTTTGCGCCCGTTGTTGATGTCGGATTCGTAATACAACATGTTTGAACACAAGGACTCGGCCAATTCTTCAGTTGGCGAGATATGCGTCCAAGGCCATTCATCCAGGGGGGCGAAGCGTTCGTCTTCCGTTTCGATCTGGCTCTCTAGATAGTTTGTCCCGGAACCGGCGAGGTAGCAGGTACCAAAGTTCTGGGTGGTCATCGTGGCTTCGGGACGGTGGGTATAGGCGCACTTGCCACCTTTTCCATCCAGCAGAACGCCCAGCATGTGGAATGCACCCGCGGTCCGGCCCATGCCCATTAGAACCTGGTCGATCGTGTCGGCATCGATCATGGCGTCGGGTTGATAGCAGAGCTTGATGTCAATCGACTTCGCAAGCGCCACCCAGAACTCATAGGCCGATCGGCAATCCCCTGCAAAGGCGAGCATGCCGCTGTTGTTCGGCAGGATGTAGGTTTTTCGACCCATGCGCGCGATATGAAACGGCCCGTCAGCGTCATGCCAATCAGTGGGTATCAGCCCCAGCGAAGGAACCCACACGGACATCGACTGGCGCTTGTCTGGACCGTCCGCGCTGATCAAGCAGTCGGCGATCAAGTGTGGGTCATTCTCGGGGTTGATCAGGGCGATTACCGTCATGGTGAGATTCCTTTCAAGGCATGGCTGGCAACAAAAAACGCGCAATCACCGGTAAATGGTCGGAGATGCGCAAGGTGTCATCCTGGCGCACCTGGGCTTCGACCCGTTTGATTCGCGGGCTGTAGAACAGGTAGTCGACGGTGCGATCCGGGCCGTTGAGGCCGGGGTCGTTCGGGTAATGGGTCAGCCAGTGCTCGCGGTCGATGCCGCTGGCTTCGTTGTTGGTGGGAATCATCGGGTATTTGTCCCACAGCAGGTGCAGCGGGCTGTCGGCGGAATAGGGCGTGCGTTGCTCGGACGGCAGGCGTCGGTACTGGCCCAGGGGCAGCAGGTTGAAGTCGCCGCCGATCAGCCAGGGCGTGCCTGCGGATTCGAATTTGTCCAGTGCCTGGGTCACGGCGGTGATTTGTCTGGGCAGGGTTTCGTCCGGTTCAGTGGCCCGTTCCAGGTGCGTGTTGAGCACCGCCAGCTGGCTGCCGTCGCTCAGCGACAGATAGCTCACCAACAAGGCATTTTTCGGCTGGAACTGACGGCTGATGACGTTGGTGTCGGCCACCGGCAGTTGCACCCGTTCGGCATGGTCGATGCGGTAGCGGCTCAGGGTCGCCAGTTGCCGGCCGACGCTGCCGAAGATGTGCGGGTCGGGGATGAAGTCGGCTTTCCAGTCGAAGGCGCTGGTGCCGCACGGATAGAGGTCGGCGAGGCGTTCCTGCAACAGCTTGAGCTGGTCCTGGTAATCGCTGGCCTTGGCGCCCTTGTCCAGTTCCTGGAGCAACACGATGTCCGGTTGCTCGTCGCGGATGACCCGGGCCACTTCGTCGAGACTGAAGGCCATGTCTTCCAGGGTCGGGCTTTCATCGTCGCCCTGGGCCAGGTCGTGCCAGAACACGTAGCGCTTGCCGGCGAGGAACTGGACGTTCCAGGTCATCACCTTCAAGGCTTGGCCGGGTGCCAGCGCTGCCGCATTGGCGGTGCAACTGACCGGCACGCTTTCCCGGGGCTCTGGCCGCCAGGTCAGGCCGTAGATCGACAGGGCGGCCAGGCTGAGGATCAACAGCAGGCCCAGCAAGGTGTGGCGCAGTAGACGGGTCATGGCTCGGCTTATGGGCGAAACGCAAAAGTGCTCCCGAGCATAACCGAGAGCGGTTCTCAAGCCCAAGCCCAGGGCTATCGCCGAGTGCGATCAGCGGCGCTCGGGCTTGGCTTCGATCAGCATGAACAGGCGAAACAGCACCACGGTGGTGAACAGTTGCAGGAAGCTGTGGACGCTTTCGATCAGCAAGCTGACCGCGGGGTTCTGTGGCGACGGATACACCGAGACGCTGGCGCCCTTGAGCAGCCACAGCGGGCCCATCACCGCGAGAATGCACAGCAGGATCCGCCAGAAGTTGCCGCGGGACAGGTTCAGGCTTTCCTTCATCGCCGCCAGGGGAGGCAGGCCCCTGAGCACCAACAGGTATTCGCCGAAGGCCAGGGTCACCATCAGCCACAGGCCCGGCAGGAAGTACAACGACAGTCCCACCAGGATCAACAACGTGTTGAGGGCCGTCAGCAAGGCAAAGCGTGGCCACAGCGTGAGGGCCGTTGCGAGCAGGTCCCGGGTGCGTGGTGCTTCACCGCGGCTGCGGGCGTCGAGAAACAGGATCAGCGCGGCGGTGTACAAGGGGTACACCAGCAGCCCGACGATCACGCTGTAGCCGGGAAAGCCGTCGGGGCCGAGGGCGCTGTCCACGCCTTGCTGCAGCAATGCCTCGAGTATGACCAGCGGCAGGCACAACTGGGCGATCCGGCCCAGATGGCGCTTGAAGAAATACAAAGAGTCGCGCAGCACGTCAAACGGATTCATGAGTCGGTATCGCAGTTGAAAAAGCGGTCCGACACTTTAACCGATCAGGCGCCCGCACAAGCAAACGTAAACATCAGGTAAAGACCATTGAAAGCTTTCCGGCGAACCCCATTACTGATGGGCACCGGTCTTCGGGATCGGAATGGTTTCTACCCGGCAATCGAATGAGGTCGCCATGAACAGCGAAGAACAAACCCTGATCGATGGACTGTTTTCACGGCTGCAACAGGCCGAAAAGGATTCAGCCCCGCGCGACGCCCAGGCCGAGGCGCGGATCAAGGAACACCTGGCGAGCCAGCCAGCGGCGGGCTATTTCATGGCCCAGGCGATCCTGGTGCAGGAGGCCGCGATCAAGCGCCTCGATGAGCAGAACAGGCAACTCGCCCAGCAGGTCGAGCAATTGCAGGCTGAACTGCAACAAGCGCGCAAGCAAGCGCCGGCACCCAGCGGTGGCGGTGGTTTCCTCTCGAGTATTTTCGGCGGCAGCCCGCGGGATTCGCGCCCGGCGAGCGCGCCGGGCGCCAGCGGTGGCGGTTGGCGCGAACCGGCGCAACCGTCCTTCAATGCCCCTGCCCAACAGGGCTTCGGCGCGCCGCCCGGCAATTATGGCGCACCGCAGCAACAGGCCCCGGCAGCGGGCAGCTTCCTCGGCGGCGCCCTGAAAACCGCCGCGGGCGTGGCGGGCGGCGTGATGCTGGCCCAAGGCATCAGCAGCCTGTTCCACAGCAGTCAGCAACCGCAGGAGATCGTCGAGGTCATCAAGGAAGAACCGGCGCAACCGGTCAACGACACCGCAGGCAACGGCTGGGGCGATGACCCGCGCGTGGCCGACAACGACGCCTACGGCAGCGACCAGGGCGGGTTCAGCGACGCGGACTACAGTGACGATTCATCTTTCTTCGGCGACGACGACTCCTTCGTCTGACCTGCCATTCGTCCGGGGCGCCCTGGCGCCTCGGGCCGATTATTCGCGGAACAATCCTTCGGGCTGGCATACTGGGCGACTTTTCGGCCCTGGTGGGCTGCGTACGTGTGCATCCAAGAGGAAACGCGGTGAAAAAAATTGCAGTGTTCGCCGATGTCCAGAACCTCTATTACACCGTGCGCCAGGCTTACGGTTGCCATTTCAACTACGCCGCGCTGTGGGCCGATGTCAGCAAACAGGGGCAGATCGTCGAGGCCTACGCCTATGCGATCGATCGCGGTGACAGCAAGCAGCAACAATTCCAGCAGATCCTGCGCAACCTGGGTTTCGTCGTGAAGCTCAAGCCCTACATCCAGCGCAGCGACGGCTCGGCCAAGGGCGACTGGGACGTGGGCATCACGCTGGACATCATGGACGCCGCCGACCATGTCGATGAAGTGGTACTGGCCTCCGGCGATGGCGATTTCGACATGTTGCTCGAACGCATCATCCAGAAGCACGGTGTGCAAGCCGTGGCCTATGGCGTGCCGGGGTTGACCGCCAACTCGCTGATCCGCGCCGCCAGTCGCTATGTGCCCATCGAAGGCGCGTTGCTGCTCAAGAATTGATTTTCACGGAGTTCAAAAGGTTTGGAACGCATCGCAGTCATCGACTTTGAAACCACCGGGATTACTCCGAGCAGCAGTTGCCGGGCCACTGAGATCGCGGTGGTGATGCTCGAACAAGGCCGGATCGTCGACCGCTACCAGAGCCTGATGAATGCCGGTGTGCGCGTCCCTGCGTTTATCGAGCAACTGACCGGCATCAGCAACGCCATGCTGCGCAGCGCACCCTCGGCGGAGAGGGTCATGAACGAGGTCAACGAGTTCGTCGGCATCACGCCACTGTTGGCCCACAACGCCGCGTTCGACCAGAAGTTCTGGGATTTCGAGCTGGGACGTATCAAACGCACCCGCTTGCAGAATTTTGCCTGCTCACTGTTGCTGGCCCGGCGCCTGATGCCGGCGGCGCCGAACCACAAGCTCGGCACGCTCAACGCGTTCGCCGGCTTGCCCCACACCGGCCAGGCCCACCGGGCCATGGCCGACGCCGAAATGGCCGCCAACCTCACCGCGCACCTGGCTTCGCAACTGCGGCAAAAACATGGGTTGCGGGAGTTGTCCCATGATTTGCTGTGCAGTTTGCAGAAAGTGCCGGCGGCGAAGATCAACGAGCATCTCAAGCGCCATCGCGGTTTCTAAACACACCGCCGGACAACTGTGGGAGCGAGCTTGCTCGCGATAGCGTCGGATCAGTCAGCCGCTCTGTGACTGACACTCCACCATCGCGAGCAAGCTCGCTCCCACAGTTGATCAGTGTCATCTCCCATTGCCTTCCAACTGCCCCAACGGCACGCGCTTTTCAATGGCGCTGGACAGCACGATCGACGTCTTGCTGAAACCGAACTTGGCAATGCGGTTGATCAGCTCTTCCAGCTCGGGCATCGAGCCAACCGCCGCTTGCATGATCACGCACGGGTCCCCGGTGACCCGGTGGCATTCGGTCAGTTGTGGGATCTTGTACAGTTCGTCGTAGGTCTTCTGGTTGCCGTGCTGGTTCATTCGCAGTTCGATGACGCACTGCACCGGCAGACCGATCTTCGCCATGTCGACTTTGGCTTGATAACCGGTGATGACACCGCTGGCTTCCAGTTTGCTGACCCGTTCGGCCACGGCGGGGGCTGACAGGTTCACTTTGCGGGCCAGTTCGGCGTAGGACGCACGACCGTTTTCCAACAGAGCGCTGAGCAACATGCGGTCGTATTTATCCACGGTTTGGCTTCCTGTCGGCGCGACTTTCGAAAGCGCGCTTTATAGCGCTGATCGCCGTGTTTTGAAAAGTGTATGGCCTGGATAAACAGGTTTTGTAGCTTAATTTCCGCCTGTCGCCTTTCTAGAATAGCGTCTCTCATTGTCCTGACTTCGAGCTGAACATGCCTGGCCCTCGCCGTTTTCCCCTGCCATTGATCGCTGCCTTCTTTGCCTTGTACGTCATCTGGGGTTCGACCTACCTGGTGATTCGTATCGGTGTGGAGCATTGGCCGCCGCTGTTGCTGGCCGGGATTCGTTTTGTGCTGGCCGGTTCGCTGATGTACGGCTTCCTGCGCTGGCGCGGGGCGCCGGCGCCGACCTGGGCGCAATGGAAGGCCGGGGCCATCATTGGCGTGCTGTTGCTCAGTTTCGGTAACGGTGCGGTCAGTGTGGCCGAGCACACAGGTGTGGCGTCCGGGGTCGCGGCGTTGGCGGTGGCGACGGTGCCTTTGTTTACCTTGCTGTGCGGATATTTCTGGGGCGCGCGTAATACCCGTCTGGAATGGGCGGGGATTGTGCTGGGGTTGATCGGCATCGCCATGCTGAACCTCGGTTCCAATCTGCAATCCAGCCCGTTGGGGGCGACGTTGCTGGTGTTCGCGGCGGCCTCCTGGGCCTTCGGCTCGGTGCTCAGCAAACACCTGCCGTTGCCGGCCGGGGCGATGGCCAGCGCCGTGGAGATGCTGGTGGGCGGTGTGGTGCTGTTGATCGGCAGCGTGGCCAGCGGTGAACACCTGGACAGCATGCCGCCGCTGGAAGGCTGGTTCGCGCTGGCGTACCTGACCTTCTTCGGTTCGATCATCGCTTTTAACGCCTACATGTACCTGCTCAAGCATGTGCGTCCGGCGGCGGCCACCAGCTATGCCTACGTCAACCCGGCCGTGGCGGTGCTGCTGGGCATCGTATTCGCCGGTGAAACCATCGGCATCGAGGAGGCCTTGGCGATGCTGGTGATCATCAGTGCGGTGGTGTTGATCGGTTTGCCGCAGTGGCGCAAACCCAAGCCTGCGCCGGCCGTCTCCTGATTTAGGGTAAACTGCCGCGCATTGCACATCTTGCGCTGATTTTTCCTACGGTATTTCCATGACTTTCGCCACCCTTGGCCTGATCGAACCCTTGCTGCGCGCCCTCGAGACGCTCGGCTACCAGACCCCGACTCCGGTTCAGGCCCAAGCCATGCCGGCAGTGCTCGCCGGTCGCGACCTGATGGCCGCGGCCCAGACCGGTACTGGCAAGACCGCCGGTTTTGCGGTGCCGCTGTTGCAGTTGCTGACCACCGAAGGGCCGAAGGTCGCGGCCAACTCGGTGCGGGCGCTGATCCTGGTGCCGACCCGTGAGTTGGCGGAGCAGGTCCATGAAAGCGTGCGTCAGTATGCGCAAAACCTGCCGCTGAGCACCTACGCGGTGTACGGCGGTGTCAGCATCAACCCGCAGATGATGAAGTTGCGCAAGGGCGTCGACTTGCTGGTCGCCACGCCGGGTCGCTTGCTCGATCTGTTCCGCCAGAATGCGCTGAAGTTCAATCAACTGCAGACGTTGGTGCTGGACGAAGCCGACCGCATGCTCGACCTGGGCTTCTCCGAGGAGCTGGCGAATATCTACAAGGCCCTGCCGAAGAAGCGCCAGACCCTGCTGTTCTCGGCGACCTTTTCCGATGCGATCCGTTTGCTGGCCGGGCAGATGCTCAACGATCCGCTAAGCATTGAAGTGAGCCCGCGCAACGTGGCTGCCAACACCGTCAAGCAATGGGTGGTGACGGTGGACAAGAAGCGCAAGGCGGAATTGTTCGTGCACCTGATGCGCAAGCACAAGTGGAAGCAGGTGCTGGTATTCGCCAAGACCCGCAACGGCGTCGATGCGCTGGTGGAAAAACTCCAGGGCCTGGGGGTCAACGCCGACGGTATCCACGGTGATAAACCCCAGGCCACCCGCCAACGTGCGCTGGACCGTTTCAAGGCCAGCGAAGTGCAGATCCTGGTCGCCACCGATGTCGCCGCCCGTGGCTTGGACATCGAGGATTTGCCGTTGGTGGTGAACTTCGACCTGCCGATCGTGGCCGAGGACTACATCCACCGTATCGGCCGCACCGGCCGGGCGGGCGCTACAGGACAGGCGATTTCCCTGGTCTGCGCCGATGAAGTGAATTTGCTGTCAGCTATCGAGATGTTGACCCGTCAGACGTTGCCTCGCCAGATGGAACAAGACTTCGAGCCTGAGCACCGCGTGCCGGACACCGATGCCAGCGGCCAGGTGATCAAGAAGCCGAAAAAGCCGAAGAAACCGAAAGCCTCCGGGGGGGGCGGCAAGCGCAACCTGGGCAAGTGGGTGGACAGCGGCGATGCGGCGCCGGTGGAGCCTTCGGTCAAGCCGGTGCGCAAGGTGCCGGTGTTCAATACCGGGCCGCGTAAGCGTAAGCCTTGAAATCAAAGGCCACCTGGGAACTGTAGGAGCTGACGAGCGGAGCGAGGCTGCGATCTTTTTGATTCTTTCACTTGAGATTCAAGTGTCTGGGGAAAGATCGCAGCCTCGCTCCGCTCGTCAGCTCCTACGGATTCAAACCGTTCAAGAATTCCAGCATGCCTAGCCCCGCTGTCCGGCCACTGGCAAAGCACGCTGTGAGCAGGTAGCCGCCGGTCGGCGCTTCCCAGTCGAGCATTTCACCGGCGCAGAAAACCCCGGGCACTTGCTTGAGCATCAGGCGTTCATCCAAGGCTTGGAACGTCACGCCACCGGCGCTGCTGATGGCTTCGTCCAAGGGGCGGGGTTTCACCAGGGTGACCGGCAGGGCCTTGATTGCCTGGGCCAGCCGCGCCGGGTCAGCGAAGCACTCGGCCGGTGTGAGTTCGCGCAACAGCGCCGCCTTGACGCCGTCGAGCCCCAACTGGTTGTGCAAGTGCTTGGCCATCGAGCGTGAGCCCCGTGGTTTACTCAGGGCCTGGAGGATTTTATCCACAGGCCGGGCCGGCAACAGGTCCAGGTGAATGGTCGCGCTGCCATGTTGGTTGATCGCTTCGCGAATCGCTGCCGACAGGGCATAGACCAGGCTGCCTTCGAGGCCGGTGGCGGTGAGCACGCATTCGCCGAGGCGCGGTACATCGTCGTTCAGGCCCATGGCAATGTTCTTGAGCGGGGCCCCGGCGAATTTGCTGATCATCAGGTCGCTCCAGGCCGCTACCTCGAACCCGCAGTTGCTGGGTTGCAGTGGCGCCAGGGCTACGCCGCGTTGTTCCAGCGGTAGCATCCAGGCGCCGTCGGAGCCCAGGCGTGACCAACTGCCGCCGCCCAACGCCAGCAAGGTGGCCTTGGGGTGCAGGGTTTTATCGCCTTCCGGGGAGGCGATGCGCAAGCTGCCGTCCGGGTTCCAGCCGAGCCAGCGATGACGCGTGTGGATCACCACGCCAGCATCGCGCAGGCGCTTGAGCCAGGCGCGCAACAGTGGTGCGGCCTTCATGTCGGTAGGAAATACCCGCCCGGAGCTGCCGACAAAGGTGTCGATGCCCAGCCCGTGGATCCATGTGCATAATTCATCCGCCCCGAATGCCCGCAACAGCGGCGCGAGGTCTGGCGCGCGTTCGGCGTAGCGGGACAGGAAAGCCGGAAAGGCTTCGGAGTGGGTGATGTTCATGCCGCCCACGCCGGCCAGCAGGAATTTCCTGCCCACCGATGGCATGCCGTCGTACAGGTCGACTCGCAGGCCGGCCTGGCTCAACACCTCGGCCGCCATCAGGCCTGCGGGGCCGCCGCCGATGATGGCGATGTTTGAGGGGGACGGCTTGGCGGTCGAGGTCATGATTTGAACTGTGGAGGCTGGGGTAGGCGGGGCATTCTACCAGCACAGATCCCTGTGGGAGCGAGCTTGCTCGCGATAGCGGTGTGTCAGCGGCATTGATGTAGCTGACCCTTCGCTATCGCGAGCGAGCTCGCTTCCACAATTGGGTCGGTAGGTGTTGTTGAGAACTCTGATCAAAAAACAGTCAAGCCCCTGCAGGCTATAGGCAACCTGGCCTGTAGGTCGTTTCGCTCAGGTTATCCACAGGCCGCTCCACAGGCATTGTGGGTAACGCCCAGGTTTCAGTGACAACCTGATGACGTCCAGACCCTTTGTGCGCTGTGGTGCAGGATCCCGTGGCGGCGAGCCAGGGCCTGGCGGTCCTTGCTGTAGCCACCGCCGATCACGCCGACCACCGGGATGTCGCGGCCCAGGCAATGGCGCATGACGCTCTCGTCCCGGGCGGCTAGGCCTTCGTCGGTCAGTTTCAGGTAACCGAGGGCGTCGTCCTTGTGTACGTCGACGCCGGCGTCATACAGCACCAGGTCCGGCTGGTAGAGCGGCAGCAGGTAGTTGAGGGCGTCGTCCACCACCTTCAGGTAGGCGGCGTCCTCCATGCCCATCGGCAGGGGAATGTCCCAATCGCTGTGTGCCTTGCGTGCGGGAAAATTCTTTTCGCAGTGCAAGGAAACTGTCACGGCGTCCGGGGTGTCATGGAGTATTCGGGCGGTGCCGTCGCCCTGATGCACATCGCAATCGAAAATCAGCACCCGCGAGACCCGACCGCTGGCCAGGAAATAGCGGCTGATCACCGCCAGGTCGTTGAAAATGCAGAACCCGGCCGGGTGGTCGTAGTGGGCGTGATGGGTGCCGCCGGCCAAGTGACAGGCCAGTCCGTGTTCAAGGGCCTGTTCGGCGGCCAGCAGCGAACCGCCCACGGCGCGCACCGTTCGGCGGGCCAGGGCCTCGCTCCAGGGCAGGCCAAGTCGCCGTTGGTCTTCGCGGGACAACTCGCCGCCCATGTAGCGTTCGATATAGGCACGGTCGTGGGCCAGGGCGAGGATGTCCGGCGGACACAGCGCCGGACGCAACAGGTCCGCGTCGCGGGTCAGGCCGCTGTCCACCAGGTGATCGCGCAGCAGGCGAAACTTGTCCATGGGGAAACGGTGTTCCGCCGGGAATTCGGGGCTGTAGTCTTCGTGATAGATCAGCGGCAGTGGCATGGTGTTTTCAGTAGTGATTGAGTGACGGATCCTACCAGCGATGTAGACTCTGGAGCATGGAAAGGGAGTGAAGATGGAGCCGATACTGGAACTGGAAAGCGCACGGTTGCTCTTGCGGCAGTGGCGCGACGATGACTTGCCGGAATTTGCCGCCATGTGCGCCGACCCGCAGGTGATGCGTTATTTCCCGGCGCGCCTGAGCCGCCTGGAAAGCGCCGCCCTGATCGGCCGCGTGCGGGGGCATTTCGCCGAGCATGGTTTTGGTCTGTGGGCGCTGGAGCGCAAGGACACCGGGGACTTCATCGGCTTTACCGGGCTCGGTGTGGTCGGGTTCGACGCGCCGTTCACGCCGGCCATCGAAATCGGCTGGCGCCTGGCCCGGGAGCACTGGGGCCTGGGGTATGCCAGCGAAGCGGCGTGGACCGCCCTGCGTTGTGCCTTCGACCAGTTGACGCTGGACGAAGTGGTGGCGTTCACCGCCGTCGATAACCTGCCCTCGCAAAAGGTCATGCAGGCCATTGGCATGCATCACGACCCGGCGGACGACTTCGAGCACCCGACACTCGCCGTCGGTCATCCATTGCGTCACCATGTGCTCTATCGCATCAATCGTGAGCAGTGGTTGCAGACCCTGCATGGTTAGCCGACACGGACGTTTACAATGCCCGCCCAAATGGCCCGGGCCAACAATCGATCCACCGCCGCAGCGTAGACTGCGCGGTCATTGCGCTGTGTGAGGAAAGTCTGAATGAGCCACGTGTTGGAAGATCTGGTCGACCTGCTGACCCTGGAACCGATCGAAGAGAACCTGTTTCGCGGTCGCAGCCAGGATCTGGGGTTTCGCCAGTTGTTCGGCGGCCAGGTGCTGGGCCAGTCGTTGTCGGCGGCCAGCCAGACCGTGGAAGAGGCGCGCCATGTGCATTCGATGCACGGTTATTTCCTGCGTCCGGGCGATGCCGCGCTGCCGGTGGTCTACCAAGTGGACCGGGTGCGCGACGGGGGTAGCTTCAGCACCCGCCGGGTGACGGCGATCCAGAAGGGCAACCCGATTTTTACCTGCAGTGCGTCGTTCCAGTACGACGAACAGGGCTTTGAACACCAGAGCACCATGCCGCAAGTCGTCGGCCCGGAAAACCTGCCGTCCGAGCTGGAACTGACCCAGCAGCGCGCGCACCTGCTGCCCGAGCACATGCGCGAAAAACTGCTGTGCCCCAAGCCGATCGAGGTGCGCCCGGTCACCGAAAAAGACCCTTACAACCCGCAACCGGCCGACCCGGTGAAATACGTGTGGTTCCGTGCCGATGGCGCCCTGGCGGACTCGCCGGCCTTGCACAAATACCTGCTGGCCTACGCGTCGGACTTTGGCCTGCTGACCACTTCGCTGCTGCCCCATGGCAAATCGGTGTGGCACAAGGATATGCAGGTCGCCAGCCTCGATCACGCCTTGTGGTTCCATGCCGACCTGCGCGCCGATGACTGGTTGCTCTACGCCATGGACAGCCCGTGGGCCGGCAATTCCCGTGGGTTCTCCCGGGGCAGCGTGTTCAACCGCGCCGGGCAACTGGTGGCCTCGGTCACCCAGGAAGGCCTGATTCGCCACCGCAAGGACTGGGCATGAGCCTGTCCGAGGTTCGTCACTGGGTGTTCGACATGGATGGCACGCTGACCATCGCCGTGCATGACTTCGCGGCAATCCGCGTGGCCCTGGCGATCCCGGCCGAAGACGACATCCTCACGCATCTGGCAGGGTTGCCCGCTGAGGAAGCGGCGGCCAAGCATGCCTGGTTGCTGGAACACGAACGGGACCTGGCGCTGGGCTCCAAGCCTGCGCCTGGCGCGGTCGAGTTGGTGCGAGAGCTGGCCGGGCGCGGCTATCGCCTGGGGATCCTGACCCGCAACGCCCGCGAACTGGCCCACGTGACCCTGGAGGCCATTGGCCTGGCGGACTGTTTCGCCGTGGAGGATGTGCTGGGCCGCGACGAGGCACCGCCCAAGCCACATCCCGGTGGCCTGTTGAAACTGGCCGAGGCCTGGAACGTGGCGCCGGACACGCTGGTGATGGTGGGGGACTACCGCTTCGACCTGGACTGTGGCCGGGCGGCGGGGGCGCGGACGGTGTTGGTGAACCTGCCGGACAATCCATGGCCGGAGCTGACGGACTGGCATGCGCGCGATTGCGTTGAGTTGCGGCGGATGTTGTCGGCTTGATAGGACGGTTGACTGATTGATCGCCATCGCGAGCAAGCTCGCTCCCACAGTGGATATGCGGCGAATGCAGAAAACTTTGTGGGAGCGAGCTTGCTCGCGATGAAGCCCGTCCAGCCGATACAAAACTCACTGCCCAAACAACACCTTCAACCCCTCAGGCGAAGTCAGCATCCCATTGCCGTTATGCCCAACCCCCGGCACTTCGATCAGCCGCTGGTTCAGCCCCACGGGATGACGCCGGGTCAGGTAGTCGAAAAAGAAATGCCCGCGCAATAGCCGGTAGGGCCCCTGGGTTTGCGCTTCACAGCCCTTGTCCAGCGCCGGATGCTCCGGGTCGACGTCCTGCTGCCCGAGCAGATAAACGATGTCGCGTTTGACGTAGTTCTCCTCCAGGCGGGCGGGCGTCTGTCCGGCGGCATAGGCGGGCAGGTCCTGCAAGCCGTATTTCCAGCGATTGAAACCAGGGCAACTGGCCGGGTCGAAGGCCATGGGCCGTTGGGCATCGAAATAGGCATAGGACGACGGGTTGGCGATGACAAACCGCGGGTTGATCCGGTATCGGCCTTGGGCGAGCAGGGCATAGCGCTGCACAACCTGGGCGCCGCCGGAATGGCCGGCGATGACGATCTCCTTCACTTCGGGAAATTGTTGCCGGTCACTGACCCGCGCGACGATGTCGTCGAGGACTTGGAAGGAACTGACTGGATTGGGCCCTGTGGACAGGCCACCGGCCATCCAGTCGTTGCCCCGCCAGCGCAGTAGCTCATTGGGTAATGTGTGGCGAGCCACGTCCCGCTCGTTGAGGAATTGCGGGGCGATGATCAGGGTCGTGCCCTGTTGCCCGGCCTGTTCGGCAGCTTTTTCGGCGCTGTGCAGGTAGGTCTCGGCGTTGCGCAGCCGACCATGGAGGATGATCAGCACGCGCTGGATGGACGCCGGGGGCGGGCTGACGGCGACAGCCATGGCGCCGCCCTTGAGTTGCAGGCGCCCTGGGGCGACCACGTTGACGCCGTGTTCCTCGGCCTGGGCGACGGCGCAGCACAGCACCAGCCCGATCAGCGCGCGCCACTTCATCTACAGTTTTTTCGCCGCGAACGTGTCGCACTGGCTGACCTGGCCCTGGGCGAAGCCGGTCTTGAACCAGCGCACCCGCTGCGCCGACGTGCCGTGGGTGAAGGAGTCCGGCACTACGCGGCCCTGGCCTTGTTGCTGCAAGCGGTCATCGCCGATGGCGTTGGCGGCGGTCAAGGCCTCCTCGATGTCCCCCGGCTCCAGCCAGTTCAGGCGTTTTTGCGCATGGTTGGCCCAGACGCCGGCCAGGCAATCGGCCTGCAGTTCCTGGCGCACCAACAAGCCGCCGTCGCCTTCCATCTGCCGGCCTTGCTGGCGGGCTTCCTGGATCTTCGCCGATACACCCAGCAGCGTCTGCACGTGGTGGCCGACTTCGTGGGCAATGACGTAGGCCTGGGCGAAATCGCCCGCGGCGGCGAAGCGTTGGGACATTTCCTTGAAGAAGCTCATGTCCAGGTAGACCTGGCGGTCCGCCGGGCAATAGAACGGACCGGTCGCCGAGGAGGCCAGGCCGCAGGCCGAGTTGACTCGACCGCTGAACAACACCAGTTTGGGTTGCTGGTACTGGCGTCCGGCCTGTTGGAAAACCTGGCCCCAGGTGTCTTCGGTATCGCCGAGGATCGAGCGCACGAACTCGGCCTGTTCGTCGTTGGCCGGTGGCGCCTGGCGGGTTTGTGAAGTGGCAGGCGCGGACTGGTCCATCTGCCCGGCCAGTTGCCCGAGAATCTGCATCGGGTCCTGGCCCGTGATCCAGCCAATGCCGACGATCAGGAGAATGGCGGTCAGGCTCAATCCCTTGCCGCCACCGAAACGCATTCCGCCACCGCCCCCACCGTCACCACGGGCGTCCACCACGTTGTCACTGCGGCGACCTTTTCTCCATAACATGTGGGAATTCCTCTGAATGACCTGGCTAAAAATGACTGCTGTGGCGGTGAGTCTAGCTTTTAGGCGCCCAAGGTGCGCGTCGCGCTTGAGCTGTCAGGCAACGGACACGGGTTTTGGTTCAGCGGTGAGTCAATCCTGCCTGGCGCCGGAATTTTCATTACACTTCGGATTCAGAACTTATCGGCATGCTCGCGGGCCGAATAACTGCAACGTGCGTCACGGCCCCTACATCAAGCAACGCAGGTTTCCCTCATGACCCTCAGCACACCGCTCTCCGGCGTCAATCAGGCTTTCAAGGGCATCGTGCTTATTCTGGTCGCAACGTTCCTGTTCTCCAGTCATGACGCGTTGTCCAAATATCTGTCGGGTTTTTATCCGATCATCATGGTGGTCTGGGCACGTTACGTGGTGCACACCTTGTTGATGGCGGGTATCTTCCTGCCGCGTTCGGGGCTGCGGGTGCTACGTACCAAGCGCCCGTTGTGGCAGTTGGCCCGGGCGTTGTGCCTGCTGGGCACCAGTCTGTTTTTTACCACGGCATTGATGTTCATCCCACTGGCGGAGGCGACGGCGGTCAACTTCCTCGCGCCCGTGCTGGTGACCGCGTTGTCGGTGCCGTTGCTGGGCGAACACGTGACGCGCGGTCAATGGATCGCGGTGATCTTCGGTTTTATCGGGGTGTTGATCATCGTCCATCCCGGTGGCGATCTGTTCACCCCGGCGGTGTTGTTGCCCTTCTGTTCGGCGTTGTTTTTCTGTTTCTACCAGCTGCTCACGCGCAAGCTCAGCGAGATCGACAGCCCGACCACCAGCAATTTCTTCGCCGGCCTGTGCAACACGTTGGTGATGAGCGCGCTGGTGCCGTTCTTCTGGCAAGTGCCGAGTCTGATGCACGGGGTGATGATGTTGGCGCTGGGGGCCTGTGGGATGACGGCGCACCTGATGCTGACCCAGGCCTTTCGCTTTGCCGCCCCGGCGTTGCTCGCGCCGTTCGGGTATTGCCAGATCGTGTTTGCCGGCCTGCTGGGCTGGTTGTTCTTCAGCCATACGCCGACGCTGACCACCGTGGTGGGCATCGCCCTGATCTGCTTGAGTGGGTTGGCGGCGGCGTGGCAGCAGCGGCGGGTTTAGCACGGATTGTGGAGGGATCGATTGTGGGAGCAAGGCTTGCCCGCGATGAGGGCGATGCGGTCCTTGATGGACCGAGGCGCCTGTATCGCGGGCAAGCCTTGCTCCCACAGTAGAGGGTCATTCCCACAGCAGTGGCTTGGCTCCCACCGTTGGATGAATGATCCGGGCTGACTGGAATCAGTTTTCCAGGGTCGGCACCTTGCGCGGCGCCATGAAGTACAGCCAGGTCAGGGCAATGAAGTACATCGCCGGAATCAGGGTGAACAGCACGGTGTAGTTGTTGTTGGTGATCGTGAGGATGTGGCCCACCAACTGGGTCATGAACATGCCGCCAATGGCCGCGCACATGCCGCCAAAGCCGAACACCGTACTCATCATGTGCTTGGGCGTGTAGTCCATCACCAGGCTCCAGATGTTGGCGGTCCAGGCCTGGTGCGCGCCGATGGCCAGGGAAATGGCGAACACCGCCATCCACAGGTTGCTTGCGCCGGCGGCCATGATCACGCCGATGATGCAGCAGGCGAACAGCAGCATGGACACCAGTCGCGCCTTGATCGGATTGAGGCCGCGACCGATCAGGAACGAAGACAGGATGCCGCCGCCCACGCTGCCGAAGTCGGCGGTGAGGTAGATGATGATCAGCGGGATGCCCATCTGGGTCACGTTGATGCCCAGGTTGTATTGCTGGTTCAGGAACGGCGGCAACCAATAGAGATAGAACCAGAACACCGGCGCGGTGATCGAGTAGGCCAGGGCGAACGCCCAGGTGCCGCGCATGCGCAGGATGCGTGAGAACGGTACGCGGACCTGGTCCGGTTCGTCCTGGGCCTGGATGTAGTCCAGCTCCGACTGTTTGACGCTGGGGTGGTCTTCGGGGTTGAAGTATTTCAGGCCCCAGAACAGTAGCCAGATCCCGCCCAGGGCGGCCATGCACAGGAACGCGGCCTGCCAGCCCCACACGTGCAGGACCAGCGGCAGCAGCATCGGGGTGAACATCGCGCCAACGTTGGTCCCGGCGTTGAAAATACCGGTGGCCACGGCCCGTTCGCCCGCCGGGAACCACAGCCGGGTGGTCTTCACGCAGGCCGGGTAGTTGGCGGCTTCGGTGAGGCCGAGGATGAAGCGGCAGACCATGAAACCCACCGCCGAGGTCGCCAGGCCATGGGCGCCGGTCGCCAGGCTCCAGAGCAGCACGGCGCAGAAGAACACGCGCTTGACGCCGATCCGGTCGATCAGCCGCCCCTGCAACACGAAGCCGACGGCATAACCGACCTGGAACCAGAAGTTGATGTTGGCGTAATCCATCGCCGTCCAGTTCATTTCCTTGGCCAGGATCGGCTGCATGACGCCCAGGGCGGCGCGGTCGATGTAGTTCAGGGTGGTGGCGAAAAACACCAGGGCGAGCATACCCCAACGGGTCTTGCCCACGGCCATGGCGCCGCGGATCTTGTCACCGACGCTGCCGGTGGAGGCACCCAGGCCAGGGGCCAGGCGGGAACTTTGGGAAGGAATCATAGCGTGTACCCGTTTTTGAAATTCTTATGGTCGGTCTGGGTCTTTCCATTGACGTCGGCGATCAGGGCCTGCGTCGATGTGGGGAGCGATGGTGCGCAGTGAGCAAAAAATCGTCAATTCGGCAATCGGCATTTTGTTCGATAATCGCCCAAAAAACTAACCGGATGGTACATATTAAATTGCTGAAAGAAACCGGCAGCTCAATAATCGGCTGACTCTTTCAAAAGCGGCGCACCTTTTGTAGCCGATGCCTGTCCGGGAGCCGAAGTCATGCAGCGTTCCATTGCCACCGTATCCTTGAGCGGTACCTTGCCGGAAAAACTCGAAGCCATTGCCGCCGCCGGTTTTGACGGGGTGGAAATCTTCGAGAACGACCTTCTCTATTACGATGGCAGCCCGCGGGAAATCAGGCAGATGTGCGCCGACCTGGGCATCGCCATCACCCTGTTCCAACCGTTTCGTGACTTCGAAGGCTGCCGTCGCGATCGTCTGTCGCGCAACCTGGAGCGGGCCGAGCGCAAGTTCGACTTGATGCAGGAACTGGGCACCGACCTGGTGCTGGTGTGCAGCAACGCCTCGGCCGACAGCGTCGGCGATGAACGGATCCTGATCGATGACCTGCGCCTGCTGGCTGAACGGGCCGGTGCGCGGGGCTTGCGCATCGGTTACGAGGCGTTGGCCTGGGGCCGCCACGTGAATACTTATCAACAGGTCTGGAACATTGTGCGCCAGGCCGATCACCCCAGCCTTGGCGTGTTGCTCGACAGCTTCCATACCTTGTCCCTCAAGGGCGATCCGAGTGCGATCGCCGAGATCCCTGGCGAGAAGATTTTTTTCGTGCAAATGGCCGATGCGCCAATCCTGGCCATGGATGTTCTGGAGTGGAGCCGACATTTCCGTTGTTTCCCGGGGCAGGGCGAATTCGACTTGCCGGGGTTTCTGGCACCGATCATCAAGAGTGGTTATACCGGGCCGCTGTCGCTGGAGATCTTCAACGACGGCTTCCGCGCCGCGCCGCCACGGGCCAATGCCGCCGACGGTCTGCGCTCGCTGCTGTACCTGGAGGAAAAGACCCGCCAGCGCCTGGCCGAAGAAGCGAGCGCCGTTGGCAATGCCGACATCCTGTTCGCTACCCCGCCGGCCAGCGAATATGACGGCATCGAATTCCTCGAGTTCGCCGTGGACGATAGCCTCGGTGCCAAGCTCTCCCATTGGCTGGAGCGGCTGGGGTTCGTCAAGGCCGGCCAGCATCGTTCGAAGAATGTCAGCCTGCTGCGCCAGGGCGATATCAACCTGATCCTCAACAGCGAACCGTACTCCTTCGCCCACAGTTTTTTCGAAGCCCACGGGCCTTCGTTGTGCGCCACCGCCGTGCGCGTGAAGAACAGTGCCAGCGCCTTGGAGCGGGCCGTTGCCTACAAGGGCCAGCCCTATCGCGGGCTGGTGGGGCCCAACGAACTGGAGTTGGCGGCGGTGCGCGCCCCGGACGGCAGCCTGATTTACCTGGTGGACCAGGAAGCCGACGTCTATGGCACCGATTTCAACCTGCAGCCGGGGGCTGTCATCGGGGCCGGGCTCAAGCGCATCGACCACATGGCAATGGCGCTGCCGGCCGACAGCCTCGACAGTTGGGTGCTGTTCTACAAGAGCCTGCTGGATTTCGAGGCCGACGACGAAGTCGTCTTGCCCGACCCCTATGGCCTGGTGAAAAGCCGTGCGCTGCGCAGCCGCTGCAGTTCGATCCGCTTGCCGCTGAACATTTCCGAGAACCGCAACACCGCGATCTCACACGCGCTGTCGAGTTATCGCGGTTCCGGCGTGCATCACATTGCTTTCGATTGCGACGACATCTTCGCCCAGGTCAGTCGTGCCAAAGAGGCGGGCGTGCCGTTGCTGGACATCCCGCTCAATTACTACGACGACCTGGCGGCGCGTTTCGATTTCGATGACGAATTCCTGAGCGAACTGGCCTATTTCAACGTGCTGTACGACCGCGACGCCCAGGGGGGCGAGCTGTTCCACGTTTACACCGAGCCGTTCGAGGGGCGGTTTTTCTTTGAGATCATCCAGCGCAAGAACGGTTACGCCGGTTATGGTGCCGCCAATGTCGCGGTGCGCCTGGCGGCCATGGCCAAGTCCCGCAGCGGTGGCTTGCGGCACGCCAAGTTGTAGAGAAATCGTAAACGCGGCGGTAATGGGCCGTGTCGTGGCTTCCTTCAGTGCACGGTGCGGCCCATAATCGCCAGCCTGTGCAGTGATGGCCGTGAGCCCCGCAATGACTATGAATCCAGAGCTTTCCGCAGCGCTCGACGAACCTGTCGCCACGCCGCGCAAGAGTCGCAAGAACAACCCGGAAAAGACCCGGGAAAACATTCTTCAGGAAGCCATCGTCGAGTTCGTCCAGCAAGGCCTGGCCGGCGCCCGGGTCGATGCCATCGCCGAGCGCATCCACACGTCCAAGCGCATGATCTACTACTACTTCGGCAGCAAGGAGCAGTTGTACGTCGAGGTGCTGGAAAAACTCTACGGGGATATCCGCACCACCGAGAGCCGCTTGCACCTGGCGGAGCTGGCGCCGGTCGACGCGATCCGGCGCCTGGTGGAGTTCACCTTCGACCACCACGACCGCAACGTGGATTTCGTGCGCATCGTCTGCATCGAAAACATCCACAACGCCGAGTACGTGAAGCAGTCAGGCACGATCAAGGCGATGACCAACACCATCCTCGATTCCCTGGGGGTGATCCTGCGTCGCGGCGCCGAAGAGGGCGTGTTCCGTGCCGGCCTCGAGCCGCTGGATATACACCTGCTGATCAGCTCGTTCTGTTTCTACCGGGTGTCCAACCGGCAGACGTTCGGTGAGATCTTTCAGATCGACCTGTCGGCTGAAGCGGTCAAGCAGCGGCATCGGCGGATGGTTTGTGAGTCAGTGTTGCGCTACCTCCAGCCCTGACCCGTAATTCTTGTGGGAGCGGGCCTGTGTGGGAGCGAGCTTGCTCGCGATAGCGGTCGATCAGCCAACACCGATTGCGACTGACACACCGTCATCGCGAGCAAGCTCGCTCCCACAAGGGATTATCACCAGGCTTTAGTGGTTCATGCTCTGGAAGTGTTCCAGCATCCGTTGCGCATCCGGCGCCACGCCACTGAACAGTTCGAACGCCTTCACCGCCTGGAACACCGCCATATTGCCGCCATCCAGGGTACGGCAGCCGATGGCGCGGGCGTTGCGCAGCAGTTCGGTTTCCAGTGGGAAGTAGACGATTTCCGCGACCCACAGGGTGCCCCGCAACAGCTCGACCGGCACCGGCGTGCCCGGTAGTTTCGCCATGCCCATGGGCGTGGTGTTCACCAGGCCGTCGGCCTCGGCCATGGCGGTGGGCAGGTCATGCCCGGCGCGAGCGCGGCCAGGGCCGAAGTGTTGGTTCAAGTTGTTGGCCAGCGCCTCGGCACGGCTGACCTCGACGTCAAAAATGCTCAGGGTTTCCACGCCCTCCAGCAGCAACGCGTGGGCCACCGCCGCGCCGGCGCCCCCGGCGCCCATCTGGACCACGCGCTGGCGCGCCACATCCCCCAGGCCACGGCGAAAACCTTCAGCGAACCCCAGGCAGTCGGTGTTGTGGCCGATGCGCTTGCCGTCCTTGAGCACCACGGTATTGACCGCGCCGATGCCGCGGGCCTCGGGCGACAACTCATCCAGCAGCGGGATGATCGCCTGCTTGCAGGGGAAGGTGATGTTCAGGCCGGTGAAGTCCATGCGTTCGGCGGCCACCAGCAAGTCAGCCAGGGCGCCGCTGTCGAGTTTCAGCGCGTCGAGGTCGATCAGCCGATAGAGGTAACGCATGCCTTGGGCATCGCCTTCCTGCTCATGTAGCGCAGGCGTGCGAGACGCCTGGATGCCCGCACCGATCAGGCCGGCCAGCACAGTGATATTCGACATGCTCATCAACCCTTCAACCGCTGACTGAAATGTTCAAGGGCCAGGCGATAACCATGGCTGCCAAACCCGCACATCACGCCTATGGCGATGGATGAGACGAAGGAGTGATGGCGGAATGTTTCGCGGGCGTGGACGTTGGACAGATGGACCTCGATCACCGGTACTTCGCTGGCCACCAAGGCGTCGCGGATCGCCACGGAGGTGTGGGTCCAGGCCGCCGGGTTGATGACGATACCGGCGCATCGGCCCCGGGCGCCGTGAATCCAGTCCAGCAGCTCGCTTTCCTGATTGGTCTGGCGAAACTCCACCGCCAAGCCGAATTCTTCAGCGGCGCGGCCACACAGTGCCGAGATGTCGGCCAGGGTTTCATGGCCGTAGGTTGCCGGCTCGCGGGTGCCGAGCAGGTTCAGGTTCGGGCCGTTGAGCACCAGAACGATCGGAGGCATCGCAATTTCTCCACATTTTTATTGTTGGTGTCGGCGGGATTTCAGCCGGTGGAGATAAATTGTACTAGATGGTTAATTTGGTCAAATAAAGCCGATGACGTCGGGCAATAAGTGTTCGATGATCGAACAAACTCCGTTTGATGGGCATTTGGGAATGGCGAGGGAATGTATCCCCTGTAGGAGCTGGCGAAGCCTGCGATCTTTTGCTCTGGACTTAATGTGCAGTGGAAAGATCGCAGCCTCGTTTCACTCGGCAGCTCCTACAGGGCAGCCCTGTATATGAGGGGGTCAGCGTCGAGTCAACAACACCCCGGACTCCATGTGGTGGGTCCACGGAAATTGATCGAACAACGCGCAGCGCGTGATGCGGTGGGTGTCGTTCAGCTGCGCGATGTTCGCGGCGAGGGTGTCGGGGTTGCAGGAGATGTACAGGATGTTGTCGAAGCGCCGGGTCAGCTCGCACGTATCCGGGTCCATGCCGGCGCGAGGCGGGTCGACGAAGACGCTGCCGAATTCGTAGCTTTTCAGGTCGATGCCCTGCAAGCGGCGGAACGGCCGGACTTCGTTCAGGGCTTCGGTCAGCTCTTCGGCGGACAGGCGCACCAGCGTGACGTTGTCCACAGCGTTTTCGCTGAGGTTGCTCAGCGCGGCGTTCACCGAGGTCTTGCTGATTTCGGTGGCCAGTACTTTGCGCACACGTGTGGCCAGGGGCAGGGTGAAGTTGCCGTTGCCGCAGTACAACTCCAGCAGATCGTCGTTGCGCTCCCCCAATGCCTCGTAGGCCCAGTTGAGCATCTTCTGGTTCACCGTGCCGTTGGGCTGGGTGAAGGCGCCTTCGGGCTGGCGATAGCTGAACGTGCGGCCGCCGACTTCGAGCTGCTCCACCACATAGTCATGGCCGATCACTTCCCGCTTGCCCTTGGAGCGGCCAATGATGCTCACGCCCAGGTCGGTTGCCAGTTTCGAGGCGGCCGCGTGCCAGTGCTCGTCCAACGGGCGGTGATAACACAGGGTGATCATCGCGTCCCCCGCCAGGGTGGTCAGGAACTCCACCTGGAACAGCTTATGGCTCAGGGGGGCGCTGGCCTGCCAGGCGGCCTTGAGTTGCGGCATCAACTGGTTGATGCGCAGGCTGGCGATGGGAAATTCCTCGATGAGGATCGGCGTGCGCTTGTCGTCCTGGGAGAACATCGCGTAATGCCGTTCGCCGGCCTCGCGCCACAGGCGGAACTCGGCCCGCAGGCGAAAGTTTTTCAGGGGCGAATCGAACACCGCCGGCTCCGGGGCCTCGAACGGGGCCAACAGGTCACGCAAACGGGTGACCTTGTCCTGCAACTGAGCGGCGTAGGCCTGGGAATCAAAAGTCATGCGTTGAACCAACCCAACTTGATCACGAACAGGATCGACAGAATGACCAGCGCCGGGTTCAGCTCACGGCCACGGCCAGACACCAGTTTGATGGCGGTCCAGGCAATGAAACCGAAGGCGATGCCGTTGGCGATGGAGTAGGTGAATGGCATCGCCAGGGCGGTGACCACCACCGGGGCGGCGACGGTGATGTCGTCCCAGTCGATTTCCGCCAGGCCCGAGGTCATCAGCACGGCGACGAACAGCAAGGCCGGCGCAGTGGCGAAAGGCGGGACGCTGGCGGCCAGTGGCGAGAAGAACAGCGCCAGCAGGAACAGGATCGCCACCACGATGGCGGTCAGGCCGGTGCGCCCGCCGGCGCTGACGCCCGCGGCCGATTCGATGTAACTGGTGGTGGTAGAGGTGCCCAGCAGCGACCCGGCCATGGCGGCGGTGCTGTCGGCGATCAGCGCACGGCCCATCTTCGGCATGTGGCCGTCCTTGCCCATCAGCCCGGCGCGCTTGGCGACGCCGATCAGGGTGCCGGAGTTGTCGAACAGATCGACGAACAGGAAAGCGAAGATCACGCTCACCAGGCCGATGTCCAGGGCGCCCTTGATGTCCAACTGCAGGAAGGTCGGGGCTAGGGAGGGCGGCGCGGAGATGACGCCGCCGAACGGGGTGAAACCCATCAGGATCGAGACAAGGGTGACCGCCAGGATGCCGATCAGCACCGCGCCGCGCACTTTCAAGGCTTCGAGGGCGACGATCAGGACAAAACCGAGGGTGGCGAGGATCGGCGCCGGTTGCTTCAAGTCGCCGAGGCCAACCATGGTCGCCGGGTTTTTCACCACGATGCCAGCATTGTTCAGGGCGATCAGCGCCAGGAACAGGCCGATACCCGCAGCGATTGCCGAGCGAAGCGGCAGCGGGATGCTGTTGATGATCCACTCGCGGATGCGAAAGATCGACAGCAGGAAGAACAGCACGGCGGAGATGAACACCGCGCCCAGCGCCACTTGCCAGGTATGGCCCATGTGCAGGACCACGGTGTAGGTGAAGAAGGCATTCAGGCCCATGCCCGGGGCGAGGGCGATCGGGTAGTTGGCGATCAAGCCCATGACCGTGGAGCCAATGGCCGCCGCCAGGCAGGTGGCGACGAACACCGCGCCTTTATCCATGCCGGTTTCGCCAAGGATGCTCGGGTTGACGAACAGAATGTAGGCCATGGCCAGGAACGTCGTGACGCCCGCCAGGATCTCGGTCCGCACGTTGGTGTTGTGTGCCTTGAGTTGAAACAGCCTTTCCAGCATGTCTGCTCCCCGTGGCGCGCCCGGCGCCGTGAATGTATCGACCTCAACAGCAAAGCACAGGTCGCCAGCGGCGCCCGGGAATTTTCTGCGGGTCGGAAAAAGCCGCGCATCATACCAGCAGCGTAGCGTTGTGGCTGCGATCGTCGTCGATGTTTTGCCAACGCGCCAAGTGGGCCATACTGCGCGCGGTTCCGGGAGGTCTCTATGCTTCAGATGAATAAAAAGCTGCTGGCGGTCGTGGGGTGCGCGCTGGGCCTGTGGTTGCCCGGCCAGGCCGCCCATGCCGCGTCGGCGCCGCCCTTGAGCGAAGTCAAGGTGCTCAAGGTCGAGTCGCCGGCCTGCGGCTTCGAGGACATCGTCCCGGGGCAGGCGCAGACGCGTTGCGATCACGGCCCGACGATCAAGGTCTATGTGCTGGAGGTCGGCTATGGCCGTCAACCCCATGTCACCCTGGACGGCTTTGAAGTCGACGGCACCCGCTCGCCGGTGTGCGCGTACAGCAATGGCAATCTCAATGACTGCTCCGTGCGGACCAAGGTCGTCGGCTATTTGTACATCTTCGACCTGAAGGGCAAGCAAGAGGGCACCTTCAGCTTCAGCAACCAGTCGATCAACGCACCGGGCAACCGGATGTCGACCCAGCTGTACATCAAATAGCCGCTGGCTCCTGTGGGAGCTGTCGAGCGAAGCGAGGCTGCGATCTTTCCCCCCGACGCTTGAATCTCAAGCGCATATCAAGAGATCGCAGCCTTCGGCAGCTCCTACACTACAAGCATCACCCAGCGGAGAGCGCCCATGATTCCTGGAACCAAGATCCCCCGAGCCCTGATAGCCGTCGCCGAGGGTGTCGACGACTTGCAGACGGTCACCGTGATCGACGTGCTGCGTCGGGCGCAGATCGAAACCGTGGTGGCGAGCATCGAAGGGCGGCGCATGCTCACCTGCGCCCGCGGCACGCGCCTGACGGCCGATGGGATGCTGGTGGACATGCTCGCGCAGGATTTCGACCTGGTCGTCCTGCCAGGCGGCATCATCGGCGCCCAGCACTTGGCGGCTCATCAGCCGCTGCAACAGCGGCTCAAGGACCAGGCCGCCGCCGGACGTTTCTTCGCCGCCATCGCCGAAGCCCCGGCCCTGGCGCTACAGGCGTCCGGCGTCCTGCGCCAGCGCCGCATGACCTGCCTGCCCGCAGTGAGCCAGCAACTGTCCGGTTGCAGCTTCGTCGATCAGCCTGTGGTGGTGGACGGCAACTGCATCACCGCCCAAGGCTCGGCCGCCGCCCTGGCGTTTGCCTTGACGCTGGTGGAGCAACTTTGTGGCAAGGGCGTGAGGAGCGTGGTGGCGGCAGAGCTGCTGGCCTGACACGCTTGATCCACATCGGCCTGTGGCGAGGGAGCTTGCTCCCGCTCGGCTGCGAAGCAGACGCTGGCATTCTTTCATCGCGCATTTGCCTTGAACGCTCACCCCCACCCTGAAGTCGTACCCCTTATGACGGCGGTTTTCCAAAACGCCGCGAGTACGACCAACCGTGAGGTGTTCCATGAGCGCGACCCTGTCCGAAGCGACGCAGGCGTCCTTCGTCCGTCATCCGATCCGTCTGACCCTCAATGGCCAAGTGCGAGAGTTGCAAGTGCTGGCCTGGACCACGTTGCTGGACCTGCTGCGCGAGCAGTTGGACCTGGTGGGCAGCAAGAAAGGCTGCGACCACGGCCAATGCGGTGCCTGCACGGTGCTGCGCGACGGCAAGCGGATCAACGCCTGTCTTACGCTGGCCGTCATGTGCGACGGCGCAGAACTGATCACTGTCGAAGGCCTGGCCAGCGACGACCAGTTGCATCCCATGCAGCAGGCTTTCATCAAGCACGACGCGTTCCAGTGCGGTTATTGCACGCCAGGGCAGATCTGCTCGGCGGTGGGCTTGGCCAACGAGGGCCGGGCGCAGACCCGTGGGCAGATTAGCGAACTGATGAGCGGCAACCTGTGCCGCTGCGGCGCCTATACCAACATTCGCGATGCCATCGAAGAAGCGCTGCCACTTTGCCAGCAGGGAGGTGATCAATGAATCCCTTCCAATACAGCAAGCCCGACACCGTGCAGGCCGCTGTCGATTTGTCGAGCCCGGTTTCCCGCTTCATCGCCGGCGGCACCAACCTGCTGGACCTGATGAAGGAAAATATCACCCGTCCCGAGCACCTGATCGACATCACCGGGTTGCCCCTGGCGGACCTCAGTGAAACCCCTTCCGGCGGGGTGATGATCGGGGCCCTGGTGAGCAATGCCGACCTGGCCTGGCACCCGTGGATCGAGCGCCGTTATCCACTGCTGGCCCAGGCCATCCTGGCGGGTGCCTCGCCCCAACTGCGCAACATGGCCAGCACCGGCGGCAACCTGCTGCAACGCACCCGTTGCTACTACTTCTATGACGCGAGCGTACCGTGCAACAAACGCCGACCCGGCAGCGGTTGCCCGGCCCGGAACGGTTTGAACCGGATCCACGCGATTTTCGGTGCCAGCGATCAATGCGTGGCCACCCATCCTTCCGACATGTGCGTGGCCTTGGCGGCCCTGGAAGCAGTGGTCCATGTCCTGGGCCGGGGTGGGGCGCGGACCATCGAGTTCGCCGACTTCCATCGCCTGCCCGGCGACGCCCCGGAGCGGGATAACCAACTGGCCGACGATGAGCTGATCACCGCTATCGAATTGCCTGCCGCCGGTTTTGCCGACCATAGCCACTACCTGAAGATCCGTGATCGCGCTTCCTACGCCTTTGCGCTGGTCTCAGTGGCGGCGGCGCTGGAGCTGGACGGGCCGGTGATTCGCCAGGCACGCCTGGCCCTGGGGGGCGTGGCGCACAAACCCTGGCGCGACCGTGCCGTGGAGAGCTGGCTGACCGGGCAGACCGTCAGCCGCGAAACCTTCACCGCCGCTGCCGACGCGCTGCTGCAAAACGCTGAGCCGCTGGAGCACAACGGCTTCAAAGTCAGACTGGCGCGCCGGGCGATTGTCCGTGCCTTGAGTGAAGCCGCATTGGGTTGCGCACCCCAGGGAGGACACGCCTGATGAACGCTCCGAGCAAATCCATAGGACAACCCCTTGACCGGGTCGACGGCCTGCTCAAGGTGACGGGCCAGGCCCGTTACGCTGCTGAATACCCCGAGGACGGCTTGCTGCACGGCAGCGTCGTCTCCGGTACGGTCGCCCGTGGTCGCGTAGTGCGCATCGATGCGTCCCGAGCCCTGGCACTGCCCGGCGTGGTCGCGGTCATCGACCATACCAACCGGCCGAGGATTGCCAGCTACGACGAGCCCTACCAGGATGCCGATGCGGCGGACGGCTCGCCGTTCCGGCCGTTGTACAACGACCGGGTGCTCTACAGCGGCCAGCCGCTGGCCCTGGTGGTGGCGGAAAACCTTGAGCTGGCCCGGTATGCCGGTTCGCTGGTGGAAATCGAATACGACGCCGAGGCGCATCAGACCGATCTGATCACCTTGCAATATGACGCCCATCCGGCACCGGCTGAGCTGCCCCAGCCCCGTGGGAATTTTCAGGGCGAGTACGCCAGCTCCGCGCTCAGCGTGGATGTGTCCTACAGCACGCCGGTCGAACACCACAACCCGATGGAGCCACACGCCTCCACCGTGTTGTATCAGCCTGATGGCAGCCTGCACATCCACGACAAGACCCAAGGCACGCAGAACTGCCAAGCCTATGTGCAAAAGGTCTTCGGCCTGGAGAAAGAACAGGTGCGGGTGTTTGCCGCGTTTGTCGGCGGCGCCTTCGGTTCCGGGCTACGCCCGCAGTATCAATTGCCGTTGGCCGTGATGGCGGCACTGGCCCTCAAGCGCTCGGTGCGGGTCAGCCTGACGCGCCAGCAGATGTTCACCTTTGGCTATCGGCCGCGAACCCTCCAGCGCGTGCAACTGGGGGCGGCGGCCAACGGTCGCTTGCTGGCTGTGGCACACACCGCTATAGGCCAGACCTCGCGTTTCGAGGACTTCACCGAACACGTGGTGGAGTGGAGCGGCATGCTTTATCACTGCGACAACGTGGCGTTGACCTATAAGTTGGTGCCGCTGGACGTCTATACGCCCTTGGACATGCGCGCGCCCGGTGCCGCCCTCGGGCTGATTGGCCTGGAATGCGCCATGGATGAACTGGCCTGTGCCCTGGCGATCGATCCGATCCAACTGCGCTTGATCAACTACACCGAACGCAACGAGAACGAAGGCAAGCCGTATTCCAGCAAGGAACTGCGTGAGTGTTATGCCCAAGGTGCCCGTCGTTTCGGCTGGGACAAGCGCAACCCGGAACCACGCAGCATGCGTGAAGGCCGGCAACTGGTGGGCTGGGGCATGGCCGGTGGCGTGTGGGAAGCCATGCAGCAGAAGGCCAGTGCCCAAGCCTCTCTGGATACAAATGGCAAGCTGACCGTCAGCAGCGCCACCACGGACATCGGCACCGGGACCTACACGGTCATGACCCAGATTGCCGCCGAGGCGTCAGGCGTTTCCCTTGAGGACGTCACGTTTGTCCTGGGGGATTCGTCGCTGCCCACTGCGCCGCTGCAGGGTGGTTCGTTCACCGTCTCGTCGGTGGGCAGCGCCGTGCAGCAGGCCTGTGAAGCGCTGAAGGAAAAACTCCTGGCCGTGGCCCGCCAGGCCTGTCCGGCCTTCGGTGGCGCGACCCTTGAGCAAGTGACGTTTGCCGATGGCCAACTGCGGCTGGGCGAAGCGAGCGTGGCGTTAGCGGAGCTGGCGCAAAAAAGTGGCGAGACGCCGTTGCAGGCCCAGGTCACCGCCGAGCCGGATGCAAAACGCCAGGCCTACGCCACGGCTACTCATTCGGCGGTGTTTGTCGAAGTGTGGGTGGATGAGGACTTGGGAACGGTGAGGGTCAACCGAGTGGTCAGCGCCATTGCCGCCGGGCGGGTCGTCAACCCGAAAACCGCCCGCAGCCAGATTCTCGGTGGCGTGGTGTGGGGCGTCGGCATGGCCCTGCACGAAGAAACCCTGACCGATCACGCCCTGGGGCGTCACATGAACCACAACCTGGCGGAGTATCATGTGCCGGTCAGCGCCGACATCGGTGATATCGAGGTGATTTTCGTCGAGGAACAGGACGAAATCGTCAATGCGCTCGGGTCCAAGGGCGTCGGCGAAATCGGCGTCGTCGGGGTGGCCGCGGCGGTGGCCAATGCGATTTACCACGCCACTGGCAAGCGGGTGCGGGACTTCCCCATCACCCTCGACAAGTTGCTCTAGGCTTTGTACGAAAAGTGCCTGCGCGACGATCATGCTGCGTTGAAAACAGGCTCGGAATGCTCATTGACAGCCAGTCAACTCCGCTTCCTCGCCTGTTTTCGCCTTGCCTGATCGCCGCTCGGCGACTTTTCGTCCAAACCTAGGCTTTTGCTTCATCCACCGGTTCGTGCATCCGGTCACGGTTGGCCAGGGTCGGGAACAGCTTGATCCAGGTCCCGGTCACCAGCAGCGTACCGACACCGCCCATGACCACCGCCGGCACGGTGCCGAACCAGTGGGCGGTGAGGCCGGATTCGAACTCGCCCAGCTGGTTCGACGCGCCGATGAACAGCCCGTTCACCGCGCTGACCCGGCCGCGCATTTCATCCGGGGTTTCCAGTTGCACGAACGAGGCACGGATCACCATGCTGATCATGTCTGCCGCGCCTAGCACCACCAGCACCGCCAGGGAAAACCAGAACGAGGTGGAAAGGCCGAAGGCAATGGTGGCGACGCCGAATACGCCCACGGCGGTGAACATTACCCGACCGACCTTGCGCTCCACGGCAAACCGCGCCAGCCACAACGACATCAGCAGGGCCCCGACCGCCGGTGCCGAACGCAACAGGCCCAAGCCCCAGGGGCCGGTGAGCAGGATGTCCTTGGCGAACACCGGCAGCAGCGCCGTCGCGCCGCCGAGCAACACCGCGAACAGGTCCAGGGAGATCGCCCCGAGAATGTCCGGGCGGCTGCGAATGAAGCGAATCCCGGCCAGCAAAGAATCCAAGGTCGCCTTGCCTTTGTTCAGTGGCGTCTGCCGGGCGGGCAGGTTGAGCATCAGGCAGCAGGCGATGATGTAGAGCAGCACCGTCGGCCCATAGACCCAGACGCTGCCGAAGGCGTAGAGCAAGCCGCCGAGTGCCGGCGCGACGATGGTGGCCGATTGCTGGGCCGATTGCGCGGCGGCCACGGCGCGGGGAAACAGGCTCGCCGGCACGATGCTCGGCAGCAACGCCTGGGTGGTCGGCATTTCGAAGGAGCGAGCGGCGCCCAGCAGGAAGGCGAGGATGAAGATCATCTCCCGTGTGACGTTGTCGGTGGCGCTGCCAATCGCCAGCGCCAGGGCAATCATGGCCTGCAATGATTGGCAAATGGCCGCGACCTTGCGCCGGTCATAGCGGTCCGCCACATGCCCGGTATGGAGCATGAACAGCACGCGCGGGGCAAACTCCACCAACCCCACCAGGCCCAGGTCCAGGACGTTGCCGGTCAGTTGATAGAGGTTCCAGCCGATGGCCACGGTGAGCATCTGGAAGCCGCTGGCGGTGAATATCCGGGCCAGCCAGAAGGCGATGAAGGGACGATGGTGACGGAGCAGCAGCGGCGCTTGACTGGGCATCTAGGGCGGGTCCGGTGATGAAGGCATCGAGATTATCGCCGAGCTGTAACCGGAAATTACGCCCGTTGGAAAAAATAGTTAGCCAAGCATCGATTTTGCGCGATGCGCGATTCCTGTGAAGAGGGGATTTATTGTGGCGAGGGGATTTATCCCCGTTCGAGTGCGTAGCGCTCGCCAATTGGATTCTGGCTGAAATGGGTGGGTCTGCTTCGCAGCCCAGCGGGGATAAATCCCCTCGCCACAAAAGATTTCCATTGGCGTCAACTCCTGAGACAACCTGTCACGCGACAAAAGACCACGCCGTCCATCGGCAAGATTGCGACTACTCTTTGAGCATTGCTTGATCCAGATCAATACCCTTCGGGGCGTTGGGCTGGCGGCCATCCGGCCAGAGTCCTGCGTTGTGACGGTTATAAAAAGAACGATTTGAAAAGCATCGCACTCCATATCCCTGGGGCCCGATGCAAGCCCCGCCCGCAGCCGGTTTTACCTGACAGAGGAAGACTTATGTTCGGTTTGGAGGCGCTCGATCTCGCCCGAATCCAGTTCGCGTTCACGATCTCGTTCCACATCCTGTTCCCGGCCATCACCATCGGCCTGGCGAGTTACCTGGCGGTGCTCGAGGGGTTGTGGCTCAAGACCCGCGATGATACCTACCGCGACCTGTACCACTTCTGGTCGAAAATCTTTGCCGTCAACTTCGGCATGGGGGTGGTGTCCGGGTTGGTCATGGCCTATCAGTTCGGGACCAACTGGAGCCGCTTTTCGGACTTCGCCGGCGCGGTGACCGGCCCCTTGCTCACCTACGAGGTGCTCACGGCGTTCTTCCTCGAAGCGGGTTTCCTGGGCGTGATGTTGTTTGGCTGGAACCGCGTCGGCCGTGGGCTGCATTTCTTTTCCACGGTCATGGTGGCGATCGGCACCCTGATCTCGACCTTCTGGATCCTGTCCTCCAACAGCTGGATGCAGACCCCCCAGGGCTACGAAATCATCGACGGCCGGGTGATCCCGGTGGACTGGCTGGCGGTGGTGTTCAACCCCTCGTTTCCTTATCGATTGCTGCACATGTCCACCGCGGCGTTTGTCGCCACGGCGTTCTTCGTCGGCTCGTCGGCGGCCTGGCACTTGCTGCGCGGCCGCGATAACCCGGCCATCCGCCGGATGCTGTCGATGGCGATGTGGATGGCGCTGCTGGTGGCGCCGATACAGGCGGTCATTGGCGACTTCCACGGACTCAACACCCTCAAGCATCAGCCGGCGAAGATCGCGGCCATCGAAGGCCATTGGGAGAACGTCGGCAACGAACCGACCCCACTGATCCTGTTCGGCCTGCCGGACATGAAGGAGGAACGGACCAAGTTCGCGGTGGAGATTCCCTACCTGGGCAGCCTGATCCTGACCCACAGCCTGGACAAGCAGGTGCCGGCCCTGAAGGAGTTTCCACCTGAAGACCGGCCCAATTCGACCATCGTATTCTGGTCGTTCCGGGTCATGGTCGGCCTGGGCCTGCTGATGATCTTCACCGGCCTGTGCAGCCTTTGGTTGCGCCGCAACGACAGGCTCTATCAGTCCAGGCCGTTCCTGCACATGGTGCTGTGGATGGGACCGTCCGGCTTGATCGCGATACTGGCGGGTTGGTTCACCACCGAAATCGGCCGTCAGCCCTGGGTGGTCTACGGCTTGATGCGCACCGCCGATGCTTCGTCCGGCCATAGCTTTGCGCAGATGAGTATCACCCTGGTGTTGTTTGTCGTGGTGTATTTCGCCCTGTTCGGTGCAGGCCTGAGCTACATGATGCGCCTGGTACGCAAGGGACCGGAGGCTCACGAAGCCGAGCCGACCGATGGCGGGCCCGGCCAGAAACGCACCCCGGCCCGGCCATTGTCGGCCGCCAACGAAGGCGACGACGATGTGGACCACAACAACCGCTCGAACAAGGGGAATTGAGTCATGGGTATTGATCTTCCGCTGATCTGGGCCGTGGTCATCATCTTCGGCATCATGATGTACGTGATCATGGACGGCTTCGACCTGGGGATTGGCATCCTCTTCCCCTTCGTCAAGGGCGAGCGCGACCGTGATGTCATGATGAACACCGTGGCACCGGTCTGGGACGGCAACGAAACCTGGCTGGTGCTGGGCGGTGCCGGGCTGTTCGGGGCGTTTCCGTTGGCCTACTCGGTGGTGCTGTCGGCGCTGTACCTGCCGTTGATCCTGATGCTCATCGGCCTGATCTTCCGCGGCGTGGCCTTCGAGTTCCGCTTCAAGGCCAAGGCTGAGAAGCGCCACCTCTGGGACAAGGCATTCAT
This sequence comes from Pseudomonas sp. NFACC13-1, assembly GCF_900104425.1. Taxonomy (NCBI): domain Bacteria; kingdom Pseudomonadati; phylum Pseudomonadota; class Gammaproteobacteria; order Pseudomonadales; family Pseudomonadaceae; genus Pseudomonas; species Pseudomonas sp. NFACC13-1. The sequence goes on along the minus strand of NZ_FMXV01000031.1, from coordinate 11,336 downwards.
TGGCGGTTCGCTGACGGCCACTTTCTTCCAGGGCGTGGCGCTGGGGGCGTTCATCGACGGCTTTGAAGTGGTCAATCGCCAGTTCGCCGGCGGTTCCCTGGACTGGTTCACGCCATTCACGGTGTTCTGTGGCCTGGCGCTGATCGCGGCCTACGCGTTGCTCGGCTGCACCTGGCTGATCATGAAGACCGAAGGCAAGTTGCAAGAGCAGATGCATGACCTGGCCCGGCCGCTGGCGTTCGTGGTGCTGGCCGTGATCGGTATCGTCAGCATCTGGACGCCGCTGGCCCACGCGGACATCGCGGCCCGCTGGTTCACATTGCCGAACCTGTTCTGGTTCCTGCCGGTGCCGATCCTGGTGCTGGTGACCATGTACGGTTTGTTTCGCGCGGTGGCCCGCAATGCCAACTACACGCCCTTCATCCTGACCCTGGTGCTGATCTTCCTCGGCTACAGCGGCTTGGGCATCAGCCTGTGGCCGAATATCGTGCCGCCGTCCATCTCGATCTGGGACGCCTCGTCACCGCCCCAGAGCCAAGGCTTCATGCTGGTGGGCACGCTGTTCATCATTCCGTTGATCCTGGTGTACACCTTCTGGAGCTACTACGTGTTCCGCGGCAAGGTGACCCATGACGACGGCTACCATTGAGGGCGTCGAGCATGGCCAAACCTGACTTGAAAGACATCGAGGCCGCCGAACGCAAGCCTCTCTGGCAGCGGCTCGGCTGGCTGGCGTTGATCTGGGCTGGCAGTGTGCTGGCGTTGTTCATCGTCGCCAGCCTGATGCGGATGTTCATGAATGCCGCGGGGCTGACCACCCACTGATTTCCCTGCGGGAGCGGGCTTCGCTCCCGCAGCGGACGATCTATTTGCGGGCTTTGAGAATCACGAATTTCGGTGTGGCGGCCACTTGCTCGACGCCTCGGAACAACCGCGCCAGTTTGCTGTGGTAGCCCAGGTGCCGGTTGCCGACGATGTACAGCGCGCCGCCCACCACCAACGCTTCGCGAGCCTGCTGAAACATGCGCCAGGCGAGGAAGTCACCCACCACCTGCTGCTGGTGGAAGGGCGGGTTGCACAACACCACATCCAGTGACTGCGCTTCTTGTCCGGCCAGGCCATCGCCGGCCCGGATCGTCACTTCGCGGTCGCCGAGGGCCGCACGCCAGTTCTCTGCCGCCGATTGCACGGCCATATACGACTCGTCCACCAGGGTGTAGCGGGCCTCGGGGTTTTGCAGGGCACTGGCGATGGCCAGCACGCCATTGCCGCAGCCCAGGTCCGCGACCCGGGCCGTGCCGAGGTTTTTCGGCAAATGTGGCAGGAACGCCCGCGTGCCGATGTCCAGGCCTTCGCGGCAGAACACGTTGGCGTGGTTGAGCAGTTCGATCTTCGGCTCGTCCAGCCAGTAGCGCGTGGGGTAGGGCGACACGGCCGGCGTACTGCCGGGTGAAGAGGCGGTGGACGGTGTGGCGATCAACAGCCGCGCTTTTTTCACCGCCAGGGAGGCTTGCACCGGGCCGATGTAACGCTCCAGCAAATCGCCGGCGGCCCGGGGCAGGTGCTTGATCATGGCCCCGGCGATCACCTGGGCGCTCGGCGCCAGTTGGCCTTGCAGGCGAATCAGTTGTTCCTCCAGCAGGGCCAGGGTTTTCGGTACTTTGATCAGGACGCGATCGAACGGGCCGGTCAACGGTTCGCTGGCGGGCAGCGTTGGCACCGCATCGAAGGGCCGGCCATTGCGCACCAGGTTTTTCTCCAGTGCCTGCAATGCCAGGAAAGAATCACCGCTGCTGGTCACCAGGACGCTGCCGGCCAGGCTGGCAGCCAGGGCGCCGAAGCCGTCATTGAGCACCAGGACCCGAGTCTGCGCGGCCGGTTGTTGCTCGGCCAGATACGCGAGCAGGTATTCATCGGCCGCATCGAAGGCTTGCAGCGGTTCGTTCTGCTGTTCGGGTTGGCGGATCAGGTCGAGTTGGGCAAAAGGGCTGTCAAACAGGGGCATGGCTGGGGACTCTGGAAATCAACGAATGTCCCGCTGCCTGGAGGCAGGTGTCTGTGCGGGACCGCCTGAATGAACTGCGTCGCGTGTAAGAAAGCGGCATCATTCAAGAGGGACCGTAAATGGTACGTTTTTTTGTTGCACATTACTCGCAGGTTTTTCAGCTCGGCAGTGCCGCGCCACGGGTCAGATCACATGGATCTGGGCAGCCTTGGCCACCGCTGAAATTTTATTGCTGACGTTCAGTTTTCGCATGCAACTGCACACATGGAAATTCACGGTTCGTTCGGAAAGGCAGAGAATCCTGCCCACTTCCGAAGCCGTCTTGCCTTCGGCCGACCACCTCAGTACTTCGATTTCTCTCGGCGACAAGTGATAGTTTTGCTTGACTACGATGGCGTCAGACAGTTTTTTACTGGCGAGCGCATGCAGCTTTTGACTGGCAAAGATGGCGTAGCCGAGATTGCCATAGTGTTCCTCGATATCAATGGGACAATGGGTTCTTGCAAGGCTGAACAGGCTGCACTGTGCCCCTTGGTCGTCATGAACGGCCTGGGTCCAGCCGTACTTGAGTCCCTGTCGATTAAGTTCTCGCCATAACTTGGGGGCCTGAGCGAAAACAGTCTCGTCCCACAAGATCGGGAGCGGTGATTGATTGCAATGTGCTACTAATGGATCGCTCGACGCATAACCGTTTTGTTCATAAAGCCGGTCCCATCCATAAGGGTAGTTATTCAGGTTCACCTTGCTGGTGTGTTTGTCGGGGCTTCCGAGATAGGCTGCAAATGCGCAATATTCAAATCCCTGATTGTTAAAGAAATTCAATACCAGACGATAGGCCGTCTGCAGGTCTTTTTCACAGGATAGCTTTCTCAGTAACAAGTCCTTCCACCTGTCCATCGCGTTCTCCTGGGTTGATTCGTCCATGCGGATCCAATCCATGATGCGAAATTTTAGTGTAGGACTATTCCTAACTTGCAGTGGGTTTTTTTTAGATTGCTTACATTTGGAAATATCTAAGGAGTAAATTTTTATCTGGTTTATTTTACATGGCTATAACTTTGTATAAGTTCAGTGAAGGATTTATCAAAGAAGGCGGCGACTGTAGCTAAAATGCCATTACTTGCTGTCGGTGGTGAAGACGCTCACTTTGCGGGACACTGCACCTCTTGTCCCCTGGGAGTGGCTCATGACCGACAGCGCAGAGAAGTTCACCCGACAAACCTTGCTTGATGTCCAGCCAGTGACGTCTCATTTGTTTACGTTACGCACGACCCGGGATCGCGGCTTTCGCTTCCGGGCGGGTCAGTTCGCCCGGCTGGGCGTCGCCAAGGCGGACGGCACCACCGTCTGGCGGGCGTACTCCATGGTGTCGTCGCCCTTCGACGAGTTCCTCGAGTTCTTTTCCATCGTGGTTCCCGATGGCGAATTCACCAGCGAACTCAGCCGCCTGCGGCCGGGTGACGAACTGTTGGTGGATCGCCAGGCCTTTGGCTACCTGACGCTGGACCGCTTCGTCGATGGCCGGGATTTGTGGTTGCTGTCCACGGGGACGGGTGTGGCGCCGTTTCTTTCGATCCTCCAGGATTTCGAGGCCTGGGAAAAATTCGAGCGGATCATCCTGGTGTACAGCGTGCGCGAGGCGCGGGAGTTGGCGTATCAGGACCTGATCAAGGAACTGCCCCAGCGCGACTACCTGGCCGAGTACGCTCACAAGTTTCGTTTCATTGCGACCGTCACCCGTGAGCAGCACCCGGGGGCGCTCAGTGGGCGCATTACCACGTTGATCGACAACGGCGAGTTGGAGCGCGCGGCCGGTGTAGCACTGACACCGGAGTATTCGCGGGTGATGCTGTGTGGCAACCCGCAAATGATCGACGACACGCGCAAGCTGCTCAAGGCCAGGGGCCTGCAACTGAGCCTGACCCGTCGTCCGGGCCAGGTGGCGGTGGAAAACTACTGGTAGGCTCAGGGCCGCTCGTTCTGAGCCTTGAGCAGGTCGCGAATCTCGCTCAGCAACAGCTCTTCCTTGGTCGGAACCGGGGGCGCGCTGGGGGCTACGGCTTCTTCACGCTTGAGGCGGTTGATGGCCTTGACGCCCATGAAAATGGCGAACGCCACGATGATGAAGTCGATGGTGCTCTGGATGAATTTACCGTAGGCCAGCACCACGGCAGGCGCATCACCCTGGGCGGCCTTGAGGGTGATGGCCAGGTCACTGAAATCCACGCCACCGATCAGCAGGCCGATCGGCGGCATGACCACGTCGCCCACGAATGACGAAACGATCTTGCCGAAAGCGGCACCGATGATGATCCCGACGGCCATGTCGACGACATTGCCTTTGACCGCGAAGGCCTTGAACTCGCTTAGCACGCCCATGAGTTATTCCTTGTAACAGATGAAAGATGAGTGGCAGTGTAAATCAGCCCAACGAGTCTTGCTCGAAACGCCTGCTTACAAAGCTTCAGTTATCGACCGGGGCTCGGATGAAAAGTTTACAAAGTGCCATCAATCGCGCGTGATACGCGGTTTCGGCCCGGGGCCCTATAACGTTTTTTCTATCGGTACGGTACGGCATTTCTATTTAGGTTTTTCTTTCCCCGGCACTAGCCTCTGGATGGCGCACATGGATGCGCTCTATAACATCAGAGGAACATGCCTATGAACACTTCTCTTGGCCACGGGGCTTATTCCCATCGCCGCGCTCTTTTTGTGCTGACCGCGAGCCTTCTATCCTTGTCTGTCAACGCGGCCACCCTCACGCGGGACAACGGTGCGGCGGTCGGCGATAACCAGAATTCGCAGACGGCAGGTCCCAACGGTCCGACCCTGCTGCAAGACGTGCAGTTGATCCAGAAGCTCCAGCGCTTCGATCGTGAACGCATCCCCGAGCGCGTGGTGCATGCCCGTGGTACCGGTGCCCATGGCACATTTACGGTGTCCGACGATCTCAGCGACCTGACCAAGGCCAAGGTCTTCGCCGCAGGCCAGGTCACCCCGGTGTTCGTACGTTTTTCGGCCGTGGTGCACGGTAATCATTCGCCGGAAACCCTGCGCGACCCCCGTGGCTTCGCCACCAAGTTCTACACTGCCGACGGTAACTGGGACTTGGTGGGCAACAACTTCCCGACTTTCTTCATTCGCGATGCCATCAAGTTTCCGGACATGGTCCACGCGTTCAAACCCGACCCGCGGACCAACCTTGACGATGATTCGCGCCGTTTCGATTTCTTCTCCCATGTTCCAGAGTCGACCCGTACCCTGACCGAGTTGTATTCCAACTCCGGCACACCGGCCAGTTACCGTGAAATGGACGGTAACGGTGTGCATGCCTACAAGCTGATTAACGCCAAGGGTGACGTTCATTACGTGAAGTTTCATTGGAAAAGTTTGCAGGGCTTGAAAAATCTCGATCCGAAAGAAGTTGTGAAAGTTCAGGGTCAGGATTACAGCCATATGACCAATGATCTGGTGAGTCACATTAATAAGGGCGACTTCCCGAAGTGGGACTTGTACGTCCAGGTGCTCAATCCACAAGACCTTGCCAAGTTCGACTTCGACCCACTGGATGCGACCAAGATCTGGCCGGGCGTGCCTGAGCGCAAGGTCGGGCAAATGGTCTTGAACCGCAATCCGGCGAATGTCTTCCAGGAAACCGAGCAGGTGGCGATGGCGCCAGCGAATCTGGTGCCAGGCATCGAGCCTTCCGAGGACCGTCTGCTCCAGGGACGGGTGTTTTCCTATGCCGATACGCAGATGTACCGCCTAGGCGCCAATGCCCTGCAATTGCCGATCAACGCCCCCAAGGTGGCGGTGAACAACGGTAACCAGGACGGTGCGATGAACCCAGGCAGCACCAGCACCGGCGTGAATTACCAGCCGAGCCGCCTGACGCCTCGTGAAGAACCGCAGGCGGCACGCTACAGCCAGGCCGCGCTGAGTGGCAGCACCCAGCAGGCGAAAATCCAGCGCGAGCAGAACTTCAAGCAGGCCGGTGATTTGTATCGTTCGTTCAGCAAGAAAGAACGTGATGACCTGATCGAAAGCTTTGGTGGTTCTTTGGCGACCACCGATGACGAGAGCAAGCACATCATCCTGTCGTTCCTCTACAAGGCTGACCCTGAGTACGGCACTGGCGTGGCCCGTGTTGCCAAAGGTGACTTGGCCCGGGTCAAGGCTCTGGCGGAAAAACTGACTGACTGATCCACCGCCGGCAGGTGCATAACCTGTGGGAGCAAGACTTGCTCGCGAGGCGGACGCCGGGGTCGGAAGCCAGACCGAGTCGTCTGCATCGCGGGCAAGCCTTGCTCCACAACCCTGCTCCACAGTCTTGAGTCATGGGGAGACGTCATGATGGGTAAATTCTTTTTGTCGATGCTTGCGACCTGGTCACTGAGCGTACTGGCCGATCAGCCAATACCCACCGAACCGGCTGCGGTCCAGGAACAGTTGCAAAACTATTATTTCGACGCCGCTCGCCGGGGCGATGTGCCGATGCTCGATACGTTTATCGAGGCCGGTTATTCGCTCGATACCCGGGATGAGAAGGGCTACACCGCGCTGATTCTGGCGGCTTATCACGGCCACGCTCCGGCGGTGGAGCGGTTGCTGGCCGCGGGGGCCGATGCCTGTGCCCAGGACAAACGCGGCAATACGGCGCTGATGGGCGCCATTTTCAAGGGCGAAGTGCAGATTGCCCGTCGCTTGCTGTCCACCGATTGCAGCCCGGACCAACGCAACGGCGCCGGACAGACCGCCGCGATGTACGCCGGGCTGTTCAAGCGCACCGAATTGCTCGACGCCTTGAAGGCCAAGGGGGCGGATCTGCAGGCCCAGGACCCATTGGGTAATACCGCAATGGATCTGTCCAAGGGCGAAATCAGAATGCCGGCCCCGCGCTAGCCACTGCCTGGGCTATCATCGCGGTTTTTACCCCGGAGTTCAGATGGCCAAGGCAAAGCGCATGTACGGCTGCACCGAGTGCGGCTCGACCTTTCCCAAATGGGCCGGCCAATGCAGCGAATGCGGGGCCTGGAACACCCTGACCGAAACCATGGTGGAAAGCGGCGGCGCGGCGGCCCCCACCGGGCGTACGGGCTGGGCCGGTCAGCAGGCGCAGATCAAGACCCTGGCCGAAGTCAGCGTTGAAGAAATCCCGCGATTTTCCACCGCGTCCGGCGAACTGGACCGGGTGCTGGGCGGCGGCCTGGTGGACGGTTCGGTGGTGCTGATCGGTGGGGACCCGGGCATCGGCAAATCCACCATCCTGCTGCAAACCTTGTGCAACCTCGCCACCCGCATGCCGGCGCTGTACGTCACTGGCGAAGAGTCCCAGCAGCAGGTCGCCATGCGCGCCCGGCGCCTGGGCTTGCCCCAGGACCAGTTGCGGGTCATGACCGAGACCTGCATCGAGACCATCATCGCCACCGCGCGCGTGGAAAAGCCCAAGGTGATGGTGATCGACTCGATCCAGACCATTTTCACCGAACAGCTGCAATCGGCCCCGGGCGGCGTGTCCCAGGTGCGAGAAAGCGCGGCGTTGCTGGTGCGTTATGCCAAGCAGAGCGGCACGGCGATTTTCCTCGTGGGCCACGTCACCAAGGAAGGTGCGTTGGCGGGACCACGGGTGTTGGAGCACATGGTCGATACCGTGTTGTATTTCGAAGGCGAATCCGATGGCCGCCTGCGTTTGCTCCGGGCGGTGAAGAACCGCTTTGGTGCCGTCAATGAATTGGGCGTGTTCGGCATGACCGACAGGGGCCTGAAAGAAGTCTCGAACCCCTCGGCGATCTTTCTGACGCGTGCCCAGGAAGAAGTCCCGGGCAGTGTGGTCATGGCGACGTGGGAAGGGACCCGGCCGATGTTGGTGGAAGTGCAGGCGCTGGTGGATGACAGCCACTTGGCGAACCCACGGCGGGTCACCCTGGGCCTGGATCAGAATCGGCTGGCCATGCTACTGGCGGTGTTGCACCGACACGGCGGGATTCCGACTCACGACCAGGACGTGTTCCTCAACGTCGTGGGCGGGGTCAAGGTACTGGAGACCGCGTCCGACCTGGCGTTGATGGCGGCGGTCATGTCCAGTCTGCGCAACCGGCCGCTGCCCCATGATTTGCTGGTGTTTGGCGAAGTGGGCTTGTCGGGGGAAGTGCGACCGGTGCCCAGCGGGCAGGAGCGGCTCAAGGAAGCGGCCAAGCACGGTTTCAAGCGCGCCATCGTGCCCAAGGGGAACGCGCCGAAGGAGGCGCCGCCGGGGTTGCAGATTATCGCGGTGACCCGTCTGGAACAGGCATTGGATGCGTTGTTCGAATAACACTGGCAATTGCGCAAGGACTGTATGTGGGAGCAAAGCTTGCTCGCGATGCAGGCGACTCGATTTTGGAGGGCCGCATTGCAGCCATCGCGGGCAAGCCTTGCTCCCACATGAATCTCTCGCCAAGGGGATGGCGGCTCAAGTCTGGATCAACGCCGCCAATTCCCGCTCCAGCTCATCATGGTCGCCCAGGTTCAGCGCTATCAATCGGCGCAGGTGTGCGATGGATGCCAGGTCGATATGCTCGCAGACGAAGCCCAGGTGACCATGGTCATCATGGGCCAGGCGAACTTCCATTTTGATCTCGGCATCGGGACTCAAATGGATATCGGCCATGAAGGATTTTTCGGGATCGCCAAGCCAGGGTTCGGGCTTCTTGATCAGCAGCCCCTTGAGGGACAGGTCCAGCAGTTCCACCGACCAGATATAGGGGCCTTGGCTCAGCTCGGTCCTGGCATGGAAATCAACTCGTACGAAGCGGCGACGCTCGCTCATGACGCATTCCCTCTGAAGATTCATTGACTATAGACCCAACTGACGGGGCATCGTCACCGTTCGGCAACAGACAGACGAATGTCGAGTATGGCCTTTGCCCGGGTTAGCGCTAAACTCCAATGGCTACCTTTCTTGTCCACCCTGGCTGGAATATAAAAATGAAAAACAATAATAGCCTGCTGCGCCATCTGCCCTGGCTACTGCTGGCCGTCGTAGGCGCGTGCGCCCTGGGCGTCGTGGCATTGCGCCGAGGCGAGGCGATCAACGCCCTCTGGATCGTCGTCGCCGCCGTGGCCATCTACCTGGTCGCCTACCGCTACTACAGCCTCTTCATCGCCAACAACGTGATGCAACTCGATGCGCGCCGGGCCACCCCCGCCGTGCTCAACAACGATGGCCTGGACTACGTCCCGACCAACAAGCACATCCTCTTCGGCCACCACTTCGCGGCCATTGCCGGCGCGGGGCCGCTGGTCGGGCCGGTGCTGGCGGCGCAGATGGGCTACCTGCCCGGCACGCTCTGGCTGATCGCCGGCGTGGTGCTGGCCGGTGCCGTGCAGGACTTCATGGTCCTGTTCCTGTCCACGCGCCGCAACGGTCGCTCCCTGGGCGACATGGTGCGCGAGGAAATGGGCCGTATCCCCGGCACCATCGCGCTGTTCGGCTGCTTCCTGATCATGATCATCATCCTCGCGGTGCTGGCGCTGATCGTGGTCAAGGCCCTGGCCGAGAGCCCGTGGGGCATCTTCACGGTGATGGCGACCATCCCGATCGCGATGTTCATGGGCCTGTACATGCGCTACATCCGCCCGGGCCGCATCGGTGAGATCTCGCTCATCGGCGTGCTGTTGCTGCTGGGTTCGATCTGGCTGGGCGGGCAAATCGCCGCCGACCCGGTCTGGGCCAAGGCCTTCACCTTCACCGGGATCCAGATCACCTGGATGCTGATTGGCTACGGTTTCGTCGCGGCGGTGCTGCCGGTGTGGCTGATCCTGGCCCCGCGGGACTACCTGTCGACCTTCCTCAAGATCGGCACCATCGTCGCCCTGGCCATCGGCATCCTGGTCACCATGCCCGAGCTGAAAATGCCGGCGCTGACCCAGTTCACCGACGGCACCGGGCCGGTGTGGAAGGGCGGGCTGTTCCCGTTCCTGTTCATCACCATCGCCTGCGGCGCGGTCTCGGGCTTCCATGCGCTGATCTCGTCGGGCACCACGCCCAAGCTTTTGGATAACGAAACCAACGCCCGCTACATCGGTTACGGCGGCATGCTGATGGAGTCCTTCGTGGCGATCATGGCCATGGTGGCCGCGTCGGTGATCGAGCCGGGCGTGTACTTCGCCATGAACAGCCCGGCGGCCATCGTCGGCGGTGACGTGGTGGCCGTGGCCCAGACCGTCAGCAGTTGGGGTTTTGCCATCACGCCCGAGGCGCTGCAGGCGGTGGCCAAGGACATCGGCGAGACCACCGTGCTGGCCCGTGCCGGCGGTGCGCCGACCCTGGCGGTGGGGATCGCGCAGATCCTGCACTCGGTGCTGCCGGGTGAGAACACCATGGCGTTCTGGTACCACTTCGCGATCCTGTTCGAAGCGCTGTTCATCCTCACGGCCGTGGACGCCGGCACCCGTGCCGGGCGGTTCATGCTCCAGGACTTGCTCGGCTCGTTCGTGCCTTCGCTCAAGCGCACCGAATCCTGGCCGGCCAATCTGATCGCCACCGCAGGCTGCGTGGCGCTGTGGGGGTACTTGCTGTACCAGGGCGTGATCGATCCGCTGGGCGGCATCAACACCTTGTGGCCGCTGTTCGGCATCTCCAACCAGATGCTGGCCGGTATCGCCCTGATGCTCGGCACCGTGGTGCTGATCAAGATGAAGCGCCAGCGCTACGTCTGGGTCACGCTGCTGCCGGCGGCCTGGTTGCTGATCTGCACCACCACCGCGGGCCTGATCAAGCTGTTCGACGCCAACCCGGCGATCGGCTTCCTGGCCCTGGCGCGCAAATACAACGATGCCCTGGCCGCCGGCCAGATCCTGGCCCCGGCCAAGAGCATCGAGCAGATGCAGCACGTGGTGTTCAACGCCTACACCAACGCAACGCTGACGGTGTTGTTCCTGTTCGTGGTCTTCAGCATCCTGTTCTACGCGCTCAAGGTCGGCATCGCTGCCTGGGGCACCAAGGAACGCACGGACAAGGAAGCGCCATTCCAGGCCCTGCCGGACGCTTGATAGAGGATTGCAACAATGTTCAATGACTTGAGTCGCCTGGGTAAATACCTCGGTCAGGCCGCCCGCCTGATGGTCGGCATGCCCGACTACGACAACTACGTCGAGCACATGCAAACCAAGCACCCGGACAAACCGATGATGGACTACGAGGCGTTCTTTCGCGAACGCCAGGAGGCCCGTTACGGCGGCAAGGGTGGGCCCAAGTGCTGTTGAACTGATGGCCGGTGGATGATGCAACCCTTGTGGGAGCGAGCTTGCTCGCGATGGTGGTGGGGCAGTTGACGATGATGTCGACTGA
>NZ_FMXV01000019.1:0-130353 GCF_900104425.1 Pseudomonas sp. NFACC13-1 | reverse complement strand
CGGTACACGCTCGTCTAAATTGCAAATCTGAATCAGTGGATTGATCGTCAAGCGCGAGCGCACTACCGTCACCAAGGCAGCACTGCTGAACTGGGTAACAGGGTCGGTTGCGGTGACCCGTACACGGGTGAAACGCCCCTCGATCTGATTCGCTGCCGGAGGTGTGTAGACCCCTGTATTTTCATCGATCGTACCTGTGCTGACAGCACGACGCTGCAAGTCTTCAACAGCCCATTTCAGGCCGGGCCTTTCAGGAAAAACCTCAAAAGCATAGTGCGGCGCGCCGGCGGCAATACGGGGTTCCGGCGTGGTGATGGCGAACGTTGTTTGAGCGGGATTGATGCGGCCGAACAGACCGACATCATAAGGGGACTGTAAATTGAGCATCTGAATGGTTTCGCCGTAGTTAAGCGCAAGATTTTCCGCAATAAATCCCGACACGACGCGGCCCGTAGGGAACTGCTCTTTGATTGCACCCGCGATCATCCCCGACGCATCCGTCGCCAACAAATTAAGTAAAATTTCAGCAATCTGTACCATTAACAGTCCAATTAAAATTAACAGCCTGCCTATTAAATCGGTTATTGGGTCTACTGGATCTGCCAAACTCAACTTACGCTTAACGGCATCACCAAACTTAAAAATATCAACACCCAACTCAGGATCTACATTGCTTTCAACATCATAACTTATTCTTTTCAACGTGCCACCGGCACCATCATCAATCAATTGGTAATGCGCCGTGACGGTTAAATGGTAAGACAGGTTCTTGTTCGGATATATATCTATGAGCTCTTGGAGCGCCCCATAATTAGTTGCTACGACATTTATGTTAGCTCTAACAGTCCCGGCACATAGCCACCGGACGCTGATCTGTTGCCCATGCAGCTCAACCTTCAGACGTTCACTGGCCGCCAGAAGAAATTCAGGATGACTAACCTCAAGATCCGCCCATACTGGACCCAACAGGGTGGTCATCTCCAAACGATGATTAAATGTCCCACGAGGAATCTTAATCCCCCCCCCTTTAGCCGTCACAACAATATCTCCGTTATCGTCATCAAAAACATAATCAAAATTATTGTGATCAATCATTTCCCCCAGCGACCGAACCAACTCACCAATAACTACTCGGCCTCGCCCTACCAATACAGTTGCAGAGTAATCTCTTCCGGCGTCATTCGGGATCAAGTAACGAAAACCACTGTTCGCACCAGGAAAGGCTCCCTCATGTCTACCCTCCATGCGCACGAAGGCAAGCATCGCTCCCTCGCCCTCCTGGCTACCCTGCTGCGTGCGCAAGCCGAAAGAACGCGGTTGCATCATGGGGTTGGTGCCCCGCTTAATCGTGCCCAGGGTCCAGACACGCTGTTCATCATTCAATCGATTAAACAAAGCCTTGAAAACCCTGCCGGCCAGTTCTTGTTCTGTCTGGGTTTCGGCAAACGTCAAGCGAAAGTTATCGCTTTTGCTCAGGTCCAGGCGGATGTTCCCATTGTCGGCAATTTCTCCCGACACCTCGGGCAATAACAGGTCCAGGAATAAGGTCGGCCCGTCCAGCGGGTCATAATCCAAGATGCGCGTGGTATGCCATACCGTCACGTTTTTTTCGATGGAGACTTGATGACCGGCCACAACGGCCATCCGCAGATTGGCCTTCGAATTATCAAGACCGGTATCCTCGAAATACAAACGAGGTACATCCATTTCAAAATCTTGAATATATTCCCGAAAATTAGCACCGGCACCACCTGTTGCAATGGTTCCGGTGATAGCCGGGATATAGCTGCCCAAATTGAACTTATCAATGTAATTTTGAATCAGCAGCAGATTGGTTTTGTTGCGTTCCATGGCAACAATCGCATCCCATTTGCTCATGCGATCCTGATCCTTCATCCAGCTCAGAAGCTCTGCCAACGTATAGGTAGTTGCCATTGCCATACCCTCAAATGTCAAAATCAACGGTGAGCCAAGCCGTCTCGCACACTCACGACTGAGCGCTTCCTATCGAGATAAACGTCACAAAAACCATCTGATCGCCAGAACAGCAAAAAGCGATTACCGAACCGTGCCCTTCAACGACAATCAGTCTTTCCATAAAATGGTGCGTTCAAGGCGCCACAAGCGCTTACCTTGATAAAAACAGACGCAGGGACTCTTCCCCAACGGTTCGCCACCCTCGTTGAGTTTTCATGCAGCGATAAAGACGTTTTACCCCTGACCAATCGCGCCGACCACTATCAGAACTGTTAGGTTACCGGCGCTCTGTAGACTGTTACCGTATCGACAACTCGCCGTAGCCCTCCCGTTAAAAGGCGCCATTCATTATGGCTTTCGATGACTCATTGAGGTGTGCCCCCATGAGTGCCGATACTTCCGTTCCCTCCAACGCATTCAACTTCATGCAGTCGCTGCAAAGTGGCGTTGACCCACGTACCGGGCAATACCGGATATCCCTCGACTTACCCGAACTCAAGGGCAACGATTTGCGCGGCCCGGGCTTTTCGCTGGCATTGGCTTTCAGCGCTCTCAACACAACGGACAGCGGCTATGGCATCGGCTGGAATGTGCAGCTGTCCGAATACGATATGAACAAGCAGGTTTTATCCACGAGCACAGGCGAACGCCACACCGTGACCGCCAATGGCGTGGACGGGGAACTGCTGATGGAGACCAAAAAACTCGACAGTTTCCGATTCTTCGAATACACGCCATTTCAAGATAAGCAACAGTTCATGCTGGTGCACAAGACCGGCACCGTGGAAATTTTGCGAGAGCGCGGCATGGGTAGCGACCGCGTCGCCGTTCCGATCGAAATCTATAGCCCCCTGGGCCACAGGCTGGTCCTTGCCTATACCTCATTCAACGGACACACGCTGCTGCAATCGGTCAACGACGGCGCGGGGATCCCCTTGTTGAGCGTACGGCGCGACGCCGGCAAACTGGATCTGGATCTCTACCCCAACGTCGATGAGGCGCTCCCTGCGCGGGCGCGCTATACGATGACTTTCGACTCGGGCGAGCTGAAATATGCCCGCACCATTGCCCTGCCTGCCGATGAATCCGGCCAACGGAGTTACTGGCGATTCGACTACACGATCAAACATGGGCACACCGTGGTGACCAAGGTGGAAAACCCGTTGGGCGGTAGTGAACTGATCGTCTATGACAGCGAACACAGCTTCCCCGGCCCGTCAGGCCGCTACCTGCCACGTGTCAGCCGTCACGAGATTTATCCCGATGGCGCCCCTGACAACCCTGACAAGGTGCAAGTCGAATACACCTATCCGGATGATAAGAACTTCCTGGGCAACACCTTGCCGATCCAATGGGGCACCGACAACAAGGACCCGCTGATCTATCAGAGCAGTACTTACGACTACAGCACCGTGGAAACCCATTACCTGGCGGGAACACCTGTGCGCAGTGTCAAACGCACGTTCAACCGTTTCCACTCGCTCATACTCCAGACCACGACACAAGGTGACAACATCCAGGAAACCGAAACCGTTTACCCTTTGCGCAACGGCTCGGTGCTGGATCAACCGAATACCTATCAGCTGCCTACGCAGGTGATCAATCGCTGGCGGCTTAAAAGCAACCCGACACGTCAACGTGCAGAAACAGAGACCTACACCTACGACAGCTCCGGCAATGAACTGACCCACGTTGAGGCCAGTGGCATCACCACCACCAACGTCTACTACCGCGCCTCTGGCGAAGAGAACTTCCCCGATAACCCTTATGGGTTTGTCTGCAAAGTCAAGAGCAGCACGGTGACGCCCGCACCGGACCACGAGCCGGCCCCGACCTTGCGGACCCACTACCGCTATATCGAAATACCTCCACTGGCCAGGACCCCGCTCGCGAGGCCCGTCACGCTCGACGAGCAAGTTCTGGTTCAAGTGCACGATGCCGGCACCCCCCAGGAACGAGAGGAGGCGTTGCAGAGCACCACTTACCAATACTGGACTGACCTGAACGACCCTTTACGCCATGGTCAATTGTCGCGGCAGGCTGTACGCCTCAATGGCGCCACCACCTACACTGATACTGATTACCAAAGGCTCTTCGGCATCGACTTCCCCGAACCCGCCATCCAGCTCACCACGACCTTGAGTACCGATTTCGACGGTGTTAAGAAAGTCAATATCGAGCAAACTTCCGCACTGACCGGAAAGCTATTGTTGTTGCACTCGAGCGACATGGAAATCCGCTATGAGTACGACAAACTAGGACGACTGGTTCGTGAAACCACGGCGCCCCGGAGCAGCGAATTCAAGGCTGTACGCACCTATCGGTATTTCCCTTCTGCCGGCGTGGGGCACTTCAGTGGGCGAGATGCCGTCAACACACGTGGAATCACCACCCGAACCCAAATTGACGGACTGGGACGCCAGATTTATGAAGAGCGCGATAATGTCAGCGAAACCAACCCCGCGCGCGTCGAACAAACCTGGAAGGCTCGTTACAACGGTTTGGGCGAGCTGATCGAAGAAACCCGCTACGACTATTTTGAAGGGCGCTCCTTCGCCTACACCACCACCTATGAGTATGACGACTGGGGCGAACAGTCCTGTGTCACTGGCCCTGACGGTGTGCAGGCCCACACCGAATTCAACCCCATCGGCATCGCCGTCGGTCACCCATCGCCCTGGAACGGTCTGGTGGAAACCCGGTGGCGGCAAAGCCCTGGCCACTCTCCGATGATCAGTGGCAAAAGCGAGACCCGCATCAACTCGCTGGACAAACCGGCGCAGACAGCCAGCCTCGATGCACAGGGCCAGGTGCTTGCCACCCGCACTTACCAGTACGATGGCCAGGGTAACTGCACACAAGAGGTCGACGAACTCAAACGCAAGACGCTTTACAGCTATGACCCTTGGTCCCGCATGGTCACCACCACCTTGCCGGACAAGTGTGTAGTATCACGCGAGTATGCCACCCACAGCCGCTCGGAACTGCCGACGGCGCTGTGGGTGAAACCCGCCTCCGGCAGTTCACCCGACCCCGTGTTGATCGGCACCCAGACCTTCGACGGCCTGGAACGCCTGACCGAAACCCAGACCGGCATGCGCCGCGAAACGCTTGGCTACATCGACGATCAGTTGCAACCCAACACGAGAACCACCGCCGCCGGCGCGGTGATCACCTATGAATATAAAAATCTGCAACTGACCGATCAGCCCACCGCCATTCATTCGCCCGATACACAGAGCGCCTTTGACTACCACCCGGTCTCGGCTCGTCTGGTCAAGGCGCAGAACGAGCAAGGTTCGCGTCACTACGAATACGACATCACCAACCAGGTGCGCAGTGAGCAATGGGTCGATGAGCAGGGATTGTCCTGGGAAACCCAATACATCAGCACCTCGGGAGGACAACTGCGCAAGCGCTTGGATATCAACCACCTCAACACCGTCGAAAACGTCTACGAATACGACAGCGCGGGACTCGTTACGCGTAGCGTTCAGGGTATCCTGGAAGCGACATTCGAATACGATGCGCTCAGTCGCTTGAGCAAAACCACCAGCGTTGACACTGACGCCAACACCACACTCATCACCGAGTTGACGTATGACGATCAGGATCAGGAAATCCTGCGTACGATCACATTGCCGGGGCATTCGACACGGACCATCGAGCAGGTGTGGTATCCCGACGGGCAGCTCAAGTCACGTCATCTGCAAATCGAGGAGGCAGGCCTTCTGAACAGCCTGCTCCTGGAGACGTTCGACTACGACGACCGTGGCCGCTTGAGCGTCCATACCTGCTCGGGCCGGGATTTGCCCAAGGATCAAGCCGGTCGCGCCATCGAGCAACAAATGTACATTTTCGATGACCTGGACAACATCACCCTACGAGTGAGCCAGTTTTCGGGAGGGGCCAGCGAGGTCAACGAATACTTCTACGCCGACGCCGACGACGACCCCTGTCGCCTGGTCAGGATGACCCGCAGCCTCGATGGAGGCCCCACGGAGGAACAGACCTTCGACTACGACGATAATGGCAACATGCGTAATGATGAGCTGGGGCAATTGCTGCGCTACGACAGCCAGAGCCGCCTGCTGGAAGTGCGCTCCGTCAGCCAGCAATCGGTCATGCAATACCAGTACGATGGGCATGATCGCCTGATCAGTTCCCAGGCGGATACCCAGGCGAAATCCTTGCGCCTCTACCAGGGTGACGAACTGAGCTATACCGTCCAGAGCGCCGCGCAGACCCACTTCTTCACCGCCGCAGACCAGGTCCTGGGCCAACACCAACCGGGTGATCCGTCGAAAAACCTGCTGTTGTTCACCGATGCCAACGGCAGTGTACTGGGCGAATGCCAAGGTGCCGCGTTACGCGCCGCTATCTATAGCGCCTACGGCGAGCGCAGCAGCGAAGAACCTTTATTGAGCGTTCGGGCCTTCAATGGCGAGGTGCGGGAAAGTAGCAGTGGCTGGTACCTGCTGGGCAACGGTTATCGCGCCTACAACCCGGTGCTGATGCGCTTCCACAGCCCGGATTCCTTCAGCCCTTTCGGTGCCGGTGGCGTCAACCCCTACTGCTATTGCCTGGGTAACCCGATTCGCTTCAAGGACCCGACGGGCCATGTGAGTTCGGTCTCGCGCATGAAACACCCGGATGAGGATCGGGTTCCGGGCGCGTACAAACGAAGTAAAAACTGGGTCGCTGTCGCTATCAGCGCCGCCGTGACTGTCGTTGCGGCTGTCTTTGCTGTCATTACCTGGGTCCCCACAGGCGGTCTGAGTGGCCTGGCATTGGTTGCCGCTGTGGTTGCTAACGCAGCATCAGTGACTGCCGTAGGTTTGGGGTTCGTTACTACGGCGATCAGAGCGGCAACAGCCGATGATAATGAGGACGCTTTGCTGGTGGGCCAGATATTGGACTACGCGGGCATGGGAATTGGCTTGGTTGGCGCGATCGGTGGTTACGCTGTAGGACGCGCTCTAGCAAACCAGACGCCTAAGTGGTTCAACGGACTCGTCATGAGTGGGGTCAGAGAACTCCCACCGCCCCTGGAAATACCCAAAGCGGTACTGAGGCGTAACCTGCCTTTCTATCGCAGTTCACCCACGGTGAGTTCGGCAGGACAAACTGCAGCGCCCCCGCGCCCTCCCGCCGGTCGTCCTCTAGTGCAGTCTCCCCCTCCCGCCGGTCGTCCTCAAGTGCAGCCTCCCCCTTCCGCCGGTCGTCCTCAAGTGCAGCCTCCCCCTTCCGCCGGTCGTCCTCAAGTGCAGCCTCCCCCTTCCGCCGGTCGTCCTCAAGTGCGGCCTCCCCAAACCGGCGCGAATGAGGCCCTTGGTAAGACTGAGCTCCAATTAGTATTGGAAAGGATAAACCCAAGATTCCACACCGAGGTCGGTGCTAGAGCCAACATTTCTCAAGCTGTGTCAGAAGTACGAGACATAATTGCAGCAATGCGGCGCTCCTGAACCGCCTAATTCCCCTCACTCACCTGAACACCAACCTGACCGAGAACACCTCGGTCTCGGTTGGTGCCTGCCCCCCGAAACATTCTGTTCCACCTCCCTGACGCCCCACGTTCACAATGAGAACTCTCTCATATCCCGCCCCCCACGCCGCTTCTTAAACTTATCCAGAGAGACCTTATCGACACCGGCCAAATCGCAGTGCGCCCCGTCCGGTCTCACGCCTTGAATGCCGAGCACTGCGCCACTGGATTCCCACCATGAAAAAAACTTCCCTCGCCCTGTGCCTTGGCCTGGCGACCAGCCTGGCAGGCACCGCGGCGCTTGCCAACACCGGTACCATCCACTTCCAAGGTGAAATCACCGCCAGTACCTGCCCCATCGAAGTCGTCAACCCAGGCGATGGCACCATCGGCAATACCGTTTACATGGGCAGTGTCGATGCCAGTCACTTCACCCAGGTCGGGGATGAACTGCTGGGCAAGGACTTTGTCCTGCGCGTCAAAGGCGGCTCAGGCTGTGTGATCGCCCCTGGCCAAACCGCCACCACGACCTTCAACGGTGCCGCCGACAGCAGCGGCGACTACTTTGCCGTTGCCTCGACACCGGGCCATGCGAAGGGCGTGTCCATTGCGATCCGCGACAAGTCGGGCGCCGCCATCGCACCCGGCACCAGCTCCGTCGCGTACAACCTGGTCGCCGGCGGCGAAACCGACATGCTCTTCCATGCCCGTTATCGCTCGACCGCTGCCACAGTAACGCCGGGACCTGCCTCGGCGCACATCATGTTCCTTGTGAACATCATCTGATTTCCCCCCGCGCCCGCCATGAGGTGCCGGCTTGTACGCCGGATTCCCCATGGCGCAAGCGCACTGCACCTCAGGCGCAGTCCCGCGCCTGATCCACCGGTACTTTTCTATGTTCACGTTCATCAAGCAGCCTGGGGCCGCGCGGTCAATTCTTGGCGCCTGCGCGGCACTGTCGATCTTGTTTTTCCAGAGTGCCCAGAGTCAGGCGGCGCTGAGCCTGAGTGGCACCCGCGTGGTGTTCGACGGTGACAAACGCAGTGTTTCGCTGATCATCGCCAACCCCAGCGAGAATATTTTTGCCGTTCAAACCTGGGTCAACACCGCCGCCGACGACACCACCACCGCCGTCCCCTTCATGCCGTCACCCACGTTGTTCCGGCTCAACCCCGGCAAGGAGCAACAAGTGCAGATCAATGCACTCCCCAACACTTTGCCGACGGACCGTGAATCGCTGTTCTATTTCAACGTCCAGGAAATTCCCCAGGCCGATACCAGCCACGCCAACGCCCTGAATATCGCCCTGCGCACACGGATCAAACTGTTCTATCGCCCCAGCCAAATCAAGGACAACCCGCAAGCCCGCCTCAAGGATCTGCAGTGGTCAATTGAGCAGGTCAACGGCTCGGCGCAGTTGGTGGTCTACAACCCAACCCCCTTCCATGTCTCATTCAGCCGGCTTGAAGTCAGCGACCAGCGCCAATCCGAAGAACTGAATAACCCGGCCATGTCGGCACCGCTGCAACGCCAGACATTTGCCTTGGGCCGGATCAAACCGACAGTCGGCTTGCAGGTCACTTTCACCACAGTCAATGACTACGGCGCTTTCAGCGCGCCTTTGACCGCCCCCGTGCAGCTCCCTCCAACACTGTGACGCCATGCTCTCTCGGACACTTTTAATGACTCGACTCTTGAAACGCTCGGGTATCGGCGGCGAAGCACGCCTGGCTCACTGGGTCGCCCTGGGTGCCAGTACGGCACTGCTCGATATCACACCCGCGCTGGCCGATGCGACGGTTGAATTCCAATCCGGTTTCCTGCGCCAGCATCCGGAATACACTCACGATGCCGGGGCATTGGCACTCAGTGCGCTGGGCCAGCGTCAGGACCTTGGGCCGGGGCGCTATCGGGTCGAACTTCAAATCAACCGGCGCTCCTTTGGCCTGCGTGAGCTCGACTTCAGCCTCAGCCCCGAGGGCGACCTGCTGCCCTGCCTATCGTCCGATTTGCTTCAAGAGCTGGGCGTACGTCTCGACGGCCTGGCCGACAACCAAGCGCTGAACACCGACTGCATCGACCTGGCCAGCGTAATCCCCGGGGCCAATATCGAGTTCGAAGGCGCCAAGCTGTGGTTGTCACTCTCGGTTCCCCAGATAGCCATGCGCAGGAATCAGTCAGATTATGCCGACCCCGAGCGCTGGGATCACGGTATCAACGCGGCCTTTATCAATTACCAGGTGTCGGCGCAGCAGAGCAATCATCAACAAGGCGGCTCCAGCCAGAGTGATGACCTGTACCTCAACAGTGGGCTGAATCTGGGCGCCTGGCGTTTGCGCAGCAACCAGACGTTACGCCGCAATGAACAGAACCAACGCGAGTGGAGCAGCGCCTATACCTATGCCCAGCGCGATCTTCCCGGTTTGCAAGCCAATCTGACCCTGGGTGAAACCTTTACCCGGGGCGATGTGTTCAGGAGCCTGCCCATCAAGGGCGCGATCGTTGCTTCGGACCCAGACATGCTGCCCGATGCCCTCCAGGGGTATGCCCCTGTCATACGAGGCGTGGCCCAGACGCGGGCCAAGCTCGAAGTCCTGCAAAACGGTTACCCGATCTACTCCACCTATGTCAGCCCCGGCGCTTATGAAATCGATGATCTCACTACCGTGGGCGGCAGCGGTGAACTGGAAATCGTATTAACCGAAGCCGATGGCCAGGTTCATCGCTACACGCAGCCTTACGCCACACTCAGCAATCTTTTGCGCGAAGGTCTCTGGCGTTACAGCGCGACAGTGGGGCATTACAACGCCATCAGCGAGGGTGACCACCCTCTGCTCTGGCAAGGTACGTTGGCCTGGGGGCTCGGCTGGAGCACGACGTTATATGGGGGCGCGATGGGCAGCGACTTTTATCGGGCCGTCACACTGGGGGCCTCCCGGGACTTGGGTGCGCTGGGCGCCCTGGCCTTGGACCTGAGTCACTCCGATACGCAGGCAAGCCAGGACGTGCAAGGCAAGAGTTACTCGGTCAAATACGGCAGATCATTCCAAAGCGGGACCCAGTTGCGTTTCGCTGGCTATCGCTATTCCACCGAGGGTTACCGCGATTTCGACGAAGCTGTGCGCGACCGCGAGCACGACGTCCGTTTTTTCGGCAGCCGACGCAGCCGTCTCGAAGCGGCAATCAACCAAAAAATCGGGAAACACAGCGCCGTCAACCTGACGTTCTCGCACCAGGATTACTGGCAAACGAATAACACCCAACGCCAGTTCCAGTTCAACTTCAATACCCAACACAAAGGCGTGACCTATAACGTCTATGCCTTGCAATCGCTCAGAGATAACGACAAACGCAACGTGAGCGAGCAGCGCCAAATGGGGTTGAGCGTATCATTGCCGCTGGACTTCATGCCTTCGAGCACTGCCACGTTCGACGTACAGAACAACGCCGGACGCCACAGCCGGCGGGCCAGCCTGAGCGGTAACAATCTTGAAAACCGGCTCAACTATCGAGCCAGCATCAGCCACGACTCGCAACAGCGACAGTCAGCCGAGTTGGCTTTAGGTTATCAAGGGGCCACTGGCAGCGTCGGCGCCGGGATCACTCAAAGCAGCCACTACCGCACGACCTCACTGAACGCCAGCGGCGCATTGCTGCTTCATGCCGATGGTATTGAAGCTGGCCCGTACCTGGGAGAAACGCTGGCGTTGGTTGAAGTACCGGATATCCCCGGTGTGGGAGTCAAGAACGCGACAGGCGTGAAAACCAACGCCCAAGGCTTCGCGCTGGTCCCTTACCTGCGGCCCTATCGAATGAACCAGGTGTCCCTGCAAACGGATGATTTGGGGCCTGAAATCGAGATCGACAATGGCACCGCGCAAGTCGTCCCACGCCGCGGGGCCGTGGTCAAGACCACCTTCACCGCGCGCACCATCAATCGCCTGCTGATCAGCGGGCAAACGGCTAACGGCCAGGCCCTGCCTTTCGGGGCTCAGGTCAGCGATGCCCAGGGCGCTGTCCTGGGTACCGTGGGCCAGGCCGGCCAGGTATTGCTCTCTGTAGGGCCCGAGCCACAACAACTTAACGTGCGCTGGGCACCGGGCGACGCCCCTCAATGCCGGCTGGACGTCAATCCGCAGACGATGGAGCAGCTGCAGGGCTACCGCATTCAGGCGCTGAGATGCCATTGACACCCGCCACCCAGCCACTGGCAAACAGCCTATTGTCATGCCCGATCTCACAGGAAACACCATGAAACAATCGACACGACTGCTGCTGACATCTCTGGTGCTGGTCACCGGCAGCCCGACTTCATCCGCGTTCGCCGCCGCCGATACTTGCTGGTGGGAGGCCGGAAGTGGGCCCCTGAATTTCCAGCCTCAATTGGGCACGCTTTATGTCCCTCGGGACGCTGCCGTAGGAAGTGTCATCGGCACCTTGAACAAACACACCTTCAGCAGCGGCGGTGGTTCGCAACTGGACTGCAGCATCGATACCCCCGGCATTATCCTCAACTTCCAGGCCCAGCCAACCGCCCCGCTGTTCGCCGGCCAGTTGCCGCCGGTTGACGGGATCGATGTGAACGGCAAGGTATTCAACACCAATATTCCAGGCGTGGGCGCCTTGATCCGCCTGGATTTTCCCTTCGATGGCAGCGGCAACAACACCTTCATCCCCATCGGCGGACCGACCTATCGCCCGATCGTGCCCTTCGATGGCTATCAGGACCAGATCACCACGTTCATACGCTTTACACTGCGCAACCTGCGGACCTACACCACCCTGATCAAAACCGGCCCCATTGCGACCGGTCCCAACCCACTGGATGGCCGCGAACTGTTCAACGGGACCTTTACCGGCGTCGGCAAAGGGTTCGGCGTAGGCCCCGTGGGCACGGTGATTCAGGCTCATTGCGGCATCTCGGGCAACCCGGTAAGCGTCAATCCAGTGCCACTGGGGACCTGGGACACCTCCGAGTTCACAGGCCCCGGCTTCGGCACAACCCTTGCGCCTTTTACTATCACGCTCAGCGCCTGCGAAGCCGACCCGTCAGATGGCAATATCGCCGTCGCAACGATCAAGCTCGATGGTGTTCTGGGGTCCGTCCCCGTCGATGAAAACAACGGCGTTTTCAGCCTGACCGCAGACTCTGGAGCATCGGGCGTAGGTGTTCAAATCCTCAGGGGCGACGGCCTGACCCCTGTCGCACTGGGTATGGAGGTTCCCCTGGTGCCCATCACATCCGGCACGACGGTACTGGACTTCAACGCACGGTTCTACCAGATAGCGCCTCACGTCGATCCCGGTGTGGCCAAAGGCGCGTTGAACTTCACCATGACCTACAAATGAGCGCGAGGCGCATCGCTGAAACGGCAATACTTCATGCTCAAGGGTCAGTTGGTTAATTGAGGATCTATGGTTGGAAAGTCGTGCCAGGTCTGCTTATTGTCAAAGCTGACCTTCGCGATGAAGGTGAGCTTTTCACCGATTTGAAATCTGCGAAGCTCCGTCTTGAGTATCTGTCCTGCTTGCATTTCACCCACCGAAGTCACAGGCTGAGCATCGAGAATCGTCACGGTGTGAGCGCCTCCCGCACTCAGCAATCCCCTCATCTCGACCCTGAGGAACTGTGACGTCGCCATGTACTTCCAGCTACCCAGCCTGAGAACAGCCGCCCCGCCGTCGGGAATATTGGCCAAGCTCAACGTCGTCGCATTAAAACTGGTGGACTGAAGGACCGGCAACCCGCCGCTCAGGCTGGAGATCGTCAGGCTGTGCGTCTGAGACTCAAGCGGTGTGGGAATATTGGGACCGGTCACCTCGAAGATTATCGGTATGTTTTTTCGCAGGTTTCGGGCGACATACTCCTTGGGAATGCGGTACTCCCGCCCTCCTGTGACGATGGGTGTGTCAGCTCGATAGAATCCGAAACCGCCTTCTTCACCAAACAGTACGGCGGCGGTCTCCGTATCCGAGATGATCGCGTTTTGAGGGATGGCAACTATGACGCCATTATTGACGACAGCCGCAAGGTTTGGATCGAGCCGACTGGCCTGTGGGTTGCCGGAGGCTTCTTTCACCCATGGATAGGACAGATCACGCGGTGTCGGTGCAGCCTTCACATCCAGCTCAACCCGCCCCGACAACTCACTGATGTTCCCCGCCCGGTCTTGGACACGATATCGCGCATACCCCACACGGTCGCCAAAGTCGCGAAACGCCTTCCCCTCATACACGCCCTCAAGAGCGTTGGGTACCGGGTGCGGAACAGTCAATTCACCGACCTTTAGCTGATCCGGCTCTCCGGTTCCGTTTTTTTCGTTCAAATACAAGGTAATGATATCGCCGACCTTGGGGCCACCCCGCTGCTCATCATAACGGGGGATACCGACCTTCACTTGATCGTTGTTCTGATCTAGATATTGGGCCGTTACCCCACCTGTCAGGATCGCTTCGGGAAACTGCGCAAGGTCATCGGTCTGGTTGAGCAGCGGCTTGAGGGTATCGATGGTCAGGGTTAGATCAAAAGAGTCATCCTCGGCACCGTTGTACAGGTGTAGGAAATAATGAAGTGAATGTTCGCCATGTAAGAGTAAAGGGACGGGAACATAAAATACCCGATCCGCATCGGGCACCGGGGCGGTCCAGGTCTTTGTTTCCAGATCAACGTCTCCCCAATACAGCGTGACCCACTCCGGCTCATGGGGCTTGGGATCGGAATTCAACCACTTGGGAATAGTGACGGGCAAGGGCGCTTCCAGGGCGCTCTTATGCAGCAGATTGGTTTCGCCTCCGTCGATATTTGGCAACGCCACGACCGTAGGCGGATCGTAAATCGGGGCCTGGTTTTTGCCGAACGTACTGGAATTTTTCGAATTTGACATCATGGACCCTCCTATCAACACATGAGTAACCACGCCTCCAAAGCCACTCCTGTCCAGAGAGGCCCCATTAGATTCCAAAACCAAACCGTTGAGTACTAACAGAACTGCTCAGTTGACAGACTCCAAAAAAGAGTTCATGAAAAATGAAACAAGGACCGTTACGGTCCTTGCTCGTTTGACTAACCCTCATGCCGTCTCGTGAAAACAATCCACGGATCTGACCTTTTAAACAAAGCTGATCAGAACTTGTATTCCATGCCGAAGTTTATTCCCCATGGTTGATCAATCTTTTTGCCTTGGCTGTAATCGACGTCGGCGTGGACTTGCACTTTATCCGCGACTTTCATGGCAACGCCACCTCCCAACTCCAGGCGAGAACCGGAAAGGTCATTGTTGAAGCTTGTGCTATTGACCTTGACCTGATTGTCTTTGGCGAACTCGTTGACCAGCGCTGCCTTGAGGTAAGGCTGAAGCATCTGCCCATGACCCAGGTCGATATCCCGACCGGCACTTGCACCCACTTTGCCCAGCAAGGAATAACTCCGGTTGCCATCGGCAGCCATGCCATTATCCAATTGGTAACGTTTGCCCTGAACCGCCAGCGCCGAGACTTGCCCAAAAGGCTCGATGAAATAGCCTTCGTCCAACTTGATCTGCCGACCAAACTCCAGCGTAGTGCCCAATCCATGAGTGTTGTATCGCCCCTTGGCCTGTGCCCCGTCACTGAGACTGACCTTGGACTCATTTTGGAAGCGGTTAAACTTGAGCACGCCATCGAAGTAGTAACCGCTCTCGGCGTCCAGCCAAGTGGCGTAAGAACCGACATAAAAGCTGTTGACCGTGCCCGAGGTCCCATGAATCAGGTCCAGGTCGGACCGGCTATAACCACCCATCAGGCCAAACACCCACTGTCCATCCCCAACTGACGGCACGGGGGTATCCACACCAAAAGCCAATCCCTGCTGGGTCTGCCTATAGGCCATTCCAGAGTCGGCAGAAACATCGAAGCGGTTGCCATACGCCCGCATCCAGCCGCCAGACTGCCCCTGGTTCATCCGCACTTCGCCCATGCGCGAACGCAACGTGCTCAGTTCGCCATACCAGACCGTACGCGAGGCATCGAACAGCGCCAGCACCGACGCCGTACCAGGACTGATGGTTTTGCTCGCACCATCGAGATACCAATCGTTGGCGCCATCCTTGAGCAAATCATAAGAATAAATACCCAAGTCTACCCGGCCATTGATCAACGAGAACGCAGCATCGCCGCTGGCTGCGTGGACGACATGGATGCGCTGGTTGGTCAGCGTCGGTTCCGCACCGGTACTGGCCACGTCAAGCGTATGAGTACCGGTTGCTGTCCCCGTGATATTCAGAAAATCGGCTTGCCCGTTGGAAAAGTCCGCATGCATGATGAAGTTGCCGTTACCGCTGAGATTCTCCACCGACAAGGCATAGAAACTGCCAGGCTGACCAAACTGAACCTCCCCCCCTGCCATCGACAGATTCTTTAGCTGACTGTCTTCGACCATGACCCATTTGCCCGAGCTATTGACCGCCAGGGTATCGACGTTCTCCAGGCGCCCGGTCAAGGTGGCGAAGTTGCTCAAGGCCACCTTCGCGATACTGCCCGCTTCGGCCACCACATCACCGAGCAGAACGCTGTTATCGACGTTCAGCGCCGCCATGCCATCGTTCGTAACTTGCAGCATCACACCATCGCTGCCCTTGAGGGTCGAGCCATTGTTCACGTCGATCACCGCTTCGCGATCAGGGAGTCCGGTAACGCTGCTCACGACGATGGCCGCACCATTGAGGCCTTCGACATGGCTGGCATCCAGCGTTAGCTGGTTCCCCTTTACCGAAGAGATGTCATTACGCAAGACAACACCGTTACGACCGCCCGTGATTCGGGTGTTGTTGCTGGCCTGGACCGTTCCACCGAAACTGACGATACCCGTGCCCGTGGCACCCGTTGCAGTCACCGTGGCGTTGCTCAGCGTCAGCTCACTTGCAGCACTGAGGGAGGCACCACGGCTGCCGCCGATGAGCGAGCTGTCCGTGACCGTGGCTTTGGCCCCCAACACATTGCCCGTCAAGGCCAGCGCTGTACCGTTGCTGGTCACGGTGCTGTTGGCGGCTATGTTTGCAGTACTATCGACCAACTGCACGCCGTTACTGGATCCACCTGTGACTGTCGTGCCATTTAGATTGACCGTGCCACCGATAGCCACCCGAATATCCTGGGTGGAGGCACCATTGGCGGTCAGGGTGGAGTTACCAAACAGCTGATAATTGTCGGGACGGCCCCCAGCGCCAATGGCCAGGTCTTCGTCCGTCAATGTACGGGCCTGAGTGAATTGACAGATCATGATAAACGGGGCAACGGAGGCCAGCGCAAGACACCGCGATATAGGGTTTAATGCAAACGTGCAATTGGAAAATATCATGCTCGATTCCCTGGAGAAGGAAAGTTAATTCCAAGTGTCATATCCAGGCTAGCAACTCGCCGGGCAACACTTAATACGGCCGGCGAGTCTATAGATTAGCCCTGTGGGCATATGTAGGACTTTTCTGATATTTACCGACAACTCCTTCTTTGATCACGCAAAAGTAAACAGACCTAACTCCAGCGGCAAAGGGGTCGCGCCTTCACCGCCGGATACGTGATGATGATCAAGGGACTTGGCACGAGCCGTTACCTAGGAACATGGTCACCCGCGCCTCGCTCTCCTCAGAAATAATCGTTTCTCCACCATCTACAACATAGGAGTAGGTGATTCGCCCTCGCCCCTCACTGCCCCCCGGACCATCTGGGTCATACGTGGGCAGAAGGTGCGTTGCGTAGGGTTGTACCCGCCAGATGAAGCCTGTCACCGGCCAGGTTGTGTCATCCAGGGTGACCGTTTCATCCTTCTCGGCCCCAGCGATCGGCGTTTCTCCAGCGGTACCCGCCAGCGCGACCCAGTGCAGGGTCACATCATCCCCGATGCCCAAGTTGTAAGGCGGGCCCGATAGATCAGGCACTTGCACACGAATGGCATAGTCGGGACCATCGAGCGAATCGCAATTCAAGAACTGGCCCTTTTTATCGGGGAAGGTCGGCGCAGGGGGCTTGAAGATGACCGCGTTCACCTCGACCAGCGTGTCGTCCGAACGTTGGCGGTTGGGAGAGTTGGGAGAATTGATCCAGTACCACACCGGCACCTCGTCGCCATTGCCGCCCTTGTCGATGTAGGACCACGGAATGATTTGCGTTTTTTCATAGCCCTCTTTATCAGTGGGCAAGACCGTATAATCGGCTTCGACGACGTGCTCGCCGTTCCAGTAAATCTTTACGATTTCGTCCGCCTTCACATTCGGGTACAACTCAAATACAAAGTTGGCATTTTTATTATTGTGCGCTCGGGTCAATACGTTAGGCGTTGTTGAATTCTCGCCAAAGACTTCACCCAATGGAATATCACCATTGATCGGATTAGGCCAAGGATCGGTGGGCGTGGGCCCCGGTAGCCAAAAATTGGTCACGACCGTAATCCCTGTTTCGATGTCCGAACCATAAGGCTCCGTGCCTCGCAATACGCGATAACTTACTTGAATACTAATCGGCCCGGTCGCAGCGCCGTATTCGCTACGCAGCACGTCCGGGTCGATGCGGATGCTCTTGGTTGGGGCCAAACCCATGGTTTCCAAAGGAAGCACTGTCGTTCCCCAGGTCACCTCAATGAAATCGGTCCCCTTTCGCCCCGTATAGGTTTTGACGACCGCATCCACGCCATCCAGAGCATCTTGAAAATCGAGGAACCCCTTGAATGTCGCTTGCGGTACTTCGATTCTTTGAAGATCAGGGGGCGGCCAAGTGCCCAAGGCCACGCCCAAGCGGGTTAGGTCAGACAGCGGAGTGCGATTCTGCGCTTTGTCGCGCAGTGCATACACCGCATAGCAGCCACCATCCCCCACCCTCTGAATGACGTCGACAGGTATCCGTAATGTCAGGTCATTCGGTACAAAATCTGTGACCGTAGGCGGGGTACCGGGCAGGTTATCCGGCAACGGGAGTGTTCCGTACCACAGAAAATATTGATCGCTTGCCGCGCGGTCGTCATATTCGTCAAGGATCGCCGGAACCCCAGTAGGATTAGCCGCCAAAACAGCATCGGTAATGGGGGACGTAATGGTTAACGGTTTGGGCTCCTTATGGTTATAGGGGGGCGTGCTATCGAAAATACGAGTGGTGGGTAGTGACTCGTCGTGGCTGGCGTTGTAACTATCTAAATACGCTCTGAATGTATAAACGCCATCGATGGCAAAGTGCTTGCGCTCAAGGGTCAGTTCAAACGGAAAATCGGTTTGCGGGTCGACCGGATAAGGAAAGCTTCTTTCAGCAACGTTTTCATAGTCTGCTTCAGCAGGCGTCGCACCCGAAGCGAACTGCAAATACATGATCGACTCATCATCCGGCAGTGCCGGCAAGTCAGAGAAACCCAAGAATTTGACTTGCAGATCCCTATCCAGATCTTCGCTATGGAGCGTACCGTCTGTGCTATCGACCACCCTGGCCAGAAGCTCAGGAGGATCCAAAGCCTTGGGCCCTGAATGCTGTTCACGTCGCTGCGCGAGGTAGTCAATACGAGCCTGCGCCGCACTGGTTTTCTTGTCCACGCTTGCCATATCCGATTCTCCTGATATCCAGACCGTCGTGATTGAAGCCATCGCCGTAAGGCTCGGCAAACACAATGCCCATGGACACCTCGAAGCGTTTCACATCGACCAATGGGGCCTGCGACTGATTGAACGCCCTCTTTCATATCTTGGATACTGTCAGAGTTGACAGGTCGTCCTTTTACAGAGCACAAGCAACGACTGCCCGCCAGAAAAGCCGGGTGTTCAAACCAAGGGACTGTTCGCCAAGCCCGGGCCGCATCCCGTGCCAGCACATTTAGTTAGCCTGCTTTCTTTTATCCTCACCTCGCGCCATGATGAGGTTCTCTTACCGCCGCCCGCGAACGAGCCCCATGCCTACGCCCTCCTCTGCCCCCAGTTCCCTGTCGATCACCCTGCAGATCGTCTCCATCGTGTTCTACACCTTCATCGCCTTCCTCTGCATCGGCCTGCCGATTGCCGTGCTTCCCGGGTATGTCCATGAACAATTGGGCTTCAGCGCGGTGGTGGCCGGGCTGACCATCGGTTCACAGTATCTGGCGACCTTGCTCAGCCGCCCCATGGCCGGGCGGTTGTCGGACAGCGTCGGCACCAAGCGGGCGATCGTCTACGGGCTGTCGGGGATTGTGCTCAGCGGCGTGCTGACGCTGATTTCGACCTTGCTGCAAAGCTTTGCGCTACCCAGCCTGTTGATCCTGATCGCCGGCCGCTTGCTGCTCGGCGTGGCCCAGGGGCTGATTGGCGTGGGCACCATCAGTTGGTGCATGGGCCAGGTAGGGGTGGAGCACACGGCCCGCTCGATTTCCTGGAACGGCATCGCTTCGTACGGGGCCATCGCTATTGGCGCGCCGTTGGGGGTGGTGATGGTCGGTGAATTGGGTTTCGCCAGCCTGGGTATTGCGTTGTCGTTGCTGGCGGGCGTTGCGCTGTTGATGATTCGCAACAAGCCGTCGGTGCCGGTCATTCGTGGCGAGCGCTTGCCTTTCTGGGCGGTGTTTGCGCGTATTGCGCCGTTCGGGGCGGGCCTGAGCCTGGCGTCGATCGGCTACGGCACGCTCACCACGTTCATCACCCTGTTTTACATCAGCCGCGGCTGGACCGGCGCGGCATGGTGCCTGACGGTATTCGGCGTCTGCTTCATCCTCGCGCGGTTACTGTTCATTTCCAGCATCGCCCGCTTCGGTGGCTTCAACTCGGCCATTGCCTGCATGAGCATCGAAACCCTCGGGCTGGCATTGCTGTGGCTCGCGCCGTCCACCCCGTTCGCCCTGGTCGGCGCCGGATTGGCCGGCTTCGGGTTGTCGCTGGTGTATCCGGCGCTGGGGGTGGAGGCCATCAAGCAAGTGCCCAACACCAGCCGTGGCGCGGGCCTGAGCGCCTACGCGGTGTTCTTTGACCTGGCGCTGGCGATTGCCGGCCCGCTGATGGGCGCGGTGGCATTGAACCTGGGCTATTCGTCGATATTCTTCTGTGCCGCCTTGCTGTCGGTCACCGGCCTGGGCCTGACCCTGCTGCTGCGTCGCCGAGCGACAAACGCCCTTTATTGATCGGCCGTCTTCATCCCTGCCCGGGTCGGCTTGCCCAAGGCCTCGCCGAAGAAGCGGCTGGCCTCGGAAATCATGGTGCGGTGGATGTCCTTGCGATCGACACCGTCGGCATCCGTGCAGAGCGCTGGCATCGCGGCGATCTGCTCCTCGGTGCACGGCGCCAGGAAGACAAAGTGGCCCGCGCCGGCCAAGGTCTTGAAATCCGGTGCGGTGGGCAGCTTACGGGCCAAGGCGGCGGCATTCTTGTCGAAAGCCACCAGTTTGTCACCATCGCCGCTGTACAGCAGCACCGGCACATGGACATCGGCCAACGTATGACGACCGAATTTCAGGCTCAACGGTGCCATCAGCAGCAGCGCCCGGACCCTGGGGTCGGCCACGGGTTGCAGGTCATCGCGGTCGGCGATCAGTTCGCCCTGGGTGTTGCAGGCGTCACGATCGTCCGGCCGCTCCACGCAGTAGCGGCGCAGACGATTGAGGTCCGGCGTCGCACCGGACAGGATCAGCGCGGTTTCGCCACCGGCCGAATAGCCGATCACCCCGACCTGCCCGGCGTTGACGAACGGCGACAGCATCGGATCATTGAGCGTTGCGGTGATGGCCTCGGAAATCTGGATCGGCCGGCCGTAAAGGTTGCTCAGGGTGCCAAGCCGGCTGTGATCCTGGGCATTGTCGCCGGGATGAATCACCGCCACCACGACAAACCCCTTGCGCGCCAGCGAGGTGGCCAGGTCATGCAGGGCCAACGGCGTGCCGGTGTTGCCATGGGACAACATCAATAGCGGGAAGCGGCCGATGGCGATCTGGGCGTCCGGCGCGGCATCGATCTGGTAGCCACCCAGCAGGCTGGATTGCTCCCGGTCAGTGGACGGATAGAAGGCGATGGCGTGCATCGGCTGCTGATCCAGCGGATCGAGAAAGCTCAACTCATGGAAACCAGCGCTCCAATGCGGATGCGGCCCCGGTGCGGCCTGCACGGAACCGAGACTGGCTAACCAGCAAAGCAGCAGTGCTGCACCAAAACGTGTCATCGAATCTTCCACCTTCACCAGCGCCCGGGAAGGCCCCGTCGCTCGCACGCTTGGCCGTGCATAACCTGCGCCAGAATCCCCGACGCCGAATGCAGCAAAACCCTGCATCCCAGCCATCCAATGACGACGAGAATACAGGGTTTTGCGAAGGTTGCCCGAAGCGCTTGCTGCCTTTACGCAGGTTTTACGCAGCGGCGAACTGTTGGCCGATCTGCAACGAGGCTTCGCTCATGGCTTTGGTGCGCACGTCGTCACCGTAGGCCAGACCTTCGGCACGGACGAATTCGATATCGGTGATGCCAAGGAAACCGAACAACAGCTTGAGATATTCCTCATGCCCCACGCCGCTCGGTTGACCGGCATGCAAGCCGCCCGCAGTGGAGACGATCACCAGTTTCTTGCCGCCACACAAGCCTTCCGGACCGGCTTCGGTGTAGCGGAACGTCTGGCCGGCGACGGCAATGCGGTCAATCCAGGCCTTGAGTTGGGTCGGAATACTGAAGTTATACATTGGAGCGGCGATGACCACCGCATCAGCGGCCAGGAACTCGGCCATCGCCGAAGCGCTGAGATCCGCTTCGTGCTTCAGGGCCGCGTCACGCAGTTCAGCGCTGGTACCGGCGGCGATCAGGGTCTGGGCGGAAAAATGGCTGATGGCGTCGGCGGCCAGGTCACGGTAAGTGACGGTGATGCCTGGCTCGGCAGCTTTCCAGGCTTCAACCACTTCACGGCTCAATTGGCGGGAAGCGGAGTTGTCGCCGAGGATGCTCGAATCGATGTGCAGCAGTTTCATATCAATGCTCTCCAAATGAGGACCGCAACCGGGCGATCAATTGGCGACCATCCTATCAATGAAGCCAATGATCGATAAGTCAGCATAAATGCGATAGTTTGTCCCACTCACAGGACAATCGAGTTCACCATGCAAGACCTCAATGACTTGTATTACTTCGCCAAAGTCGTCGAAGCCGGTGGTTTCGCGGCGGCCGGGCGCTTGCTGGGCATTCCCAAATCGCGGTTGTCGCGGCGTATCGCCGAGCTGGAAGAGCGCCTGGGCGCACGGCTGCTCCAGCGCACCACCCGCCAGTTGAAACTGACGGCGGTCGGCGAACGTTATCTGCGCCATTGCCAGGCCATGTTGCTGGAGGCCGAGATGGCCGACGAAGCGGTGGCGAGCATGTCCAGCGAGCCCCGCGGCCGATTGCGGGTGTCCAGCCCCGTGGGCCTGGCCCACCAGTTCCTGCCGGTGGTGATCGAAACCTTCCTGGTGAAATATCCCTTGGTGCAACTGGACATGACCCTGCTCAACCGGCGGGTGGACCTGATCGGCGAAGGCATCGACGTGGCATTGCGCGTGCGTGACCTGGGGGACGAAGACCCGCTGTTGATGACCCGGCGTTTGCGCCGGGCACGACTGATGCTGGTGGCCAGCCCGGCCTTCGTCGAAGGACGGCGGATCGAGACCCCGGACGATCTGGAGACGTTGCCGGTGCTGGGGGCCCTGGAAGCCGATCGCCTGGTACATCTGCGTCTGGTCAAGAGCGATGGACAGCGTGTGGAACTGAGCCTGGAGGCCCGCCTGGGCATCGATGACTTCATTGTGCGCCGGGCCTGCGCCCTCGCCGGCCTGGGCTTCACTTTATTGCCGAGCATGTATTGCGAGCAGGAATTGCTGGACGGCACACTGGTGGAACTGCTGCCTGGATGGTCGTTGCCCGACGGCTGGCTACAGGCGGTCTACCCGCATCGGCGCGGCATGTTGCCCGCAGTGCGCGCCTGGATCGATCATTTGGTGGAAGCCTTCGAGGGCTGTGGAGATAGAACGCTATGAGTTTGAGCGAAGAGGATGTCGCGCAGTTCTGCCTGGGCTTGCCCGGAGCCAGGGAAGACTACAAATGGGGCGGCGTGCGGGTGTTTTCCATCGCCGGGAACAAGATGTTCGCTCTTCAGGGCCTGCGGGGCGACTCGTTGGCGTTCAAGGTCGACAAGGATCTGTTCCTGGGTCACTGCGACCGGCCAGGCATTCACCCCGCGCCTTACCTGGCACGGGCCCAGTGGATCATCATGCAGGTGCCCTACCCGCTGGGGGCCGAAGAACTGCGTGGCCTGCTGCAACGCTCGCACCAATTGGTGGTCGGCAAATTACCGAAGCGTACCCAGGTCGGGTTGTTGCTGTAGTGGCGGCGCGACTGAACCACCGCCATCGCGAGCAAGCTCGCTCCCACAGGTTTGAACGGTCCAGGACTACGCCAACAGATAACCGCCCAGGAACAACTGGTCGATCCAGAACACCTGGTGCAACAGCACGATGAACCAGAACACCACTTGAAACGAGACTTTGCGGGTCTTGTGGCGAAACAGCTGCTGGGCCAGCAAGGCTCCAGGCCAACCGCCGGCCAGCTCCAGTGCATGCAGCACGTTCTCCGGGGTGCGCCAGGCGTCGGCGCGCGCCTTGCGCTTGTCGCTCCAGTACAGCAGGAACGCCACCACACTGACGATGCCGTAGGCTGCCATCGGCACCCACGACACTGCCCGCAGCCCGAACAGCAGCGAACCGAACAGCGGCAAGGCGCAGACCAGCGCAAAGACCATCAGCTTGAGCCGCAGGTGCTGCACGACGCCGCCGCCATTGCCCCCTGCGCGTTTATGGGCGCCTGAATCGTTCATGGCTTGGCGGCGGTCCAGTCCACCCAGCCGAACTGCCAGGTGGCCAGGATCAACAGGCCAAAGGCGATGCGATACCAGGCGAACACGGCGTAGCTGTGACTGGCGATGAACCGCAACAGGCCCTTGACCGCGATCATGGCGAAAATGAACGCCGTGACGAAACCAATGGAGAACACCGGGAAATCCGCCGGGACGAACAGTTCGCGGTACTTGTAGCCCGAGTAGACGGCCGCGCCGACCATGGTGGGCATCGCCAGGAAGAACGAGAACTCGGTAGCGGTTTTACGCGACAGGCCAAACAGCAAGCCACCGATGATGGTCGCACCGGAACGGGAGGTGCCCGGGATCATCGCAATGCACTGGGCCAGGCCGACCTTCAACGCATCCTTCCAGGAGATCTCGTCCACCGTTTCGGCGTGTACCTGGTGCTGGCGCTTCTCGGCCCAGAGCATCACCACACCGCCCACCACCAGCGCGGCGGCTACGGTGACCGGGTTGAACAGATAGTGGTGGATCCAGTCGGCCAGCAGCACGCCCAGGACCACGGCGGGCAGGAAAGCGATCAGCAGGTTGGCGGTAAACCGGCGGGCGCCGGGTTGCGTCGGCAGGCCCAGCACCACGTCGAAGATCTTGCGCCGAAACTCCCAGACCACCGCGAGGATCGCACCAAGCTGGATGATGATGTTGAATGCCATCGCTCGTTCGCCACCGAACTCGAGCAAGTCGGCGACAATGATCTGGTGCCCCGTGCTGGAAATCGGCAGAAATTCCGTCAAGCCTTCCACTACGCCAAGAATCAGTGCCGAAAAGGCGGTCCACAAATCCATTCATCCCCCAAAAAAGACGCTGTTCATGCAGGTCTTATCAATATTCAAGTGTCATGCAGGTACACGCAGCGGCTGCACGATAACCGCGACCTTTCAATAAAAACCAATGAAAAATCAGAACAGGCTCAGGTTTTGCGCTGCGGGGCCGAAATCCTATCAGACAAGCCCTGATAACGCTGCCGCGTTATGACCCAGATCAATCATGGATAGCCGCCGGGCGCTAAAGTGCCGGCCGTCGTTGATGACAAGAATAAAAAACCGGAGTGACAGCGTATGAATAGCTTGCGCAGTGTGTCGATCAGCCGACGCTTGTGGCTCATCCTGATTGTGGCCATCGTGATGTTGTTCACGCTCGGCGCGTTGATGCTTAAACAGATCCACACTGACCTCTATCAGGCAAAAGTGCAAAAAACCCAGCATGTGGTGCAGACCGCCAGCGGTGTGCTGACCTACTACCATGGCTTGGAAACCGCTGGCACCTTGACCCGCGACGCCGCCCAGAAGCAGGCCCTCAGCGCCGTGCGTGGCCTGCGCTATAACCAGAGCGACTATTTCTGGATCAACGACCTGACACCGGTCATGGTCATGCACCCGACCAATCCGAAGCTTGAAGGCCAGAACCTCTCCGCCATCCGTGACCCGAACGGTTATGCGCTGTTCAACGAGATGGTCGCCATCGCCAAGTCCAAGGGCGCCGGCATGATCAACTACCTCTGGCCGAAACCGGGCGCCGAGGCTCCAGTGGGCAAGACCTCCTACGTCCAATTGTTCGAGCCCTGGGACTGGGTCATCGGGTCGGGCGTGTACATCGATGACGTCCAGGCCGAGTTCCAATCCCAGGTGATCAAGGCCTCGGCGGTCGGCCTGGTCATCACCCTGCTCATGGGCCTGTTCTTGACCCTGATCGTACGTAGCATCGTCAGTCCGTTGCAGGAAACGGTGAACGCCATGGCCAATATCGCCAGTGGCGAGAGCGACCTGACCCGCACCCTCGACACCCACGGCCAGGACGAAGTCACCCAACTGGCCCGGCACTTCAACGCCTTTACCGCCAAATTGCGCCAAGTGGTGAGCCAGTTGCAGGAGTCGGCCAGCGCACTGGGGCAATCATCCAGCGAATTGGGCAACGACGCGGCTCAGGCCCAGGAACGCAGCCAACAGCAGTCGCAGCAAATGGAACTGGTGGCCACCGCGATCAATGAAGTGACCTATGGCGTGCAGGATGTGGCCAAGAATGCCGAGCACGCGGCCAGTGAGATGCGCGACGCCGAATCCCAGGCCCAGCAAGGCCAGGTCAACATCGATGGCAGTTTGCAGCAGATCGACCGCCTGTCCCAGACCATCGATCAAGCCGTGGAAGTGATTCGTACCCTGGCCAGTGAAAGCACCCAGATCGGCAGTGTGCTGGAGGTGATTCGCTCCATCGCCGAACAAACCAACCTGTTGGCCCTCAACGCCGCGATCGAGGCCGCCCGCGCCGGCGAGCAAGGCCGAGGCTTTGCGGTGGTCGCCGATGAAGTGCGGTTGCTGGCCCAGCGTACACAGAAATCCACCGCCGAGATCCAGGCGATGATCGAGCGTCTGCAAACCCATTCCGACGCCGCCGTGAAAGTCATCGGCGACAGCAGCCGAGCCTCGCAACTGACCATCGAACAGGCCGGCCTCGCCGGTGCCAGCCTCAACGCCATCGGCCAGGCCCTGCGCAACCTCAACAGCCTGAACGCCTCCATCGCCAGCGCCACCCTGCAACAGGCCCATGTGGTGGAAGACATCAACCAAAACGTCACCCAGGCCGCCGGACTGTCCCACAGCACCGCCATGGCCGCCGAACAATCCAGCCAGGCAAGCAGCCGCCTCAAGGCACTGAGTGAACAGTTGAACGGGTTGCTCAAGCAATTCCGAGTCTAAAGATTGGTGGATTATCCCTGTGGGAGCGAGCTTGCTCGCGATGGCGGTCGCACATTCAGCATTGATGCAAGCTGACCCACCGCTATCGCGAGCAAGCTCGCTCCCACATTGGTTTGTGGAGCTATCCACCACATAGCGTTTACAATCGCCGCCCTCTCCTCTTTCCCAAGGAACCGCCATGTCCGGGCTTGAACTGTTTGCCGCAGCCCTCGGCGTGATCGCCGTCTGGTTGACCGTCAAGCAGAACCCCTGGTGCTGGCCGATCGGCCTGGTCATGGTGCTGCTGTACAGCTGGATTTTTTTCGAGGTGAAGTTGTACTCGGACATGCTGCTGCAGGTTGTCTACGCGGTGCTGCAACTCTACGGCTGGTGGCAATGGACCCGTGCCGGGCGCAATCATGATGGGCGCCAGGTCAGCCGCCTCGGTGGGCCATCGGTGTTGCTCGGCCTGGCCCTCGGCGCGGCGGGCAGCTTGCTGTTGGGTGCCGCCATGGCCCACTGGACCGACGCCGCCCAGCCCTGGCTCGATGCCGCGCTCACGGGGTTCAGCCTCGTGGCCCAGTGGTGGATGGCGCAAAAACGCGTGCAATGCTGGCCGCTGTGGATCGCCCTGGACGTGATCTTCGTGGCTCTGTTCATCTACAAAGGCTTGCACCTGACCGCCGCACTCTACGCCCTGTTCACCCTGCTGGCCGTGCAAGGCTGGCGCGAATGGCGTGCCGACCCGGCCCTGCGCGCATGAAGGTGGTGGTCCTGACCGGCCCGGAGTCCAGCGGCAAGAGCTGGCTGGCGGCGCAATTGCAGGAACACTTCGGTGGAATGCGGGTGGATGAGTACGTGCGCCATTTCATGGAGCAGACCCAACGCGATACCTGCCTGGCCGACATCACCGACATCGCCTCCGGCCAGCTGGCCCGGGAAGACGAGGCGCGTGCCCATCGGCCGGCGCTGCTGATCCTCGACACCCACCTGTTGAGTAACATCCTCTGGAGCCAGACCCTGTTCGGCGATTGCCCGGAATGGCTCGAACCGGCGCTGCTGGCCCGTCATTACGACCTGCACCTGTTGTTGAGCCCAGAGCAGGTCGAATGGACGGGCGACGGTTTGCGTTGCCAGCCCGATCTGATGGAACGGCTGACGTTTTTCCAAGCGATCGAGACTTGGCTGAGGCGACATCGGCAACCTTTCCAGGTCATTCAGGGCAACTGGGTGCAACGCCGCCAGCAGGTGTTTGCAGCCGTTACCCAACTGCTTGAAGCGTGAACGCCGCTTGATCTGTTTCACTTCTGAAACAGCGCACTTCCACCAAACCCTGACTCAACCCCGTTTCATACCCTTGTCATCAAGACTGTCAAGCTGCTGAAACACTCGCCTGAAAGCCTTGATCCAGAGCCCTGGAGCGGCTGATGGCCATTTGGCCGTCATGCACCTGTCTCAACGCTGAAACAGGATCCCTCCCCGAACGTCCATGCCTGAATCCAACCCATTGAATTGGCAGGCATTTCAAAATACGGCACAACACCTGCTCTTCCCCACTTCGCAACGCTGGACCAGGGCCAGCCCACCGAAGAAGGAATCGATGCCGTGGGGACTTTCGAAAGAAGTTTGACCTGTTTGCTAGTGATCGGCTGCGCCGCCAGCGCGATGCTCAGCCTGCCAGTACAGGCCGAAGGCAACGGCGTCATCGTGCTCAGCCGTGACGTACAACCCATCGCAATCGGTCGCAACGGCGGCAAAGATCCCTACCCGACCACCGTCAATGCCAACCCCTCCGCACGAATCAATCAAGCGACCGCCAGCACCGAACTGAGCGATGGCGAGTTCGCCAGTGTGGCCAGCGGCTCGTCGATCCGCAACATTGTCACCCCCAATACCGGTGTGCAGGGTTTGAACGTGGTCACCAACCCCAACGGCATGCCGGGCATGAATGCCGGTCACGGTGGCGGTAGTGGTGGCGCGATCTCGGGCACCATCAACCGCTCGTTGACTTCCGGCCTGGCCCCGCTGGGTCGGCTGGCGGGAGGACAGTGACATGAAGCCCGTGCTGTTCCTACTCGCCCTGATCGTGCTTTCCCTGCTCAGCTCTTTCACCGTATTTGCCGATTCGGGTGTCGCGGTGGTCAGCAACGCCAACCTGCAGGATTCCGGCAGCCATTACACCGGCAACTTCAACGTCAACCAGGCGGCCGGCGACCGGATCCAGCAAACCAACACCCGGGCCATCGCCATTGGCAGCCACGCCCAGGCAAGCACCCACGTGCAGCAACGTGTCGACACCCAGGCCGCCCCTTCCATGAACGCCACCGCCCGCATCGGTGGCCACTCCTTCAGCAACGGCAACGGCGTGCTGGGCGTCAACCAGTCCGCCGGGGCCAACAACCAGATGGCCGATGTCATGCGAGTGGGCATCAGTGGTCATCCGCAGAGCATGGACGACAGCGCCCTGTCTCAACAGAACGTGGCGTTGTTACCGAACTCAGGAGCAACTGGCGCCCCAACCGGCAGTCGCCAGGTCGTTACCAGCGACCAGGCCTTCACCGGCAGCCGAGGGGTAATCCAGGTGAACCAGAGCGCCGGGGTGGGGAACCGAATGGCTAACACCCTGAGCATCCGGGTCGCTGACTGACCCGGGGCTACATAAGAAAGTACCGACACTTAACCAACGACACGCAAGGAGAAACACCATGAAACCTACAATGGCACTCAAACCATTGGTTTTCGCTCTCGCCGCTGTCATGGCAATGGCTGCACAGGCTGGAGGAAACGATAACCATAATGGCCATGGCAATGGTCACGGGCATCAGCAAGGGCCGACGCTGGACCAGTTGCTCTCCATCAGTGCCGGGGCTGGGGCCGCGGTGCTGGATGAGCAGAACAGCGACGGCAACGTGGTGACCAACCAGGCCACCAAAAACACCGCCGAAGCCAAAGACTCGCTCAATGGCAGCAACGGCAACATGGGCGCCAACATTGCCGGCGGCGACGGCAACCAGCAGGACAACGCCGCCGCCCTGGCCACCGCCGACGAAAGCTTCATCTTCGGCTCGGCTGTCGCCGCCTCCAGCGCCACGCAGGTCAATAACAACAACTACGTCAAGAACAACTCCACACAAAACAACGCCTCGCTCACCAATGCGGGCAACAACGGCTCCGGCAACATCGGTATCAACGTGACCGCCGGGAACTTCAACCAGCAGAAAAACAACCTGGCCATCGCCGTATCCGGGGGTCGTGTCGCACAGGCCTCGGCCGCGGCCGACCAGGCCTCCACCGGCCTTGTGGTCGACAACAAAGGCGTGCGGACCTACAAGACCGACACGCTCACCAGCACCTATAGCGCCTCAGGCACATTCAAGGCCAAAGGTACCGGTACCGCCGAAGACAACGATCATGGCGGCTGGGACAACAGAGGCGGCTACGGCGGCGGTCATGATGACGACAAGTTCAAGTTCTCCGCCGTGGGGACTTTCGAACTGGCCGGCAGCAACACCCAACAGGTGCTGACCCGCGACGGTTGGAAAAACCCTGTGATCAACAACGCCACCATGACCAACTCCATGAACGGCTTCTCCGGTAACGGCGGCGCCAACGTGTCGGCAGGCGTGGGCAACCAGCAAAGCAACTCGCTGTCCATCGCGGCCGGCTGCAAGGCTTGCATGTAAAAAAGTACCACTGTGGGGGTAGTAGCTCTGTGGGAGCACAGCTCGCTCGCGATCGAGGTCGTCACGTACGGCCCCTCTGCTGGCTTCAAAACCGCTATCGCAAGCACGCTTTGCTCCCACAGGCTCGCCCCCACAGGGGGCTTTTCCTGGATGTCCACTAGGCGTATTGATCATGCGTGTCACTGCCGTTTTCCTGCTGCTCTGCCTGGCTTGCATGGCCGAAGCGGCGCAGATGCCAGTCGCCGCCCTGCCTGGCGGCATGCTGGTCTACAAACCGGTGCAAAGCGTACGCGAACGTAAATTCAGCGACATCGTCGAGCAGAAAACCGACTTCAGTTGCGGCGCCGCCGCGCTGGCCACGGTGCTGCGCCAGGCCTATTGGCTTGACGTCGATGAAGAACACGTCATCAAAGGCATGCTGGTCAATGCCGACCAGAACCTGGTTCGCACCCAGGGGTTTTCCATGCTGGACATGAAGCGCTACGTGGAGACTATCGGCATGCGTGCCCGAGGCTACCGCATACCGCCAGAGAAGCTCGAAGCGGTGACGATTCCGGTCGTAGTCCTGATGGAAATACGCGGCTACAAGCACTTCGTGGTGTTGCAGCGGGCCGACAAGCAATGGGTCTACATCGGCGACCCGGTGCTGGGGCACAAGCGTTACGCCCACGATGAGTTCGTCAAAGGCTGGAACGGCATCGTCTTTGCGATCGTCGGCCCGGGCTACGACAAGACCAATGCACTACGCAGCCCTCCTCAACCCCTGACAGCCCGTAACAAGCTGGACGGTTTCAACCCGGTCAGGGATGCGGAACTGATGGATTTCGGCTTCATACAGAGCGACTTTTTCTAATCGCCGACCACTGCCAACAATAAGTACAAAAAAGGAGCAGGACGCTCCGGGAGCAGCACATGAAAACGTCACACTGGCTGTCGCTGGCCTGCCTGCTCGCGACCGCCTCGGGCTATGCCCATGCCGGCTTCAAACCCATCGAAGTCAAGGACCAGGAGCTTGCCGAGCTACGCGGTCGTTACGTCATGCCCGGCCGAGTCATCAGTTTCGGCATCGTCATGAGCAGTACCTGGCGCAACGCCAGCGGCGACTTGATCGGCGCCACCAGCACCATGCAGATCCAGGCCGCCACCGTCAAACCCGAGTTCTATGTCTCCACCATCAAGCAGACCGGCAATGGCAGCGTCCCCGAACAGGGCAGCGGCAACATTACCGGTGGCGCCGGCCTTGGCACGGGCCAGGGCGTGACCCAGAGCGTACGTGCCGCCGGCGACGGCAACACGGCCTACAACAACGTCAGCATCGATGTGAAAGAGAGCAACCAGGCACCGGCGCTCGTGCCTTCCCAGGGCCAACTGCTGACCAAGGGCCAGACCATCAGCGGCAACAACGCCGCTGGCAGCGTCGCGGTTACCGCCACCGGCAGCGGCGTGCAAATGGCGATCCAGGCCAGCCACAACCAGGGCGGCACCTTGCAGCAAGTGGCCCAGGGCGGCTTGCTGCAAAACACTCGCCTGCTGGGCAATAGCAACCTGGTCAACAACATGACCCAGCTCAACGTGGTGCTGAACAACAACGGCCCCAGTGCCGGGGCACTGGACTGCAACCTGACCCAACTGCGCGGCCTCCGTAACCTCGGTTATTGAACTACGCTGTTTTCCGACCACTGGGCAAATAGGGACGGCATATTTCATGTATCGATCCGTATCGTTGCGCGCTGTGATGTGTTTAAGCACGTTGTTCCCGGCAGCCGTGTTGCAGGCGGCCCCGGACGCCGACATCGAGGCCCTGAAACAGGAACTTCTTGAGCTCAAGCAACGATACGAGGTCCAGCAGAAAGCCCTGGCGGTGCTCGAACAGCGGGTCCGCCAGGTAGAGGACCAACCCACCACGCCGCAGCCCAAGCGCCTGGCCAAATCCCCGGCCGACATGAAAGGCAACCAGACCGTGGCCGGCGGTGGCGCGACAACGGCAGGCGGCAGTGGCTATGGGCAATCCCTGGCCGATGATTCCCAGCCGGCCCAGAGTGTCTCCAATCTCTATGACGAGGCCAGCGGCTTCTTCGGCGGCGGCAGGTTCAGTTTCGAGACCGGCGTGACCTATTCACGCTACGACACGCGGCAACTGATCCTCAATGGCTTCCTGGCCCTGGATTCGATTTTCCTGGGCAACATCAACCTCGACCGGATCAAGGCCGACACCTGGACGCTGGACCTCACCGGCCGCTATAACTTCGATAATCGCTGGCAGTTCGACCTTAACGTGCCAGTGGTCTACCGCGAATCCACGTATCAGTCAGGCGGCGCGAACAACGGCGCGGCCGGGGT
Organism: Pseudomonas sp. NFACC13-1; assembly: GCF_900104425.1. Lineage (NCBI taxonomy): Bacteria > Pseudomonadati > Pseudomonadota > Gammaproteobacteria > Pseudomonadales > Pseudomonadaceae > Pseudomonas > Pseudomonas sp. NFACC13-1. Next base: position 97,363 of record NZ_FMXV01000019.1, on the reverse strand, counting down.
CACCAGCGAAGAAACCGTGACCCGCGACCCGACCATCGGCGACGTCAACTTCGGCATCGCCTACAAGTTCATGGATGAGTCGATCAACTCTCCAGACGCGGTGGTCACCCTGCGGGTCAAGGCGCCCACCGGCAAGGACCCGTTTGGCATCAAGCTGCGCCAATCCCAGGCCAACACCAACCTGTTCGTACCTGACGACCTGCCCACCGGCAACGGCGTGTGGTCGATCACACCCGGGCTCTCGCTGGTCAAGACCTTCGACCCGGCGGTCTTGTTCGGCACCCTGTCCTACACCCATAACTTCGAAGAATCGTTCGACGACATCAGCTCCACCGTCAACCAGAAGGTGCCGGGCAAAGTACGGATCGGCGACAGCTTCCAGCTCGGTGCGGGCATTGCCTTCGCCTTGAACGAGAAGATGAGCATGTCATTCTCGGTCTCTGACCTGATCCAAAAGAAAAGCAAGCTCAAACAGGACGGCGGCGACTGGGAGTCGGTGGTCTCCAGCGACGCCAACGCCGGCTACTTCAATATCGGCATGACCGTCGCAGCGTCCGACAACCTGACCATCGTGCCCAACCTGTCCATCGGGCTGACCGACGATGCGCCGGATTTCACCTTCAGCCTGAAATTCCCGTATTACTTCTGATGCCCCAAGGGATATGTGATGGACACCTATCCCAAGGGCACTGCATAACCCTTGTGGGAGCGAGCTTGCTCGCGATAAGGCCTTTTCAGTCAGCATTGATACTGAATGAAAGGCCGCTATCGCGAGCAAGCTCGCTCCCACAATGGGTTGTATGTAGGCTGTTCTAGCGAATCTGATGCTTGTGCAGCAAACGATAGAACGTCGGCCGGGAGACGCCCAGCACCCGGGCGGCCACGCTCAGGTTGTCGCTGTGCCGGTTGAGCACATCGCTCAGGGCCTGGCGCTCGGCGCGGGTCTTGTAATCCTCCAGCGTGCCCATCGGCGCCGCGACGCCCTGGTGGCTGGCCAGCCCGAGGTCCCTCGCTTCGATTTGCCGCCCTTCGGCCAGCACCAGCCCGCGACGGACGCGGTTGGCCAACTCCCGCACATTCCCGGGCCAGTCGTGCATGCCCATCGCCACCAATGCATCCTCGCTGAAGCTGCGGGGGCGGCGGCCGGTTTCCTGGCTGTAGAAATGGGAAAAGTGACTGGCGAGCATCGCCAGGTCGCCATGCCGTTCGCGCAAGGGCGCCATCGTCACTTGCAGCACGTTCAGGCGGTAGTAGAGATCCTCGCGAAAACGCTTTTGCTCGATGGCCGCCTCGAGGTCCACATGGGTCGCCGCCAGGATCCGCACATCGACCGCAATCGGCTGGCTGCCACCGACCCGTTCAATGTGTTTTTCCTGCAGGAAACGAAGCAGGTTGGCCTGCAGCTCCAACGGCAGGTCGCCAATTTCATCGAGAAACAGCGTGCCTCCGTGAGCGGCCTCGATTCGTCCGATCTTGCGTTGGTGAGCGCCGGTAAACGCGCCCTTTTCATGCCCGAACAGCTCAGACTGGATCAGGTGTTCCGGAATGGCGCCGCAGTTGATGGCGATGAACGGCTTGTTGCGCCGGTGGGACTGACAGTGCAGGGTGCGCGCCACCAGTTCCTTGCCGGTGCCGCTCTCGCCGCGAATCAACACCGGCGACTCGGCAGGCGCCAACTTGCTCAATAACTTGCGCAGTTCGCGGATCGGCTTGCTGTCGCCCAGCAGTTCGTGTTCGGGCCGATCGATGTGAATCGAGCCCTGCCCCCGCAAGCGCGCCATGCCAAACGCCCGACCCAGTGTCACCTGGACCCTGGACACGTCGAACGGCAAGGTATGGAAGTCAAAAAACCATTCGCAGACAAAATCACCGACGTTTTGCAGGCGCAATACTTCCTGGCTGAGCACGGCGATCCATTCGGTGCCGCTACGGCTGATCAACTCCTTGACCGCTTCCGGACGCTCCAGGTGAAAAGGCTGCAAGCGCAACAGGCCGACGTCACAGGTCCGATCGCCGGCGTGTTCAAGGGCGCAACTGTCCACGTCCCAACCAATGCTGCGCAGACCTGGCAACAGGCGATGGCAATCGTCGCAGGGATCAACCACGAGCAGACGACGTGACGTACTGGCTTCGATCATGACTGATCCTTGGCGCCAAAATAAAGAAATATGATTAGAAACAGTCGTTTGGCAAACCTGCATGTAACAGTAGCAAGAACTTGACGCCCCCTTGTATCAATTGATTATCGACAACAGGTTAAAGTGGTTATAAGCGAGCGTTTCGTTAGTTGTCGCGGGTGCTTTTCTTTCAGGGTGCTTTCAAACAAAAGACCAAAAGCCTGGTCTGAAAGAAAATCGAAATTTATTTAAATAATGTGTGACCCGCCTACGGGTTCGGGACATCAGTACAAGTAACCAGCCGCACGGTACGCCCAACCGACGGCACATCATTTGTTTGGGCACACTTAAGAGAAAATGCCATGAACGCCCCGCTCCGTATCAACGAAGCTCTTTTGATTGCCGACCGCGCATTCCGTCCTTTCCAATGCGTGGCCTGGGCTCCACAAGACGGTAACGGCGAACTCAGCCTGACCGTCATCGACCGCACCAATACCCATATTGGCCGCACTCAGATTCCAAGCAGCGCCTATACCGACCCGGTCCAACTGGCCGATCTGTTGAAGCAGGCCCGTGCCGAACTGAGCCAGGAAGGCTACACCTTGCAGTCTTGGTCGATGCCTGAATAAAACACTGCTAGGGCCTGTTATCGATTGCAGGCTTGGCATTGGGTTGTAAAGCCATTGTTATGGCACGCATCGCCCCTGTAACTGCAGTACCTGACAGTTGTGCATTGTCACATTCAGGGATTGAATGTTGCCCTCATGCAGTCATCGCCCGTTCGGGCCGGTCGACACGCAAGGAGAGGCAGGCATGCTCGATCAGTTCGCGTTTGAACTCCCCCCGGCCATGACCCACGCCGGGAAACTTGACCCAGGCTTTGCCGCCAACGGTAAAGCCTGGGTTCATTTCGAAAGCAGCACCTCGAGCCTGATCACCGGATTGACCCTCGACCGTGCCGACCGCATCCTGGTCGCGGCCAGGATCGAGACCGCCCATGGCAGCCGGTTCGGGCTGGCACGACTCAATCATGACGGTTCGACCGATCCGGGTTTCGGCAGCCATGGCTGCGTGATCGGCGCGTTCGAACAGGGCTTCGAAGCGACGGCGGGCAAAGTGATCGAGCTACCCGACGGGCATATCCTGCTGTCCGGCCTGCACTACGAAAACAACGAGCACACCCTTCCCGCACTGGCGCTGTTCGATCAACAGGGCCGTGCCGTCCAGAACTTCGGCAACGCTGGCCGACACATCATCCGGCTCTGCGGCGACCTCTCCCAAGGCCTGCGCGATCCCTGGCTGCCGCCCGGCGTACCGGGGCTCGAGGCCTGCGACATGCAAGTGCAGGCCGATGGCCGGATCCTCTTGCTCGCCAACCATCACTACCAATTGTCCGACCATGTCGGCGTACTGATCCGGCTCCTGCCGGACGGGGCCCTGGATACCTCGTTCAACGGTCGCGGTTTCGTGATGGTCCGACGCGCGCTGAAAAATACCTGGCTCGGCTGCCTGATGCTCCAGGCTGACGGGCATATTGTCGTCGGCGGCGCGATTGACTTGCCCCAGCACGGCTTGATCGCCCGTTATGACAGCAGCGGCAAGCTCGATGACAGCTTCGGCGAAGAGGGCTTCCTGTCCATCCTGGCGCAGGGTCACAGCGTGATGGTCAGCCAGATCGTTCAGGATGCGAACGGCGATCTACAAGCCTTCGGCAGCAGCCGCGATCCGATGCACAGCCTGTCCCTGAAAGTGCGCCTGGACGGCACGCCGGACCGTCATTGCAACCAGGGCCAGTGCCAACTCATGGCGATCGGGCGCAACGCCAGCCAGTGGACCGCTGCCCGGCTTCAACCGGACGGCAAGCTGGTGACCGCTGGCGCCACCATCGGCGGTATCGAAGCCGACTTCGTGCTCGCCCGGCATTTGCCGGATGCCAGCCTCGATCCGGATTTCGGTGAAGGCAAAGGCTGGGTTCGCACTCGACTCGGCTACAGCCTGGACACCGCCACCGCCCTGGCGGTGCAGTCTGACGGCAGAATCCTGGTGGGCGGCTACTCGCTCCAGGGGCATTATCGAGCGGTGGTTGCGCGGTATTGGGCGTGAGTCAGATCGTCGTAGGCGAACGGTATTCACGCCTACGCTTGATATTCCCCATTTGTTACGGCAAGTTGCGCGCTTCTAATTAAAAGGAGCAGCCAATGTCCGGTTCGATGGCTCAAGCTTTCGCGCACAACTTTCTTGGGCAGTCCCCGCGCTGGTACAAGGCGTGCATCATCACCTTCCTGATTCTCAATGCCTTGGTGCTGTGGACCCTCGGCCCGGTGGTCGCCGGCTGGATGCTGGTCGTGGAGTTCATCTTCACCCTCGCCATGGCCCTCAAATGCTACCCGCTGATGCCTGGTGGGTTGCTACTGGTCGAAGCCCTGCTGTTGGGCATGACCACACCCAAGGCGCTGTACGACGAATTGGTGCATAACTTCCCGGTCATCCTGCTGCTGATGTTCATGGTGGCCGGAATCTACTTCATGAAGGACCTGCTGCTGTTCCTGTTCTCGCGCTTGCTCCTGGGTGTGCGCTCCAAGGCGCTGTTGGCCTTGATGTTCTGCTTTCTCTCGGCATTTCTGTCGGCGTTCCTCGACGCCTTGACCGTCACGGCGGTGATCATCAGCGCCGCGGTGGGCTTTTATTCGGTATACCACCGTGTGGCATCGGGCAACGATCCACGCAAGGACAGCAGCATCGATGAAGACCACGACATGCCGTCGCTGCACCATGGCGACCTGGACCAGTTCCGGGCATTCCTGCGCAGCCTGCTGATGCATGGTGCCGTCGGCACGGCGCTGGGCGGCGTCTGCACCCTGGTGGGCGAACCGCAGAACCTGTTGATCGGCCATGAGATGGGCTGGCATTTCGCTGATTTCTTCCTGAAAGTCGCACCGGTGTCGCTGCCAGTGCTGGTTGCCGGGCTGCTGACCTGCGTGGCCCTGGAAAAGCTGCGCTGGTTCGGCTATGGCGCGCTGCTGCCGGACAACGTCCGCACCGTGCTGGCCGATTACGCTGAGCAGGACAATCGCGAACGCACCGCACGCCAGCGCGCAGCCCTGGTCGTCCAGGGTCTTGCCGCGCTTATCCTGATCGTCTGCCTGGCCTTGCACATCGCCGAAGTCGGCCTGATCGGCTTGATGGTCATCGTGTTGATTACCGCCTTCACCGGCATCACCGACGAGCATCGACTGGGCAATGCGTTCAAGGACGCCATGCCGTTCACGTCGCTGCTGGTGGTGTTCTTTGCGGTGGTGGCGGTCATTCACGACCAGCAGTTGTTCACGCCGCTGATCCAGTGGGTCCTGGCTCTGCCCGCCGACCAGCAGCCCGGCATGCTGTTCATTGCCAACGGCCTGCTCTCGGCCATCAGCGACAACGTGTTCGTGGCCACCATCTACATCACCGAGGTCAAGCAGGCCTTCATCTCCGGCCACATGAGCCGCGAACAGTTCGAGACCCTGGCGGTGGCCATCAACACCGGCACCAATCTGCCGAGCGTCGCGACACCGAACGGCCAGGCTGCCTTCCTGTTCCTGCTGACCTCGGCGATCGCACCGCTGATTCGCCTGTCTTATGGCCGGATGGTCTGGATGGCCCTGCCCTATACCGTGGTGATGGGCGGTTTGGGCTGGTATGCGGTGACTTACTGGCTGTAAGCAATTCCTGAGTAAAACCTGGGGCGAGGAACCTTGCTCCCACTGGACTGTGCGTAGGAGCTGTCGAGTGCAACGAGGCTGCGATCTTTCCCCAGACACTTGAGTCTCAAGCGAAAGATCAAAAGATCGCAGGCTTCGCCAGCTCCTACAGGTCAGGACATCCTACGGCAGGATGTACCGCTCGATCGCCAGGGCTGCGCCGTCTTCGGTCACGGCGGCGGTCACCACATCCGCCTGGCGCCTGATCGCCTCATCCGCCTGGCCCATGGCAATCGATAATCCCGCCCGGTGAAACATCGCCGGGTCGTTGCCGCCGTCGCCCATGGCCGCGGTCTGCTCCAGCGGCACGTCGAGGAAGGCGGCCAGGGTCGACAGCGCTTCCCCTTTGTTGGCCTTCATCGCCGTCACATCCAGGTAGATCGGTTGCGAACGCGACACCTGGGCCTGCCCCTTGAGCAGCGGATGCAGCCGAGCCTCCAACTCTACCAGCAGGTCGGTGTTGGCGCTGGTGGCGACGATCTTGTCGATCCGCTCCAGGTAAGGTTCGAAACTCTCGACTTCGACCGGCGGGTAGCCCAGGCCACGCGTCTCCACCGGCACCATCGGCCCGTGGGCGTCGCGCACCAGCCAGTCGCCATCGGCGAATACCCAGACTTCGATGCCCGGCTGATCGGCGTACAGCGCCAGGGTGGCCAGCGCAGCCTCCGGCGGCAGGTAATGGACTGCGAGGAAACTGCCGTCGGGATGAACCAGCGTGCCGCCATTGAATGCCGCCGTGGGCAGGTCGACGCCCAGGGCCTCGATCTGCTGCAACATCGCCCGCGGCGGCCGCCCGGTAGCGAGGCTGAACAGCACACCGGCCTCACGCAATGCGCGAACCGCGGCGATGGTACGCTGGTTGATGCTGTGATCAGGCAGCAGCAGTGTGCCGTCCATGTCGCTGAGTAGAAATCGGATGGGGCGCTTCACCAGAACACTCATCCCAGGCCATGCCAGACGCGATTGTCGCGGGTCAGCAAGTCATCGGCGACCGCCGGACCATCTTCGCCGGCCTTGTAGGGCTGGACCGTCGCGTCCTGCTGCCAGGCATCAAGGAACGGCTGCACGGCACGCCAGCCGTTTTCGATGTTGTCGGCACGCTGGAACAGGGTCTGGTCACCGGTCAGGCAATCGTAGATCAGGGTTTCATAACCCGTGGACGGCTGCATTTCGAAGAAGTCCTTATAGGCAAAGCCCAATTCGATATTGGCCATGTCGAGCGCCGGCCCCGGCCGCTTGGCCAGCAGGTCGAACCACATGCCTTCATTGGGCTGAATCTGGATTCTCAGGTACGTGGGTTGCAGTTCGTCGACTTCAGTGTCGCGAAACTGCGCGTAAGGCGCCGGCTTGAAGCATATGACGATCTCCGTGTCGCGCACGCTCATGCGCTTGCCGGTACGCAAGTAGAACGGTACGCCCACCCAACGCCAGTTATCGATCATGACCTTGAGGGCCACGTACGTCTCGGTGTTGCTGTCGGCGGCGACGTTGGCTTCCTGGCGATAACCGGTCACCGCCTTGCCAGCGACTTCACCGGCGGTGTACTGGCCACGGATCGAGTTGGCGCGGGCCTGTTCCACCGACCAGGGCCGGATCGCCCCGACGACCTTGGCCTTTTCCCCACGCACCGCGTCGGCCCCAAACGCCGCTGGCGGCTCCATGGCCACCATCGCCAGCAGTTGGAACAGATGGTTGGGCACCATGTCCCGCAGGGCGCCGGTGTGCTCATAAAAACTGCCACGGGTTTCCACGCCGACGGTTTCGGCGGCGGTGATTTGTACGTGGTCGATGTAGTGGTTGTTCCAGAACGCCTCGAACAGACTGTTGGAAAAACGGCTGACCAGAATGTTCTGCACCGTCTCCTTGCCCAGGTAATGGTCTATGCGATAGATCTGTTTCTCGCTCATGACCTTGAGCAGGCAGGCGTTCAGCGCCTCGGCGGTTTGCAGGTCGGAACCGAACGGTTTTTCGATCACCACCCGCCGGAATGCCCCCTCCTGCTCCTGAAGCAGCCCGGCCGCACCGAGGCGGCTGGCCACTTCACTGAAAAAGCGCGGCGCGGTCGCCAGGTAGAAGACCGCGTTGCCGGTGCCGCTGGCGGCGATTTTCGCCGCCAGCGCCTGGTAGGTGTCGTCATCGAGGAAGTCACCCTGGACGTAGCTGATGCCTTGGGCCAGCTTGGCCCACAGCGCCGGGTCGAGCGCGTGGTCGGCATCACCGCCCTTGCTCGCCGCTTCGTTACGGATGAAATCTTCGAGTTTCTTGGCAAAATCCACATCGCTGATGGCGTTGTGGTCAACCCCGACGATGCGCAGCCCATCATCCAGCAAACCGTCGCGACTGAGGTGGTAAAGCGCCGGCATGAGCAGGCGCTTGACCAGATCGCCATGGGCGCCGAACAGGAACAACGTGGTCGGCGGCGCGGATTCTGCCTTGGATTTGCTGGCGATCGAGGTCATTTCTTCGGCGTCTCCACGTGGCCGCCAAAGCCGAAGCGCATGGCCGAGAGCATTTTGTCGCCGTAGGTACTTTGCTGGCGCGAGCGGAAACGGGCGAACAGCGAGCTGGACAGGACCGGAACCGGCACTGCTTGCTCGATGGCGGCCTCGATGGTCCAGCGCCCTTCCCCACTGTCGGCGACTTCACCGGAAAAACCGTCCAGTTTCGGATCGCTGGCCAACGCGTCGGCGGTCAAGTCCAGCAACCAAGACGACACCACGCTGCCGCGACGCCAGACTTCGGCGATATCGGCCACGTTCAGGTCGAAACGCTGCTCCGGTGGCAGGCTTTCGCTGGATTTGGTCTTGAGGATGTCGAAGCCCTCGGCGAAGGCCTGCATCATGCCGTATTCAATGCCGTTGTGGATCATCTTCACGAAATGCCCCGAACCCGCCGGGCCCGCGTGGATGTAGCCACGTTCGGCGCGGTCATCGTCGGATTTGCGGTCACGGGTGCGCGGGATATCGCCCATGCCCGGCGCCAGGCTGTCGAACAGCGGGTCCAGGCGCTTCACCACCTCGGCCTCGCCGCCAATCATCATGCAGTAACCGCGCTCCAGGCCCCAAACACCGCCGGAGGTGCCGACATCGATGTAGCTCAGGCCTTTTTCCGACAGGGCCTGGGCACGACGGATGTCGTCCTTGTAATACGTATTACCGCCGTCAATGATCACGTCGCCCGGCTCGAGCAACTCGCTGAGGACGTTGATGGTGTCTTCGGTGGGGGCGCCGGCCGGCAGCATGACCCAGACCGCCCGTGGTTTTTCCAGGCCGGCGACCAGCGCCGGCAGGTCCGCGACGCCCGTGGCGCCTTCCTGGCGCAGGTTTTCGACAAAAGCGGCATTGCGGTCATAGACGACGGTGGCGTGCCCATCGAGCATCAGGCGCCGCGCAATATTGCCGCCCATGCGGCCCAGTCCAATGATCCCGAGTTGCATGTGCTGATGCTCCCTACTACAAATAAAGGTGTGTCAAAGATTTAACACTATCGACTAATGGAGGTTAGTCCAGAGCATTGCTGCATAGTTTCCGGGTAATTCGAGCGATCACAAGGGATAACGCTCAAGATCCGGCCAAAGACACAGCGACCATGAAAAATAAAAAAGTTCCAATCACAAGCAAAAGAAATCAGAATCGGCGCCGATAGTAGAGGTGTCGACCAAATCATGGCGACATCTCTATAGTTGATGTACGCCATTTGCGAGGTGAGCAATGGGCCCTGTCGTTACCGCACGTCCTCCCCAAACCCTTTATGTGACCATTCGTCGCGATGAATTGCGCCTACTCAAGGAAGAACGCGATCTGCTGCTCGATGAAGTGACGCAGTTGCGCATGCAGCTGCAACACGCACAGCTGTCCCACCAGAGCCAGTCCCTGGCTCGGTAACCGCTCCAGAGGCACAGTCGAAGAAGTGACGCTGGTCAAACAGTGTCACTTCCATGTAAGTCCTGCCGTGCCCGCTTGCGGCGAGCATTCTATCTGTGGGAGCAAGGCTTGCCCGCGACGAACGATAACGCGGTTCAGCTGTACGACCGCGGTGCGGCTATCGCGGGCAAGCCTTGCCACAGGTCCCGCCTCTAGAGACAAATCCCCTTGCCACAGGTGCATTCGCACCTCACATGCATTTTGTATCCGAAAAACTCACAAAGTTTTCACAACCGGCTCGTAATACTCCCGGCCTTTAGGGTTGCTCGGCGCAGGCCTGCGGTCACCAATCCGGTACCGGCAGCTTCGTCGATATAAGGCTGGAGCGCTTGATGAGCTTGTTCAAACGCAGCAAAACGACTGCGAAAGGTTTCGACTGGGCCGGACTCGGCTGGCTGTTTCTGTTCTTCTGGTACTTCTCGGGTATCACCCAACTGCTTATCCTGCTGAGCGACACCTCCGGTTTCACCGGCTTTCGCCAAGCGTTCGTGATGAGTGCGGTGTGGCTGGCCCCCCTGCTGCTCTTTCCCGCCCGTACACGCTTGCTCGCGGCATTGATCGGCGTGGTGCTGTGGGCTTGCTCCATGGCCAGCCTGGGCTACTTCTTCATTTACCAGCAGGAATTTTCCCAGAGCGTCATTTTCATCATGTTCGAATCGAACGTGTCTGAAGCCGGCGAGTACCTGACCCAGTATTTTGCCTGGTGGATGGTGGCGGCGTTCCTGGCCCACACCGTCATTGGCTATTGGCTCTGGACCCGCCTGCGTCCGGTGTACCTGCCCCGGGGGCAAGCCTTGGTGGCGGCCGCGGTCATCGTGCTCGCGGTGGTCGGTTATCCGCTGATCAAGCAGACCCAGCGCACCGGCAGCTTCGCCGGTGGCCTGGAGAAGTTCGAAGATCGCATCGAGCCGGCCGTGCCGTGGCAGATGCTGGTGGCGTATCGTCGCTACGGTGAACAGCTGGAAAACATGCAAGGCATGCTCCACAGCGCCAGCAAGATTGCGCCCCTGGGCAATCTCAAGGATGCCATGGCAGAACAGCCGGCCACCCTGGTGCTGGTGATCGGCGAATCCACCAACCGCCAGCGCATGAGCCTGTACGGTTACCCGCGGGAAACCACGCCGGAGCTGGACAAGCTCAAGGACCAGCTTTCGGTGTTCGACAATGTGATCACCCCGCGCCCCTACACCATCGAAGCGCTGCAGCAGGTGCTGACGTTCGCCGACGAGGAGAATCCGGACCTGTACCTGAGTACGCCATCGTTGGTCAGCATGATGAAGCAGGCCGGCTACAAGACCTTCTGGATCACCAACCAGCAGACCATGACCAAGCGCAACACCATGCTCACGACCTTTTCCCAACAGGCCGACGAACAGGTGTACCTGAACAACAACCGCAACCAGAATGCCGCGCAATACGATGGCGACGTGATCGAGCCGTTCAACAAGGCCTTGGCCGACAGCGCCCCGCGCAAGCTGATCGTGGTGCACCTGCTCGGCACCCACATGAGCTATCAGTACCGGTATCCGCCGACGTTCAACAAATTCACTGACCGCCAGGGCGTACCGGCGGGCCTGCGTGATGATCAGGTCCCGACCTACAACAGCTACGATAACGCCGTGCTGTACAACGACTTTGTCGTGTCCAGCCTGATCAAGGATTACGCCAAGACCGACCCCAACGGCTTCCTGCTGTACCTCTCGGACCACGGCGAAGACGTGTTCGATTCGCAGGGGCACGGCACGCTGGGTCGTAACGAAGGCAAGCCGACCGCACCGATGTACACCATTCCTTTCATGGCCTGGGCTTCGCCCAAGTGGCGCGAAAACCATGACTGGAACTTCGCCGGCGACCTGTCACGGCCCTACAGCAGCTCACACCTGATCCACACCTGGGCGGACCTGGCCGGCTTGAGTTTTGACGAGCTGGACCGCAGCAAGAGCCTGGTCAGCGATGACTTCAAGGCCCGCCCGCTGCTGATCGGCAACCCGTATCAAACCCCACGCAAGGCCCTGATCGATTTCAGCCTGATGCAGCCCAAGGCGCCACTGGCCGAAGTCGTGCAGAAATAACCGAAACCGACCGGATGCCCGCTTTCACAGGGGCTTGATCCAGAACTGCATAGGGCCGTGGGCTGGATCGAACATGCCGGGGGCAAAGCCGAACTTGGCGTAGCTGCCCCGTGCCACGGCATTTTCCTGGAGCACTTCCAGGGTAATCTTGCAGCAACCGCGCTGGCGGGAAATATCCTCGACCTTCTGCAGCATCTTCTGGCTCAACCCGAGGCCGCGAAATTCCGGCATCACCGCCACGTCGTGGATGTTCACCAAAGGCCGGCAGGCGAAGGTTGAAAAACCTTCGAAACAATTGACCAGCCCCGCCGGCTCGCCATTGACGAAAGCCAGCACGCTGAAAGCATGAGGGCGCTTGGCCAGCTCCTCGGGCAGATGCAACAGCACCTCGGCCGGCAACGGATGCCCTCCGCCCATCGGGTCCTGCGCATAGCCGTCGAGCACATGACAGATCGCTTCGGCGTGGATCGGGTTGGTGTAGCTGGCTTGCAGGACAAGGATGTCCTTGGCTTCTTCCATGACCTTCCATCTCACTTCGGTAGTACCGGCGGCTCGACGCCGTCGGCGGGATACAGGTCAGGCTGGCTGACCAAAACGTTGCATTTGCATTTCCTGGAGGCGACTGAGCGTACGGCGAAACGGGAATTGCAGATAGCCCTCGGTGTACAACTCATCCATCGGCACCGCAGCCGAAAGGCACAACGGAACCTTGCGGTCGTAGCATTCATCGACCAGGGCGATGAACCGTCGCACGCCGTCGTCGTGGACCGACAACTGCGGCAGCTCACGGTCACCGGCCACGACCCGCTCGACGCCGTCCTCGGTGCCACGGGCAATGCGCCCCTCGCGCTGTTCGGCGCTCAGGCAGGGCACATCACTGAGCAGGATGACGCTGAAGCGGTCGCACAGCGCCATGAAATCCAGCGCCGAGAACGGTTGCTCACACAGGTCGGCGTAACGGCTCCAGAGCACCGTATCGCTGGCCTGGACCGGCTCAAGCAGACGATGGCCCACGTCAATCGGCGCACGGCTCGACACCTGCCCGGCGGTCAACAGGTTGAAGACATCGCCCAGCGGATCGGGCTGCCCGGGATCGCGCAGCCAGTAACGCTGCTGCAATTGGCCTGGGTGCTGGCGATGGTCTTGCCAGCCGTTCACCGGCACAATCTGCATGTGCTGCTTGATCGCGGTGATGGTCGGCAGGAAACGCTCACGGTTGTGGCCGTTGGCATAGAGTTCTTCCGGTGGCAGGTTGGAGGTGCTCACCATCACCATGCCCAGCTCGAACATCACCTGGAACAAGCGCCCGAGAATGATCGCGTCACCAATGTCGTTGACGAACAGCTCGTCGAAACACAGCACCCGCACTTCTGCGCTCAACTCCCGGGCCAGGGCTTGCAAAGGATCCGGCGTGCCGGTGAGCTGGAACGAGCGCTGGTGCACCCACGCCATGAAATGATGGAAGTGCTGACGGCGGGCCGGCACCTTGAGGCTTTCATAAAAGCGGTCCATCAGCCAGGTCTTGCCACGCCCCACCGGGCCCCAGAGATAGACGCCCTTGATCGACTTGCGCCCTTCGTGCAACGCCTGGTGGCATTGCTCCAGCGACATGATGGCCAATTCCTGGGCCTCGTCCTGGACGAAGCCGTGGTGTTCGATGGCATGCTGCCAGGCAGTCAAGGGGGAGTCGAAAGTCATACGGCCCGGGTCCGGAAAACGAAGGTGGGGAGTATGCCATGCGAAACGCTCAGAAGAACCGTGCAGACTGTGGCGAGGGGATTTATCCCCGCTCGGCTGCGAAGCAGACGCCAGGCCTCAAACCGTATGGGCCTGCTTCGCAGTCCAGCGGGGATAAATCCCCTCGCCACAATAGTGTTCACATAACAGAGTGCAGACTGCTAAATCGAGATATCCAACCGACTGATCTTGCCCTGTTCATCGAGTCGAAAGGTATAACGCAACTCCAGCGGGCTGCCGGGGAATGTTCCGGAGATCAGGTTCTGCACCAGCACCTTGCCAGTGCGTTGCTGCACATTGAGCACTTCCACCCGTGGCTGGAATCGCTGGGCGGTGTCTTCCATCCATTGGGCGATGGCCTGGGTGCCAACGCGGTGCTGGCCTTCATCGAACACGTTGGCATCCTCGGCGAAGAAACGCGTCACCGCCGAACTGTCACGGGCATTGGCAGCCGCGATGTAGCCGGCGATGGCCGGGGCCAGGGAAGAGACGGGATTGGACATGGTACGGCTCCTTGTTTTATCGATCTGGCACCATGCTAGAACAGCGTTGTGTCAGTTTTTGTCAGGAGTGAAACGACCGGTTTCGTCCAACTTCATCAACGCAAACCAGTCCCGCAACAAATCGCTGCGCCGGCCTGGATACCGCTCGCCCTGCTCGGTGGCCGAGGCAATCCGGTCGGTGCGAAAGGTCCGATAGGCGCCGCGCAATTCGCACCAGGCCACTACCACCCGCGCCTCGTTGAAAAAGCCCAGGGCCAGCGGCCAGATCAGGCGTTGGCTCGGAGTCTTGTTCACGTCGGCGTAGTCGATGTGCAGCTTGGCCTGGGCACGAATGGCCTGGCGGTAGACATTCAGCTCCACGGTGTTCTGCGGATAGCCATAACCCGGCGGGCCAGGCAGTACCGTAGGGTTGCGCAACGCGTCCCGCACATCCGGGGCCAGCACGGCGGCGACCTTCGCCAGGGCGTCGGCGGCCGCCCTGCCCAGCACCTCGTCGGCGCGCTGATCCACGTAGCGCAAGCCCAGCACGATGGCTTCGATTTCATCGGCGGTGAACATCAGCGGCGGCAGGAACAGGCCGCTGCGCAATACATAACCAATGCCCGCCTCGCCCTGGATCGGCGCACCGAGGGCCGTGAGTTCGGCAATGTCGCGGTACAAGGTGCGCTCGGATACATTCAGTTCATCCGCCAACGTCGCAGCGGTGACCGGGCAACGCTTGCCCCGCAAGACTTGCAGCAAAGTGAGCAGCCGAGTGGTACGCGACACGATGGACTGTCCGCAAAGAAAAGATGGCGCAGATTAGCAGAGGCTGGTGTCAGAAACTGTCAGGAGCCTCTGTCTATGAGCCAGGGTTCGTGGGTTGCCGTGGGGCACCTGTGGGGTATCGTGCTCAATCGCTTCCGGTTTTTTCATTCTTTGAGAGTCAATCCATGCGCAGAATCCTCGGCCTTTCCGTATTCCTGATCCTGCTCAGCCTCAGCGCCTGCGCCCTCTTCCCGAACCGTGACCCGCTGAACATCAACGTGGTCGGCATCGAACCGTTGCCCAACCAGGGCCTGGAGGTGCGCTTCGCCGTGAAACTGCGTGTGCAGAACCCCAACGAAACCGCCATCGACTACAACGGCGTGGCGCTGGACCTGGAGGTCAATGGCCGTACGCTGGCGACAGGGGTCAGTGACCAGACCGGCTCGATCCCGCGCTTTTCCGAAGCGATCCTGAGCGTCCCGGTGAGCATTTCGGCGTTTTCCGTGCTGCGCCAGACCCTGGGCCTTAGCCAGACCCAAAGCCTGGACAACCTGCCCTATGTGCTCAAGGGCAAACTCGCTGGCGGCGTGTTCGGCACCCTGCGCTTCGTCGACCGCGGGACCCTCGAACTGCCAGGCTCCGCGGCGACGTGGTGAATCACGCCGTGAAGCGCACGCCAGGCTTGGCGCGCTCGTCCACCACCAATTCGAACACATCCGGCCTGGCGTAGTGACCGACCACGTCATAGTCGTAGCGCGCCCGTACCAGGTCATCGGTGTCGATTTCGGCGGTCAGTAGCCCGGCAGTGTCTTTCAGCGGCCCGGCGAGCACATCGCCCATGGGCCCGATAATCACGCTGCCACCGGCAATCAGCGGCCGCTCGGCCGGCCAGTGCGCGACGTCGATACCCAGCGCCTGCGGCGAGGCCTGGACCTGACAGGCACTGACCACAAAACAACGCCCTTCGTGGGCGATATGCCGCATGGTCACCTGCCACATCTCCCGCTCATCCACTGTGGGCGCACACCAGACCTCCACCCCCTTGGCGTACATCGCGGTGCGAAACAGCGGCATCATGTTTTCCCAGCACACCGCCGCGCCGACCCGGCCAACCTGGCTGTCGATCACCGGCAAGGTCGAACCGTCGCCTTTGCCCCAGATCAGCCGCTCGGTGCCGGTGGGCATCAACTTGCGGTGCCGGGCCACCAGGCCCGCATCGGGTTCGAAGTACAGTGCGGTGCAGTAGAGGGTGCTGCCGACACGCTCGATGACGCCCAGCACCAGGCTCGCCCCCGTACGCGCCGATAGCCCGGCCAGCGCTTCGGTTTCCACGCCGGGCACATCAATGGCATTGGCAAAATAGCGGGCGAACGCTTCACGCCCCTCCGGCAGCCGGTAGCCCAGTTGCGTTCCGAACCCCTCGCCCTTGGGATAGCCACCGAGCAACGCTTCAGGCATCACCACCAGGCGTGCGCCGGCCTGGCGAATGGCGTCTTCATAGGAAAGGATCTGCGCCAGGGTCTCGCCCTTGCCGCCAGGCAACGA
The DNA here is from genome assembly GCF_900104425.1 of Pseudomonas sp. NFACC13-1. Classification (NCBI taxonomy): domain Bacteria; kingdom Pseudomonadati; phylum Pseudomonadota; class Gammaproteobacteria; order Pseudomonadales; family Pseudomonadaceae; genus Pseudomonas; species Pseudomonas sp. NFACC13-1. The sequence goes on along the minus strand of NZ_FMXV01000019.1, from coordinate 80,979 downwards.
ACCGATCTGCAGGGCAGCCACAATGGATTTGGGCATGGTTTTCAACTCCTTGATCATCAGGTGTTGCTGATTCTCAAGGAGCGGCCGATCATGAATAAAGCCCCAACCGCTGCTAAATGATATGAGCCTCATGAATATCGCCGACATCGACCTCAATCTGCTCAAGACGTTCGAAGCCCTGCATGACGAATCCAGCGCCAGCCGCGCCGCCGTGCGCCTGGGCGTGACCCAGTCGGCCATCAGCGCCGCATTGCGCAGGCTCCGCGGGTTGTATGACGATCAATTATTCGTGCGCACGGGCCGGGGTCTGGCGCCGACGCTGCGGGCCAACCAACTGAAACCGGTGATCAGCGAAGCTCTGGACAAATGTCGCCAGAGCCTGGCGATGGTCGACCCCGATGCCAGCCATTATGACGGCCGCTCGGTCATCATCGGCCTGTCGGACGATTTCGAGATTGCCCATGGGCGGCGCCTGATCGACGAAGTGGCCCGACGTGCGCCGGGACTGCGCTTGATTTTCCGTCAGACCCACAGCCAGATCGTCGGCCGGGCCTTGATGGAACGCGATCTCGACCTGGCGATCACCGCGGGTGGTTTCGCGCAGCGGCTGCTCAGCCGCCAGGTATTGGGTGAAGGCGATTACGCCTGCCTGTTGGACGCGGCGAGCCTGGCGCACGGCCAACAATCCCTCAGTCTGGAGGCGTTCGTGGCCCGCGAGCATCTGCTGGTGTCTTCAGGTGGCTTCATCGGCATCACCGACGAAGGATTGGCCGGGCTTGGCCTGAGACGGCGAGTCTGTGCCTCGACCACCCACTTCGCCGCGCTGCCATTCCTGCTCAAGGGCAGCCAGGCCGTAGCGACGATTCCGGCCCACGCCGCCCGGGCCATCGCCGACCTCAGCGGCCTGGCGTTGCTGCCCTGCCCCCTGGCCTTGCCCCGCTACCCCATCGAACTGGGCTGGCGGACCCACACGCAAATGGATCCGGCAATGCTCAAGGTGCGCGAGGCCATCAGCGCGACGTTTGCCTGAGGTTTACTTGTTGGCGGCCATCAGGCGATTGACTTCACTGCGCACCATGTTGGCGTATTCCGGCGGCGACATGCCGTCCAGTTCGGCACGCACCCACTCGGCCCACTTGCCCTTGCGTTTGGAGCGCTCGCCGAACAGGCGGGCGGCATCGCCCTTGGCCTTGCCCAGGTTGTTTTGCCACAGTTCAAAGAGTCGGGATTTTTCGTCTTCCAGCGCAGCGCGCTCGGCCAGGGGCTTGTCAGCCAGATTGAAGCTCATGGGAATTACCTGTTGCGTAAATAGGCGCCATCTTACACCTTGCAGGGAAACGTCTTAACCACGAATTGCGATGGATTGCCCTGCGAGGGCCTAGGCGCTGCAACTTTTTAACCGGCGCAGCACTCCACTGTTCAATGCCATCATCCACACAAGGAGTACTTCCATGGCCCGTAAAGGCACTGTGCAAGCGAACGGAGAGCAAATCAAGGATCAAGCCTTCAGCGAATTGACGGCGCTGATTGAAGAATCGGAAAAACTGCTCAAAAGCAGTGCCTCGCTGGTGGGCGAAGAGGCCGAAGACCTGCGAGGCCAGATAGCCCAGAAACTGCAACAGGCACGCGACTCGGTCACCAGCGCCCGGGAACGTACCCGTCCCATGGTCGATGCCACTGAGGTCTATATTGGCGGCCACCCCTGGCAGACCGTGGCGATTTCCGCGGGGTTCGGGCTGGTGGTGGGTTTGCTGCTAGGACGGCGTTAAACAATAGCAAGCAGCCCCAGGACCTGATGTGGGAGCGAGCTCGCTCGCGATAACGGTGGACCAGGCAACATCTCTGCTGCTGAACCACCGCCATCGCGAGCAAGCTCGCTCCCACAGGGACTTTTGATCGCCTCAAGCGGCGGGACCCGCCCGCAGGATCGACGCATCCTCCCCGCGGTACAACGCCTCCACCTTCCCTGCCCGCCACTGCAACACCGCCCGTTGGTTGATCGATCCCTTGTCGGTGATTTCACCACGGTCGATGGACGCCGGTTCATCGAGCAAGGCTATCCACTCCAAGCGACTGGCATTGCCGCTGGCTTCGCGGTTCAGGCGTTGCAGCCAGTCGGCGAACCATTGGCGTACCGGCGGGCTGGCGAGGACCTGGGCGTCGCTGGCATCCGCGTCCAGGCCTGACAGGCGCCGGCATTCAACAAGTCGTGGAAACACCAGCGCGCCCAGGCACTCGCGATCCGGTGCGGTGATCACCAGGTCCTGGACGTAGGGTGTGCCTTCCAGCACCGCACGGTTACGCAACGGCCCGACGCTGACAAACACACCGGAAGACAGTTTGAAGTCCTCGGCGATCCGCCCGTCGAACATCAGCCCCAGTTGCGGATTGCTGGCATCGGCCAGTTTGATCGCATCCCCCGAGCAATAGAAACCGTCCTCGTCGAACACTTCGGCGGTCTGCTGCGGCGAACGCCAGTAGCCGGGCATGATGTGTGGTCCGCGAAAACGCCCTTCGAACTTGCCATCCACCGGCACCAGCCGGACCTCGCAGCCGGGCGCCGGAAGACCGATGTAGCCGGCCATGGACAAGGGCCCGGTGGTGAAGGTGCAGGACGGCGACGCTTCGGTCATGCCCAGGCCCGCCATCATGCGGATACGTTCTCCGCAATGCTGCTCGGCGACCTTGTCGAGCCGGTCCCAGGTACTTTGGGACAAGCCCGCCGCGGCAAAGAAGAACAGGCTGATGCGCTTGAAGAAACGCTCGCGCAATTCACCGTCCTGCTCCAAGGCGCTGACCAATTCTTCCCAGCCCTTGGGTACGGTCAGGTAGGCGGTGGGGGAAATTTCCTTGAGGTTGCGCAGGGTCTCGGCGAAGCCCTGGGCGGTGGGTTTGCCGTCGTCCAGGTAGAACGTGCCGCCGTTGTACAGCACGATGCCGACGTTGTGGCTACCCCCGAACGTGTGGTTCCACGGCAGCCAGTCCACCAGCACCGGCGGCACCTCGCCGAACACCGGGAAGGTTTGCAGCAGCATCTGCTGATTGGCGCACAGCATACGCTGGGTGGTGATCACGGCCTTGGGCAGCTTGGTGGAGCCCGAGGTGAACAGGAACTTGGCGATGCTGTCCGGGCCGGTGGCGGCGAACGCCTGCTCGGCCTCCGCGCCGCCGGGTTGAGCCAACAGGCTGGCGAAGCTGGTCCTGGAGCGGCCCGCCATCTCGCCGCGCACCGTGATCAAGGGAACGTTCGCCGGCAATACGGCATTGATCGCTCGTTCGAACGGGGCGGCTTCGCTGACAAACACCAACCCCGGCTGCAACAGATCGCAGACGTGACGCAGCTTGGCGAAATCCTGGGACAGCAATGAATAAGCCGGCGACACCGGGCAATAGGGAACGCCGGCGTACATTGCGCCGAGGGCCATTTGCAGGTGTTCGATGTCGTTGCCGGAGAGCAGCGCCAAGGGTTTTTCCGCTGACAAACCGTAACCGAGCAGGCTTTGAGCGATGGCCCGGACACTGTCGAGCATCTGCGCATAACTGACCCGACGCCAGTCGCCGCCCGCTTCACGGGCCGCGATAAACGTCTGCTGCGGGCGCACCTCGGCCCAGTGCACCAGGCGTTCGAGCAAACGCGCCGGCAGCGGGGCCAGGGGTTCCAGGGAGCGCATGTGCAAAATGCCGCGCTCTTCCCGGACTTCGACGGCAGGATGACCAATCGACACCTGGCGATAACGCCCGGCCTCGGGTCGGGAGGACGATCTGGACTCGGAACTCACGTACATTTCCTCCACCAAGGCACGCTCGGGTCGCGAGGCGAGCGGAGCGTGGCAGCGCGGGGCTGCGGCCTTGTCATTGTTATTCTGGCCTGCATCCGGGCGGCGGCTTTCGAGGCTCGACCGCCCATGATGCGATGGGTTTCAGATCGGGTAATGCCGGGGACCGTTCTGCAAGGTCACCCAGCGCAACTGGGTGAAATGCTCGATGGACGCCTTGCCGCCGAAGCTGCCATAACCGCTGGACTTGACCCCGCCGAAGGGCATCTGCGCCTCGTCGTGCACGGTCGGCCCGTTGATGTGGCAAATGCCCGACTCGACCCGCTGGGCCAAGGCCAACGCGCGGGTGGTATCGCGGCTGAAGATGGCAGCCGACAGGCCGAACTCGGAATCGTTGGCCAGGCGCAACAGCGCTTCATCGCCCTCGCCGCGCAACAGCACCGCCACTGGCCCGAAGGACTCTTCGCGGTACAGGCGCATCTGCGCAGTGACACCGTCGAGCAAGGTCGGCTGCAGGATGCTGCCTTCCAACTGGCCACCGGTGACCAGCGTTGCGCCTTTGGCCAAGGCATCGTCGATCAGTCCCTTGATGCGCTGGCCGGCACTGGCATCGACCAACGAGCCCAGCACCGAATCGCCGGCCGCCGGATCACCGGCACGCAAGGTGGCGATCTTGGCGGTCAGCTTGGCGATGAACGCATCCGCGACGCGGGCATCGACGATCAATCGCTCGGTGGACATGCAGATCTGGCCCTGGTTGAAGTAGGCCCCGAAGGCCGCCGCTTGCACGGCGGCGTCCAGGTCGGCGTCATCCAGCACCAGCAACGGCGCCTTGCCGCCCAGCTCCAGCAACGCTGGTTTGAGATGGCGCGCCGAGAGTTCGCCGACGATGCGGCCGACGTGGGTCGAACCGGTGAAATTGACCCGGCGCACCGCCGGGTTGGCGATCAACCGTTCGACAATGGCCGGCGCATCCGCCGGTGCGTTACAGATCACGTTGACCACACCATCACCCAGCCCGGCGTCCTGCAACACCTGGCCGATCAACCGGTGCACCGCAGGACTGATCTCGGAAGCCTTGAGCACCACGGTGTTACCGCAGGCCAGGGGCATGGCGATGGCGCGGGTGGCGAGAATCACCGGAGCGTTCCAGGGCGCGATGCCCAACACCACGCCACAGGGCTGACGCAGGGCCATGGCGAAACTGCCTGGCACGTCGGAAGGAATGATTTCGCCATTGATCTGGGTGGTCATGGACGCCGCTTCGCGCAGCATGTTCGCCGCCAGGTGCACGTTGAAACCGTACCAGTTGGCCATGGCACCAGTCTCACCGGCCGCGGCGATAAACTCGCCACTGCGGGCCTGCAATTGCTCGGCTGCCCGTAGCAGACGCGTGCGGCGTTCGTTGGGTGGCAGCGCGGCCCAGGCAGGAAATGCCGCCTGGGCCGCGGCCACGGCGGCATCGGCATCTTCGAGGGTGGCGGCGGCCACGTGAGACACCACTTCACCGGTCACCGGGTTGCAGCGCTCGAAGGTCCGGCCGTCGCGGGCCGGGCACGACTGGCCGCCAATCAACAGGGGCACGTCCAGCATGGTGATTCCTCTTTATTGTCTTTATCGGGAACACGTTCACAGTAGCGCCGAGGGCCTGGGACGAACAGCCCGCGGGCACACGATGGCGCCCGCCGCGCGATTGTCTCAGCGCTTGTAGGTCTGCAGGCCCGGCTTGATGGTCTTGTCGTCCAGGAATTGCTTCATCCCCTGCTCGCGGCCACCCTCGGTATCGAGCAGGCGCGACTGGTCGAGCTTGGCGTACAGGTAATCTTCGTTCTGTTCCCAGGTCAGTTCGCGGCAACGCTTGAAGCCATGCTTGGCCGCCCGCAGCACCACCGGGTTCTTTTCCAACAGGTTGCGGGCCAGTTCCACAGTGACTTCACGCAACTGCGCCAAGGGCACGCTCTCATTGACCAGGCCCATTTCGGCCGCTTTCTGCCCACCGAAGGTCTTGCCGGTCATGATGTAGTACAGCGATTGGCGATGGCCCACGGTGTCGGCCATGGCCTTGCTGACGAGGTTGCCCGGCGGGATGCCCCAGTTGATTTCCGAAAGACCGAAAGTCGCTTCGTCGGCGCAGATCGCCAGGTCGCACGCCACCAGCGGGCTGAAACCGCCACCGAAACACCAGCCATTGACCATGGCGATGGTTGGCTTGGCGTACATGCGCAGTAATTTCCACTGCCATTGCGAGGCTTCGCGACGGATTTTTTCCTGGAGGATTTCCGGCCCGGCATCCACTTCGCGGAAGTATTCCTTGAGGTCCATGCCAGCGGTCCAGGCGTCACCGGCCCCGGTCAGCACCAATACCCCTGCGGCCGGATCCTGCTCCAGGGTCTCGAGCACGTCGATCATCTCGCGGTTGAGGGTCGGACTCATGGCGTTGCGTTTTTCCGGGCGATTGAGGGTGACCCAGGCGATGCCCTCCTCGATGTCGACCTTGACGGTTTTCCAGCGACCTTCGTAATTGCTCATGATGCGTGCTCTCTTGTTCTTGACTGAAGATGATAAAAAACTAAACCGGAAATTTAGTTATGTCAATTAACTATTAATCAGTTTATCTGTATTTTCCAGAGACTGGATCGAAGGTTTAAAAATTCGAATATGCACAAGCCCGTAGCCAGGGCGCCGCAACCCCGGCAAACTGGATAGCCTTGTTAACCACTTACCTTGAGGACACTCACTTCGATGGCCAAGTCTTCCAAGCTTGCCGAACCCGCCGAGCCCCTGGTCGCCGGTACCGACGCACAGGTGCCGCTGGACTCCGCCCTGGACGACCTGATCGGTTACGCCCTGCGCCGCGCCCAGTTGAAACTGTTCCAGAACCTGATTGGCCGGCTTGCCGTCCACGATCTGCGGCCCGCCCAGTTCTCGGCCCTGGCAATCATCGACCAGAATCCCGGCCTGATGCAGGCCGACCTGGCCAAGGCCCTGGCGATCGAACCGCCGCAAGTGGTGCCGCTGCTCAATAAGCTGGAAAGCCGGGCTTTGGCGGTGCGCGTGCGCTGCAAGCCGGACAAGCGCTCCTATGGGATCTTCCTGAGCAAGACCGGCGAAACCCTGCTCAAGGAACTCAAGCAAATCGCCGCCCAGAGCGACCTTGACTCCACCGCGGCCCTCTCTGGTGCTGAGCGCGAGGAGTTGCTGCGGTTGTTGAAGAAGGTTTACCAGTAGCGAGCCTGGCGCGGGTCCCTGCGGCACCGCTATGTGGGAGCAAAGCTTGCTCCCACAAGCGCTAGCCAACCGACTCGAAACTCACCAGATCGGCACGCTGTACGTCACCAGGAACCGGGTCTGGTTCTCGTCGCGAAACGCCGCGGTACCCGGGAAGTTGTTGCGATAGATCGATTTGCGGGCCAGCAACCCGACGTTCTTCAGCGGGCCGCCCTGGATCACGTACCCCAACTCCATCTGGAACTCACGCTCCTTGCGATCCTCGGCATTGAGGGCCGCCAGCTCGATGTGATCGCCACGCACATAACGCAGTCGAGTCCTCAGGCCTGGCACGCCCACGGCGGCGAAATCGTAGTCATGGATCGCCTGCCAGGTGCGCTCCTTGGCATTGAGGAAGTCCGAGCTCATGGTCATTTCACTCAAGCCCATCAACTCGGTGCCGGACACATACGGCGTGGCCGTATCGCCACTGGCGTGCATGTAGCCCAGGCTCACGCGATGCCCGCCCAGGCGATAGCCGACCAGCGCCGAGACATTGCGGTTATCCACCTTTCCGGCCTTGGCCGCGCCGTCTTCGTCACTGAAAAAACTGCGCAGGTCGGTGGTCAGGACACCATCGCCCAGGGGCAGGTTATGCAACAACGCCAGGGTGTCCTGCTGGTACAGGTCCGCCACTTCGGCGTGGTAGGCCCGCAGGCTGAGGTCTTTGTTGACCTGATAGTCACCGCCCACATACGCCATATGGGAAGAGGTCGCCGCGCCGTTGAATCGGCGGTTGGGCGAGGCGATGCTCATCGGCTGGTAATCGGTGGAATCGCGGCGGGCGATGCGATCGATATAACCGGTGTTCAACGTCAAACCGTCGAAATCCTTGGAACTGAGCGTCGTCCCGCGAAAGGTCTGCGGCAGCAGACGCGACGGGCTGGCAAAGGCAAATGGCAGGAAGATCGAGACATCGCCGGTCTTCACCGTGGTTTGAGCGAAACGCAGCTTGCCGGTCACGCCCAGGCGCGAATACTCATCCGCCGCGCGCTTGTCGCTGGCGGACACAGGCAACAGTTCAGTGCCACTGCGATCCGGCGACGAATCAAGCTTGATGCCCAGCAATCCCCTGACATCCAGGCCGAACCCGACCGTGCCCGGGGTGAACCCCGACTCCATGTTCATGAACACACCCTGGGCCCATTCTCGCGCTGCGGTCTTGGCGCCGTCGTCCTTGTAGTCGCGGTCCATGTAGTAATTGCGAAGGGTCAGCGTACCGTGGCTGTCGTCGATGAAGCCTTCCGCCCACGATACGGGAGAACCGAGGCTCAGCCCGAGACAGGCCAGCAGAGGGACGAGGGATGAAACAGGGCGCGCCGTCAGCGCGTCCCGAGCAAGATTTGGCATGTTCGGAGTCCATTTATTGTTGTTGTTTTGATCGGCCCGAGCTTGGCGACGGGGGCCGTGCGGACAAAGAATGGAAACGGCACCGGCGCTTCGTCAATCGACAATGTCCGATAATCGAACATTAATATAACTAACTAATTTACCCATTCCTCCGTGAATCCTTTCCAAGCCACTGATTTTCATACTGAACTGCTCGCTTATTGACGCCCTTCCGGCACCCTTCATTTTTTAGTTAGCTTTGTTAATCTTAAACCCATCCGCCGGCTTTCCTTCGAGCGGTGTCCCCTCACAAAAACAATAAGAGGATTTGCCATGGACCGTCCGGCGCGTCGTGCGACGCTGACCATTGCCTTGTGTTTCATCGTTGCGTTGATCGAGGGTTTCGACCTGCAGTCAGCCGGTACCGCCGCCGCAGGACTACGGCAGACCTTTGCCCTTGACCCGAAAATGATGGGCTGGGTGTTCAGCGCCGGGATCATCGGGTTGCTGCCAGGAGCCTTCTTCGGTGGTTGGATCGCTGATCGCATCGGTCGCAAGAAAATCCTCATCACCGCGGTCTTGCTCTTCGGCGTGTTTTCCCTCAGCACCGCTTATGTCGAACACTTCTCCAGCCTGTTGCTGGTGCGTTTCATGACCGGCCTGGGCCTGGGCGCCGCCCTGCCCAACCTCATTGCCCTGTGTGCCGAAGCCGTGGGTGAGCAGCGCAGAGGCACGGCCATCAGCGTGATGTATGCGGGGGTGCCGCTGGGCGGTGCATTGGCTGCCGTGGTGGCGATGCTGTTTGGCGAGCACTGGCAGATGACGTTTTTCATCGGTGGGTTGGCGCCGCTGCTGGTGGTGCCACTGATGCTCCTGTGGCTTCCAGAATCCAGCGCCTTTCGCCAGGTGCAAGATGGCGGCACATCGCGCGGTTCCACCGCCCAGGCGCTGTTCGGTGAAGGCCGCGGCCGTACCACCTTGGCCCTGTGGCTGAGCTATTTCTTCACCCTGACGGTCATGTACATGTTGCTCAACTGGCTGCCGTCATTGTTGCTGGAACAGGGCTTCAGCAAACCCCAGGCCGGCCTGGTGCAGATGCTGTTCAACATCGGTGGCGCCCTTGGCTCGTTGCTGGGCGGCCTGTTGCTGGACCGTTGCAATGGCATCAAGGTAGTGCTGTTCGTCTATGCCGGCCTGTTGAGCGCCCTGGCCGGGGTCGGCTTGTCGGTCGGCATCGTACCGATGGGCATCGCCGGGTTCGCCGCCGGGCTGTTCGTCATGGCCGCGCAACTGGTTCTCTATGCCTTGGCACCGCCCTCCTACCCTACGGCCGTGCGTGCGACGGGGGTTGGTGCCGCGGTGGCCATCGGGCGCCTGGGCTCGGTGGCAGGCCCCCTGGCCGCCGGGCAGATCCTGGCGGCCGGGGGCGGGACCACTGCCGTATTGCTGGCGACTTCTCCTGGGTTGGTGGTTGCGACGTTGGCTGTTCTCAGTGTGATTCGCCATTCGGCGGGGCCACGATTGAGGGCTACGAATCCGGTTGTGAAGCATTCCTGAGTGGCTGCGCATATCCGTTATCAGGTAACGGATATGCGCACCTATCCTAACGCGCCCTCACCCCCTGACCCAACGCTCCTGCCGACTCGACTCAGGCTTTTTTACGAAGACCTTCTGCGGCAGCAGCCACCAGGCCAGGGCGGGCAACAGGATCAAGGCCCCGAGCATGTTCACCAGGAACATGAAGGCCAGCAGAATCCCCATGTCAGCCTGGAACTTGATCGGCGAAAAAGCCCAGGTCGACACCGCCACAGCCAATGTCATGCCTGTCAGCAACACCACTTTGCCGGTGAACAGCAGCGCCTGGTAATACGCCTGGGCCAGGGTGTCGCCGGCACGCATCCGTGCCAGAATCACGCTCAACACGTAGAGCGCATAATCGACCCCGATGCCCACGCCCAGTGCAATGACCGGCAGTGTCGCGACTTTCACCCCCATGCCCAACCCCACCATCAGCGCCTCGCACAGGATCGAGGTGAGCATCAGCGGCAGCATCGCGCACAGAGTGGCGCGCCAGCTGCGGAAGGTCAGCAAACACAGCAGGCTGACCGCACCGTAGACCCAGAACAGCATCTCGCGCATGGACTTCTTCACCACGATATTGGTCGCCGCTTCGATCCCCGCGCTGCCGGCCGCCAGCATGAACTTGACCTCCGGCAGTTGATGCCCGGCGATGAATTGCTCGCTGGCCTCCACCACCCGGTTCAAGGTGTCAGCCTTGTGATCGGCCAGGTAGACGTACAGCGACAGCATCGAGCAGCCCTGATTGAACAACTCTCGCGGAGCACGGGTCTGCACGGCACCCAGTGCGCCGTCATTGGGGATCAGTTCATACCATTTGAAGTTGCCTTCGTTATAACCGGCCGTGGCGATCTTGCTCAGCGCCGCCATCGAGGTGGTCGATTCCACGCCGGGCAATTGCTCCAGTTGCCACGCCAGCGCATCGACCGCGGACAGACTGGCGTAACGGGTGCATTGATCCTCCGGGGTCTTGATCATGACCACGAAGATATCCGAGCTGGCCGCGTAGTTCTGGGTCATGAACAACGCATCGCGGTTGTAGCGCGAGTCGGCACGCAACTCCGGGGCGCCGGGGTCCAGATCGCCGATTTTCAGGTGCAGGCTCACGGCAAAACCAGACGCGGCCAGCAACAGACCCGCCAACATGGCGCCGATGGCCCAACGCCGTTGGGTGAACAGGTCGAGCACGCGCCACAGGGGATGTTTGATGCGCGCCTGTTGCTCGGTGGTTTCCGCACTCAGGCTGCGTTGTGCCGCCGCCGGGCTGACGCCGATATAGCTGAGCAGGATCGGCAGCAGAATCAGGTTGGTGAAGATCAGCACCGCCACCCCGAGGCTGGCGGTGATCGCCAGGTCCTGGATCACTCGAATGTCGATCAGCAGCAACACCGCGAAGCCCACCGCGTCACAGAGCAAAGCGGTGATGCCGGCGGCGAACAGGCGGCGGAAGGTGTAGCGCGCGGCGACCACCCGGTGGGTGCCACGGCCAATGTCCTGCATGATGCCGTTCATCTTCTGCGCGCCATGGCTCATGCCAATGGCGAACACCAGGAACGGCACCAGTGCCGAGTAGGGATCCAGCTCATAACCGAGCAGGGCCAGCAGCCCCAGTTGCCACAGCACCGCCGCCAGTGAACAGGTCACCACCACCAGGGTACTGCGCGCGCAACGGGTGTAGCCAAACAGCACCAGTACCGTCACCAGTACCGCCACCACGAAAAACAGCAGGACTTGGGTCATCCCCTCGATCAGGTCGCCGACGATCTTGGTAAAGCCGGTGATGTGAATCCGCAGGTCATCGGTCTGGTACTTGTCCCGCAACGCCTCCAGTTGCCGGGAAAACTCGCCATAGTCCAGCGCCTTGCCCGTCTGCGGGTTGATTTCCAGCAACGGCACGAAAATCACACTGGACTTGAAGTTGCCAGCGACCAATTGACCGACTTCCCCGGAGCGGGCCACATTGGTCCGCACCTGCTCGATGCTGGTGGTCGAGCCATCGTAGTCGTCGGGGATCACCGTGCCGCCGTCGAGCCCCTCTTCGGTCACGGCGGTCCAGCGCGTGGTCGGGGTCCACAATGATTTCATGTACGGTCGGTCGACCCCCGGCAGCAAATAGAGCTCGTCGTTGAGCTTGGCCAGGGTGTCGAGGTAATCCTTGGTGAAAATGCTCCCCTGCTTGACCTCCACGGCGATGCGCAGCGAGTTGCCCAGGCCGCTCAACTCACTGCGGTTCTCGAGGAAATTGGCGACGTAGGGATGCCCGGTGGGAATGGTCTTCTCATAACTGGCATTGATGCCGATGCGCGTGGCTTGCCAACCAAGCACCAAGGTCACCAGCAGGCATAGCAGGATCACCAGCGGTCGATGGTTGAAGATCGCCCGCTCGGCGAAGTTGCCCGACGCCCGGTCGAAGTCTTCCTGGCGGCCGATCACGGTTTGGATTCTGTCGTCTTTCAAGTTTGACTCCTGTTGCACGAGCCGTGGCCCGATAGCGCTACACCGTGAAGTTTCAAGGTTTACCGGAGGCCCGCGGATCCTGGTCAGCGGCCACGCCAGTCAAACCGACGCTGGCCAGGCTGCCGTCGACCGCCTGCTGCACGGCAGCGACCGTCCCGCCGCTGCGGCTCTGACGCTTGTCAAAGCTGCGACCCTGGTCATGACTGAAGAGAAGCTCACCACTCTGGCTGGCCAACAACAGGCTGCCGTCGCGCAGTTCAAGGGCGCTCGCCAGTGTTGATTCGATACCCGTGTCGAGGCGTCGCCAACTGACGCCACGGTCATCGGACCACCAGGCGTTTCCGCGCAAGCCATAGACAATCAAGGCCCCATCGCGCATACCGAGCAGGCCGAAAAAGCTGCCTTCATAAGGTGACTTCAAGGCCTGGAATGACTGCCCGGCATCGGTCGAACGCAACAGCAGGCCGCGCTCCCCCACCAGCAGCAAATCCTTGCCCAAGGCGCGGATGCCATACAGGTTCAAACCCTGGGGGTTGTCCACATGCCGCATCCACGGTTGCCAGCTTCGCCCACCGTCATCGGTGCGGTAGATCTGGTTGTAGGCGCCCACGACGTAGCCGTGCAGGCGGTCACTGAAGTACAGGTCGAGGAATGGTTTATCCGGTCCGTCATCGAGCATGTGCCGTGCCTGCGCCAACTGGCTGGCACCGTCGGGTTGATTGGCATCGCGCTCGGCGACTTGCACCGCCAGGGCGATGGCGCGCTCACCGTCGAGTTGCTTCTGCCAGGTTTCCCCGCCGTCCTGGGTGTGCAGCACCACCCCCAGATGACCGACCGCCCAGCCCTGCTCGGCATCGACGAATTGCACCGCCGTCAGGCTGACGCTGACCGGTACCCTGGCCTGGCGCCAACTCACGCCAGCATCATCCGACAGCAGCACGATCCCGCGCTCGCCCACCGCCACCAGGCGCTCGCCAGCCCTGGCCAACCCGAGCAATACCGCGCGCGGAGCCTTGGTCGTCGGCAGTGCCGGTTGCTGCAGCACCGCCAATGTCGTGGCCTGTGCGAGCCAGGGCACACTCGCCAACAGGCAGCCCATCAGGGCACAAACACCCCATAGCGGACCGCGACGCGCAAAGATTTTTTCAACGTTCATATCGTTATTCCGCCTGGAAAATCGTAAGCGACCGCGACGAACCTCCTCTTCGCCACGGCCGCCACAGGTTCAACGCATGTTTTCGTTGGCCATGGCATCCGGCGTGAAGTAGGACGCCGAAGGCTTCGCGACCTTCTGGTACTGAACCGCCAGGTCGTTGCTCGATGAGTTGAGGAAGTAGGCCCCGGTGTCGAGGTTGTAGCTGCCCCACATGACCTGTGCGGTGAGGGCCGGCAGGTCCGGTGCCAGCAGCGTCAGCGAATACATCTGCCGGCCGAGCTTGCCCTGGGCGTCATAACCGTCGGCCATCAGGATCTGCCAGGAATCTTCGTCGACGTAGTAGGTCCGACGCGGCACGACATGACGCTTGCCGGGCTTGAGCGTGGCCTCGACCACCCAGACCCGATGCTTCTCCCAACGCACCAGATCAGGGTTGAGGAAGTTCGCCTTGACCAGGTCGTCGCTCTTAGCCAGGGCGGCGCGGTTATTGTTGTAGCCAACGATCAGCTCTTTCTTGCCCACCAGCTTGAGGTCATAGCGATCGGTCGGCCCGAACAGCATGAACGCCTCGTCGAACAGGCCGACGCCGGAGGTCACGAAATCCGGCGTGTCATAGGCAATGTTCGGCGCCCGGCGAACCCGGCGCTGGCCGACCAGATATTGCCAGGCCGCCCGATTGGCCGGGTCCAGGTCCCAATGGGTCATCAGGCCTTCGCCGGCCTTGGACGACGGCAACTCGGTGAACAGCTTGCCCAACAGGTACTTGCCCGAATAATTTTCCAGGCTGCCGCCTTCGACGTAGTAGGGAAACTGATAGGTGTATTGCGCCCGGGTGGCCTGGACTTTCTTGCCGCCGGCGGTCATCAGCCAGGTATCGAAAGGCGAGCTGATGGTGTCGCCGCCCTGCCACGACAACCGATAATTCCACAGTACTTGCGCACCGTTTTCCGGGATCGGGAACGGGATGCCGCCGTAGGCGTTGGAGACCTTCTCACTGTCCACGTCCAGCGTGGCGCGGGTGGCATTCTTGCTGGTGTTGTCATACACCCATTGCGGCGCGGCGGCCGAGCGATGGGTCGGGTACACGTCCAGGCGATAGTCCGGGTATTTCTTGAGCAGCAGTTTGGTGCCCTCGGCCAATTCGCTGGCGTACTGCTCCATGTTCGCGGCCTTGATCGAATACAGCGGTTTCTCGCTGGCGAATGGGTCGGGGCGCTTGTCTCCCGGTTTGTAGCCGGGCGTGACCTGGGTATAACCGCCCTGCCAAGCCGGGATGCTGCCATCGGCATTGCCGGCACGCTCGCCGCCCAGGGGGGTCAGATCGGTTTTCAAACGTGCGGCCTGTTCGGGCGACACCGCCGCTTGCGCCAGCCCCATACCGACGAGGGCCAGGGTCAGGACGCATGTGTTCAGGAATGCTGTGTTCTGCATGGCGAATCCACCTTATTAGAATGAGGTTTTCACGTAGAGCGAGACGAAGTCGCGGTCGGCCAACGACTGTCCGTAACTGAAATTGCCGTCCTCGCGCAGCCCGGCTTTCGGTGCGCCGAAGAAGTTCACGTAGTTGAGGCCGACGTCCCAGCGTTGCAGATAGGTGGCTTTGAGCCCGACGCTCCAGTCACCGGAATGGGTGTTGCCGAAGCCGGATTTGTTGACCGCCGACGAACGTCCATCGAGCACCATCCCCATGCCGATCGGCACGGTCAGGTCGATTCCGTCGACAATCTGGAAGTACGCCGGCTCGATCAATACCCGCAGTGCCGTGGCATCGCGGGTGGTATTGGAATCCAGCGCGGCAGCGTTCTTGGTTACGCTCAGGGTGCGGTTCCAGGCCAGTTCGGCCAGGGCCGAGCCGCCGTCCCAGAACGCGGTGGGCGATAACAGGTAAATCGCCGACAGGTTGGCGTGGGCGGTCTTGCCCCTGGCGAACAACTCATTGTCGCCACCATCGGCCGCCATGCCGGGAGTCACCACTTGCAGGTTGCTCACCAGCGGTGCGTTCCAGCGCACCGACGTTTCACCGGCAAAGTTGAACGGGCCGGAGGCGGTGGAGAAACTGACGCCAGCGGTCCTGATGTCTTCGGCGTAGACCTGCCGATAGGAACCCAGGATGGGCAACCCGGTGGCCGCTGCCGCCGGACCGTCCAGGTACGCGTACAACCCGATCGGTGCCTTATCGTGATACTGGGCCGCGTAGAACCCCAGCTCCAGCTCGGTGCCGCTCGGCTTGAAGCGGATCTGCATGCCGCCCTGCCCCGAATTGCGCGGTTTCAGATCGCCGCCATTGACCGTGTCGTTGCCGAACACTTCGCGCAACGAACCACTGCCGTACCCGATGGCATCGGTATCGCTCAGGTAGCTGCCGGCGCCGGGCAGATTGGAACGTTCCCACTCGAACTGATAGTAAGCGCCGACCGACAACTGCGGGTTGATCTGCAACTGCCCGGAGATTTGATTGACCGGACGCAGGATCTCCTTGAACTGAGTCCCCGGTACGCTGAGCAACTTGACGACGTCGGTCGGACCCTGGGCATTGGCAATGCCGTTGCCGCCGTAGAACAGGCTTTCCCCATAGATCAGGCTGTGTCGGCCCAGGCGCGCCACGCCCTGGGAGTCTTCACCGAGGTCGCCGCGCAAGAACACGAAGGCATCGAGAATTTCCGCGTCGCGCCCATGGAGCTTGCGGGTTTCGCTGAGAAAATGCGGTTGCTCGCTGCTGTCGGTGTCCTGGTTGTAGATATCGTCGTACCAGGCCGCGCCGCTCACGCGCAGCCCGTAGTTTTGCCGGCTGAGGTCCATTTCGGAAAACAGGTCCAGGCGGTTGGAGACCAGGCCGCTGCTGAAGTTCTTATCGCCCTGGCTCTGGATCGAGGGGTACAGGCCGTTGGCGGTTGGCGCGTTGACCAAGCGGCTGTCCTGCCCGTGCAGGCGCCAGGCCTGGCTGTACTTGATGGTGTTGTCCCAGCGCAGTTTCCAATCGGAGTCACCCAGGTCCATTTGCATGGCCTCGACCCGATCGACCATCACGCCGGTGCTGCACAACGCCAGGAACAAGGCGCAATGCTTGAAACGAAAGCTATCTTTGAAGTTATCCATGGACGCTTCTCATTATTGTTATTTTTGGGCATGGCTTTGCCAGCCAACACGCTCAGGTCGCGGCTGACGCCGCTTTGCGCGGGTGCGCATTCAGATGTAGGTGGAGGCCAATCCACCATCGACCGGCAGGTTGACGCCGTTGATCCAGCGCGACTCGTCGGCACACAGGAAAGCGATCACCGCCGCCACCTCATCGGCGTAAGCGGGACGTTTCATACGGTGGGCATCGGCCTGGGTCCGGGCCTCGCCGAGCATGCTCACGAAGTCGTCGAGGATGGGCGTGAAAACCGGACCTGGCGCGACACTGTTCATGCGCACCGAATGCTCGAGGAACCAGGGTTGGGCCTGCAGGTAGTTCCAGACGATCAAGGCTTCCTTGAAGTACTGGTAGCAGGTCTGGTCCGGCACCGGGTGGTCAGCCAGCCAGGCTTGCGCGGCGGCAAAGTCTTCGATGCGCGCCAGCGCCTTGTGCTGTTCCAGGCGTAACGGCCACTCGGCACCGAGGATCGAGGCGATATTGACGATGCTGCCACCGGCGCTGATGCGCGGCAGCAGCGCACGGCTCAGGTGGCGCAGCCCGAGGTAGTTGACCCGCGCCAGCAGTCGCGGGTTGGCAGTGCCCGGCACGCCGGCGATGTTGCACAGGCTGTCAAGCCGTGCGGGCAGCTGTGGCAGCAACCGTTCGATGTTCTCGGCGCTGCTCAAGTCGCCCTGCACAAAACCGTCCAGGGTCATGTGCGGCGCCTTGAGATCCACGCCAATCACCTGGGCGCCGTGTGCGCGCAGCAGGCTCGCCGTGGCAGCACCGATACCCGACGAAACACCAGTCACCAGCACAATCTTGTTGTCGAGTTTCATGTTGAGTCCTCTTATTATTTTTGTGTACTCGCAGGGCCCTCAGCTCATCGGGCCCGGTAAAGACCGGCCTGTCAGAACGGGTAGATCGGCGCCGTGTCCTTGACCGTCACCCACTGCCATTGGGTGTATTCATCCCAATCCGCCGGGCCGCCGACGCTACCGCCATTGCCCGAGGCGCCGCGCCCGCCGAACGGGTTGACGCATTCATCGGCGACGGTCTGGTCATTGATGTGCAACATGCCGCACTGCAAGCGCTCGCCGATGGCCATGGCCCGGCCCACCGACGGAGAAATGATCGCCGCCGCCAGACCGTATTCGGTGCGATTGGCCAGTTCGATGGCTTCGTCATCGGTGGCGAAGCTGACCACCGTGGCCACCGGCCCGAAGACCTCCTCGTCGAAGGCGCGCATGCCCGGCTTCACACCGCTGAGTACCGTGGCCTGGTAGAACAGCCGATCGTGATCGCCGCCGGCCTCCAGTCGGGCCCCGGCGAGTACGGTGTCGCTGACGATGTCGTGCACCCGTTGCAACTGCCGCTGATTGATCAATGGCCCCATGGCGGCTTCTTCCCGAGCAGCGTTGCCGAGGGTCATCGCCTGGGCCTTTTCCACCAGTTTGCGGGTCAGCTCGGCGGCGATGGACTCATGAGCGAGAATCAACCCGGTGGCCATGCAAATCTGCCCTTGGTGCAGCCAGGCGCCCCAGGCCGCGTTCCGGGCCGCGAGGTCGAGGTCGGCGTCTTCGAGAATGATCAGTGGGTTCTTGCCGCCCAGCTCCAGGGCGACCTTCTTCAGGTTGCGTCCGGCCACTTCAGCGACCTTGCGACCGGCGCCGGTGGAACCGGTGAAGGCGATCATGCGCACATTAGGGTCGCGGCACAGCGCCTCCCCGGCCTGCGCCGCGCCGGGCAACACTTGCAGCAAGCCCTTGGGCAGGCCTGCCATTTCGAACAACCGGGCGATGAGGAAACCGCCACTCACCGGGGTCTGCGGATCCGGCTTGAGCACCACCGCGTTGCCCGCCGCCAGGGCCGGTGCGACGGAGCGCATGGACAGTACCAGGGGAAAGTTGAAAGGCGAGATCACCCCCACCACGCCATGGGGCTGGCGTCGCGCATAGGACAGGCGCCCTGCCTCGCTGGGCAGCACCACCCCATGGGCCTGGGACAAAAGACCCGCGGCCTGATGCAACAGCACGATGGCTTCGCGCATTTCATGCTGGCCCTTGAACAGCGCGGCACCGGTCTCCCGGGCCACGTACAGCGACAGCTCGTCGAAGGACTGCTCGGCCACGTCGGCGGCCTTGCGCAAGATCGCCGCCCGTTGCCGCGGGCCCAGCGCCGCCCACGCCGGCTGCGCCAGGGCGGCGTCGCGACTGGCCTTGGCGATGTCGGCCGCGTCGGCCATGGCACAGCGCATCAGCCGTTCACCGGTGGCCGGCTCGATAATCGATTGCAGCGGGCCCGAGGCAGGCACCCAGTCACCGTTGAAGACACATTCCGATTCGATCACCTGGGACAGCAGGTGGCTTTTGGGTGCAGACATTTAACACTCCCGGCTCTTTTGTTTTTGTCATCGTTTGCCGCACCTGGAAGGTATCGACGCAAACGCCGTGCAAGTGCTTGAGCAAGCGCTGTGCCGGTTTTGCCCACGGGCCTGGATAAACCTGGCGCAAGGCTCTGGCTCGAGGTTCTTCGCCAGGGATGACGTACTGGGCGCCTCCACCGGCCTGGCCGTTGGCCAGCTGTCGCTTGTTCATTTGATAAAGTTATGCTTAATAACTATCTCGCCAGGTGATCATTTCGATCACCCCGTCATCAGGGGCATAACAATGAATAATCCCCACTGCCAGTTGCCGGATCACCGGATCGCCACCGAGCATTTCCATCCACGGGGCGATAGCAACGAGTTGAGCGACAGCAGTTCGCCCACGCCGGCAGAACTCACCGCGTGCCTGTTTTTCTCCCCCGACGATGGCCGCATCTGGCTCAACGACCAGCGCATGTTGTTGCTGCACAGTTCCTCCTTCGGTGCGTTGCGCCGGGAAATCATCGAGCGCCAGGGGCTGGAGCAGGCCCGAGGCATGCTCACCCGCACCGGTTACTCCTCCGGCGCCCGCGACGCCCGGCTGATTCGCGAACGCTGGCCCCAGGCCGATGCCGCGGCGGTGTTTCGCGCCGGCACGCATCTGCATACCCTCGAAGGCATGACCAAGGTCGAGCCGCTGCATTTCAAGTTCGATGCCGACTCGGGGTTCTATGAGGGAGAGTTTCTCTGGCATCACTCCTGCGAGGCCGACGAACATGTCGCCGCTTATGGCACCGGGCAGGATCCGGTGTGCTGGACCGAACTGGGCTACGCCATCGGTTTCGTCAGCGGGCTGTTCGGGCAACTGGTGGTCTTTCGCGAAGTGGAATGCCGGGGCATGGGCCACGAACGCTGCCGAGTCGTCGGCAAGACAGCTGAACAATGGGGTGACATCGAGCAGGACCTGAATTACCTCAACGCCTCACCGCCGACCGTCGTCGCCCGCGCCGACATTCAGTCCGACAGCGTGGCCGGAACCGTCCCGTTGCCGGACAGCGAACAGCCACTGATCGGTGCCAGCGCCGCCTTCAACGCTGCGACCCAGGCTTTGCAACGGGTGGCCTTGACCCCTGCCACCGTGCTGGTCAGCGGCGAATCCGGCGTGGGCAAGGAGATGTTCGCCCGCCAGTTGCACCAACTGAGTCGCCGACGTGAGGGGCCGTTCATTGCCCTCAACTGCGCGGCCATCCCCGACAACCTGATCGAGGCTGAACTGTTCGGCGTCGAGCGCGGAGCCTACACCGGCGCCACCCATTCACGCCCCGGACGTTTCGAGCGCGCCCACGGTGGCACGTTGTTCCTGGATGAGATCACCTGCCTGAGCCTGGCCGGGCAAAGCAAGTTGCTGCGCGCCTTGCAGGAGCGGGAAGTCGAGCGGGTCGGCGGCGGCCATGGCATCAAGGTCGATGTGCGCGTCGTGGCGGCCACCAACATCGACCTGCGCAAGGCCGTGGCGGACGGCGCGTTCCGTGAAGACCTGTTCTACCGGCTCAACGTCTACCCCATCGCCCTGCCGCCCTTGCGCGAGCGCCGCGATGACATACCGTTGCTGATCAACGCCTTTCTCACGCGCTTTTGCCAGGAATACGGCCGCACACCGATGGGCCTGACCATGCGCGCCTTGAAAGTGCTGTTGCGCTATGACTTTCCGGGCAACGTGCGGGAATTGCAGAACCTCATCGAACGGGGCCTGATCGCCAGCGAGGAAGGCCAGGCCATTGACCTGGTCCACCTGTTTCGCAATGAGCAATTGCCGGTGGACGCCTACTCCGTGGACCACCTCGGCGGTCTCTCGCCGATGGGCCTGGCCGCCAACGATGCCGCGGAAAAACCGGCGCTGCTCCAGTCCCTCAGCCAACTGGACGCGGACTTCTCCATTGACGGCCTGGAATCACGCCTGATCAACGAAGCCCTGCAACTGAGCAGCGGCAACCTCGCGGCGGCCGCACGCTCGCTGGGGCTGAGCCGGGCGCAGTTCGCGTATCGCTTGAAGAAGCATCAAAAAGCTGTCCCGGGCTAACCACCGAACCGGGGAGATGCTGCAAAGGCAGGTCTTGGGGCCGCTTCGCGCCCCAGCGGGAGCAAGCTCCCTCGCCACGGATGTGTGGACAGCCTTAAATAAACAACATTACCTGTGGGAGCGAGCTTGCTCGCGATGGCGGTGGCTCGGCTGCATTGAAGTTGAATGTGCCGTCGTCATCGCGAGCAAGCTCGGCTCCCACAGGGGAATGATGGTGGACGCGGGTGCAAGGAACACCACCGATCCATTGTGGGAGCCGAGCTTGCTCGCGATGGCGGTGGGTCAGTTGCCATTGATATTGGCTGTGTTGACGTCATCGCGAGCAAGCTCGCTCCCACAGGGGTTACCGGGTGGCGGCTCCGTCAAGCAGGGCGAAAGCGCCCCGCCGATATTCGCTGGGGGTCTGGTTCATCTCGATGCGGAAATGCCGGTTGAAGTTGGACAGGTTGTTATAGCCCACTTCAAAACAGATGTCGGTCACCGGCATCTCACTCTGCAACAGCAAACGGCAGGCGCGCTGGACCCGCAGCTTGCGCATCAAGTCGATGAAACCGTGCCCGGTGATGCGCTTGAAGAACCGCGAGAAGCCCGGTTCGCTCATGGCCAATTGGCGGGCGATCACCGACAGGCGCAGGTCGCCGGTGAGTTCGGCTTGCAGGTACTCGAAGGCTTTATGGATGCGCTCGGAACTGCGCGCATCCAGGGTCGGCGCGTAGCAAGGGCTCGCCAGGCTCAGGGCCTCGTCGCCGGGCGCTTGGTTGAGGGTGTGGAGCAGTTCCAGGAACAGCGTCAATCGCGCCAGGCCCTGGGCCGGGCCGATGGCTTCCAGCAGGTGCGCGGCCTGCTGTGCCGTATTGCCACCGAAGGCCAGGCCACGGCGAGCGCGTTCGAACAGCCCTTGCAGGTCCCCCAGTTCAGGCAAGGTGCGGCGCAAGGCCAGCAGCGTGGCGCCGTCGAATTGCAACACCACGTCGCGCCCGGCCAAGTGCTCTTCCGGCGCCAGGTCGCCCATCCAATCGTGGGGCAAGTCCGGACCAATCATCGCCACATGGCCTGGGCCAAACGGGCCAATGTAATCGCCCGCCAACAGTTTGCCGCTGCCCTGGCGGATCAAGTGGATTTCAAATTCAGGATGATGGTTCCAACGGGCCAGCGGGTACGGGTAGTCATGCTCGTACCAGCGAAAACTGTGTTCGGGCTCGGGCAGGATGACTTCCAGTTCGGCCGGTCGCTGCTCGAACAGGGGCGTTCGGTGATCAGGCATGTCGCGCCTCTTTTATCGTTATAGCGGGCACCTTACGCCGAGTGCGCAGCGCTTCGCCAGCCTCGGCCCGCCCACCCACCGATACTTTTTTAACCCAGGCGGGAGACACCGGTACAGGTTAAAAAAGTACCACTTCATCATCCTTCGCGGGTTTGTCGGCTTCCAACGGCACTGCTGTAATCGGCCTGCCATCGCCATTTGGCGAGTGCGACGCTGATTACCCTCTGATGCCATTGCAGCAAGGACCAAGCCCCATGAAACGACTGGAAGGAAAAAGTGCCCTGGTGACCGGCGCCGCCCGGGGTATCGGCCGGGCGTTTGCCCAGGCCTACATCGACGAAGGCGCCACGGTCGCGATTGCCGACATCGACCTTGAACGCGCCCAGGCCACCGCCGCCGAATTGGGCGACAGCGCCTACGCGGTCAAAATGGACGTGACCGATCAAGCTTCCATCGACCAGGCCATCGCGGCCGTGGTGGCCCGGGTGGGCAAGCTGGATATCCTGATCAACAACGCCGCGCTGTTCGACCTGGCGCCCATCGTGGACATCACCCGCCAGAGCTATGAGCGGCTGTTTTCCATCAACGTCGCCGGTACGCTGTTCACGCTGCAGGCGGCGGCGCGGCAGATGATCCGCCAGGGCCACGGCGGGCGGATCATCAACATGGCCAGCCAGGCCGGCCGGCGTGGCGAGGCCCTGGTGGCGGTCTATTGCGCCACCAAGGCAGCGGTGATCAGCCTGACCCAGTCCGCCGGGCTGGATCTGATCAAGCATCGGATCAACGTCAACGCCATCGCCCCCGGCGTGGTGGAGGGCGAGCATTGGGATGGCGTGGACGCGCTGTTCGCCCGCCACGAAAACCTGCCGCCGGGGGAAAAGAAGCGCCAGGTCGGGCAGCAGGTCCCCTATGGCCGGATGGGCACTGCGCAGGACCTCACCGGAATGGCGATTTTCCTGGCCTCGACGGAGAGCGAATACGTGGTGGCACAGACCTATAATGTCGATGGCGGTAACTGGATGAGCTAATAATCCGGGTTTTTATGGCCTTGAAACGACGCAAATGGACTTATTCGCTTGAAAATTGATCCCACTACTTGAAGATTGTCCCGAGCGGTGCCCGACGGTGCCGTTCCAAGGGATTTCAAGAGAGCGTGAATACCGTTGCCCCAGCAGGGCAAAAATTGCGCATCATAGGCGCCGTCCGCTCAAGGGAGATTTACATGCGTGCCATTTCATCCGTCATGGGTCTTGTCGTGCTGTCGCTGGGCCTGGTGTTCGCTACCAGCGCCACGGCCACCGAAGAGACGCAACTGGTCGAGTCCATCAATCTTTACCGCAGCCAATCCCAAAGCTGTGCCGGCCAGGCCTCGCTGGAGTTGCCGCCGCTGGCCATGGACTCCCGGCTGATCCTGTCGGCCAATGGCATCGGCGACCTGCAACAGGCGCTGGCGCGGGCGGCCTATCCCATGGTCAACGTGCAAGCCATCAGCCTGTCCGGGCCGCGCGATGCGCAATCGGCCATGAAAGCCGTGCAGGAAAGCTTCTGCCAGGTGGTGCTCGACCCGCAGTTCGTCGACATCGGCGTCAGCCGCCTGGATCGCGAATGGCGCATCGTGCTGGCGCGCCCGTTGTTGTCGGCGCGACTGGGTGATTGGCAAGCCGAAGGCCAGAAACTGCTGAAACTGATCAACAGCGCCCGCGCCCAACCACGTCGCTGCGGCACCGAAGCCTTCCCCGCCACCACGCCGCTGGCCTGGAACGCCACCTTGGCCCTGGCCGCCGTCACTCACACCCGGGCCATGGCCAACAACAATTTCTTCGACCACAAGGACCGGGACAACCGCATGCCGGGCGACCGCGCCGAACTGGCGGGTTATCAGGGCCAATTGATCGGCGAGAACATCGCTGCCGGGCAAGACACCGCGCTCAAGGTCGTGGACGGCTGGCTCGCCAGCCCGGGGCACTGCGCCAACCTGATGAACCCGCAGTTCCGCGAATTGGGCGCCGGGTATGCGACCGATCCGAAAAGCGATGCGGGGATCTATTGGACGGCGATGTTTGGCACCCAGTAGTACCGGCACCGGCGCCATCGCGAGCAAGATTTTCGATCAATGATGGCCTATGTGGGAGCGAGCTTGCTCGCGATTAGCGGTGGCACATTCAACATTTTCTGTTCAGGTAAATCGCTATCGCGAGCAGGCTCGCTCCCACAGGGTTAACCGAACCCCCAAAAAAACGCCGCTCAATGAGCGGCGTTTTTGTACCTCACCAGACAGCGTCCGGCTTACAGCGCCATGTCAGCCGCTGGATTGGCCTCACGGGCCTCGGCTGGCTTGGCCGGTGCCGCAGGAGCGCCTGGCTTGCCGATGGCCGGTGGCGGGTCCAGTTGCAGGACCTCGCTGGTGTAGGCCCATTCCTGGGCGACGCGCTCTGGGCTGTCGTTGAGCTTGGTGCCGTAGCTCGGCACGATCTGGCGCAGTTTTTCCTGCCAGGCCGGGCTGGCGACCTTGTCCTTGAAGACCTTCTCAAGCACGGTCAGCATGATCGGGGCAGCGGTCGAGGCGCCAGGCGAAGCACCCAGCAGGCCGGCGATGCTGCCGTCCTGGGAGGCAACCACTTCGGTGCCGAGTTTCAGGACGCCGCCCTTCTCTTCGTCACGCTTGATGATCTGCACGCGCTGGCCGGCCTGCCACAGGCGCCAGTCTTCCTGCTTGGCTTCCGGGAAGTATTCTTTCAGGGCGTTGAAGCGATCTTCGTCCGACAGCATCAACTGACCTGCCAGGTATTCGACCAGTGGATACTGTTCGATACCAACCTTGGTCATCGGCCACATGTTGTGGGTGGTGGTGCTGGTCAGCAGGTCGAAGTACGAGCCGTTCTTCAGGAACTTGGTGGAGAACGTTGCGAACGGGCCAAACAGGATCACGCGCTTGCCATCGAGCACACGGGTGTCCAGGTGTGGAACCGACATCGGCGGTGCGCCCACCGAAGCCTTGCCGTACGCCTTCGCCAAGTGCAGCTGGGCAACGGTCGGATTTTCGGTGACCAGGAACGAACCACCCACCGGGAAACCTGCGTATTCACGGGCTTCCGGGATGTCGGACTTCTGCAGCAAGTGCAACGCACCGCCACCGGCGCCGATGAACACGAACTTGGCGTCGGTTTCGGTTTCGGTACCGTCTTTCAGGTTCTTGTACGAAACGCGCCAGGTGCCGTCTTCGTTGCGGGTGATCTCTTCCACTTCGCTGGACAGCTTGAGGGAGAAGTTCGGCTTGGTTTGCAGGTAAGCCGCGAATTGGCGAGTGATTTCGCCGAAGTTCACGTCAGTACCCAGGGGACTCCAGGTGGCCGCGACTTTCTGGCTCGGATCACGTCCTTGCATCATCAGCGGAACCCACTTGCTGATCTGCTCGCGATCTTCGGAATACTGCATGCCGGCGAACAACGGGCTGGCCTGAAGGGCTTCGTAGCGCTTCTTCAGGAACGCGATGTTCTCGTCGCCCCACAAAAAGCTCATGTGCGGCGTGGAGTTGATGAACGAGCGCGGGTTCTTCAGCACACCGTTCTTGACCTGCCAGGACCAGAACTGGCGGGAGATCTGGAAGGCTTCGTTGATTTCGATGGCCTTGGAGATATCGACCTTGCCGTTCTTGTCTTCCGGTGTGTAGTTCAGTTCAGCCAAAGCAGAGTGACCGGTACCTGCATTGTTCCAGCCGTTGGAGCTCTCTTCGGCAACACCGTCCAGGCGCTCGACCATTTCCATGGTCCAGCCCGGCTCCAGCTCATTGAGCCAGACGCCGAGTGTCGAGCTCATGATGCCCCCACCAATGAGCAAGACATCCACTTTTTTTGGCTCGGCGGCGTGCGTGGTCGCAAGACCCATCGCCATCGCCAGGCCCAGTAGCGCCGTGTGTGTTTTCTTCAACATGTGTGTATCCCTAGGATGGAACGCCATTCCGCCCTCCGGTTCTGTTCAAGGATAAACCACGCCCATGGCCAGCGAGCCAGCACGGTGGTTATCGAGAAAAACCGGAGGATGGACCTACAGGGCCGAGCAATACGTCGGCCTCACATTTATGTCTCTCCGGCGCTGACTTCTTGTAGGTCTTGGCTTCAGCTGGGTGAGGGACACTGCAAAACGGTCGTCATCGGGCCTGGCGTGGCCGTGCCCGATTGTCGCAGCGGGGGGAGTTTACATAATGAAATAAACAGACCGAAGCGCATTTTTACATTCTTGGCAAAAACGCCGACCAAATGACGGCATTTTAATGGCCCTCGGGACGGATTCGTGTAGGAGCTGTCGAGTGTAACGAGGCTGCGATCCTGCCCTGGCCGCTTGAGTCTTAAGCGGATGAATTAAAGGATCGCAGCCTCGCTGCACTCGACAGCTCCAACAGAGTATCTACAACACAAACCTATCCGAGCAGCTGACTCAACACCGCCCGCAACTTGCCCGGCTTGACCGGTTTGTTGAGCAGCGGTGCATCCAGCTTGCGCAAGGCGCGGCGGCACTGGTCGCTGCGGTCGGCGGTGATGATCACCGCCGGAATCGCCTGGCGGAAATGCTCGCGCAGGTGCTTGACCACTTCACAGCCCACGACCCCATGATCCAGGTGGAAATCCGCCAGGATCAGCTCCGGCGCACGGCCTTGCAGCACGTCAAGGGCGCCCGCCTCGTCGGTGGCGGTCAACACGTCACAGCCCCATTGCCCCAACAGCGCGGCCATGCTTTGCAGGATGCTCAGCTCATTGTCGATCACCAACAAGCGCCGCCCCGGCAGCGGGTTGCCGGCGACCGCCTGTACCGGGGCCAGCGACACGGACAGCGGTTTTTCACTGGACAGCGGCACTTCGATACTGAACACCGAGCCGCGTCCCGGCCGCGAACGCACCTGCACCCGGTAGCCGAGGATATGGGCGATGCGTTCGACAATCGCCAACCCCAGGCCCACGCCTTTGCGATCCGCCGCCCGGCCGACGTCCAGTTGGTTGAATTCGAGGAAAATCGACTCCAGGCAATCGGCAGCGATTCCCCGCCCCGTGTCCCAGACTTCCAGGCTCAGGCGCCCTCCCCGCCGCCGGGCCGCCAGGAGAATGCCGCCTTGGTCGGTGTAGCGGCAGGCGTTGCTCAGCAGGTTACGCAGGATACGGCTGATCAATCGCAGGTCGGTCAGCACCGCTTCGTCGCCAAACCGCACTCGCAACTCCAACCCGGCGGCACCGGCCACCGATTGAAACTCCGACACCAGCGGCCCCAGCAACTCATCCAGCCGGTACGGCGCCAGGTCGGGCTTGACGGCGGCCTGATCCAGCCGGGAAATATCCAGCAGGTCGGTGAGCAGGTCTTCAGCGCCCTCGAGCGCCTGGTGGGTGCGTTCGACCAGCACGTGCTCGGCGGCAGGCAGTTCGCGCTCACGCAACGTGGCGATCAGCAAGCGCGCCGCGTTGAGTGGCTGCAACAGATCATGGCTGGCGGCGGCCAGGTATTTGTCCTTGCTGCGGTTGGCGGCCTGGGCGACGTCCCGGGCATCGCGCAATTGCTGTTCTACCCGTTCGCGCTGGGCAATCTGCTGCTGCAGGTTGTGGTTGGCCTCCAACAGCGCATCGGTGCGCTCGGCCACCCGCTGCTCCAGCTGGTCGTTGAGCTGTTGCAGGTGTCGCCGGGCCTGTTCCAGCTCGTCGAGGCGCGCCGTCAGTTCCGGATAATGACTCTTGCGCGTCGAGTGATTGCCCAGCCCCAACAACCCCTCCAAGGCTTTTTGCTGCTCGTCAGAGGGCTTCGCCATAGACGACCTCGACATCCCGCTGGCTCGACTCCCGAGGATTGGTGAGGATGCACGGATCGTGCATCGCATGTTGCGACAGGAACGGGATGTCCGAGGTGCTCACGCCGTGCAGGCCCAGAGTCTCGTGGAAACCGATGGTGTGCTTGAGGGCAATCAGGTGCTCCACCAGCCGGGTGCGGATCTGCCGGTGGTTGAGCCCCCGGCAATCGATGCCCAGGGTCTCGGCAATCACCTTGAAACGCTCCGGTGCCGAGTTGTAGTTGAACGCCACCACGTGCTCCACCAGTACCGCGTTGCACAGGCCATGGGGCAAATCGAGGAACCCGCCCAGGCTGTGGGACATCGCGTGCACGGCCCCGAGGATCGCGTTGGAGAAAGCCAGCCCGGCCTGCATGCTGCCCAGCATGATTTTTTCCCGCAGGGCGATGTCCGCCGGGTTGGCGATCATCTGCACCAGGTTGCCATTGATCAGGCGCATGGCTTCCAGGGCATGGGGGTCGGTCAACGGGCCGTGACCGGTGGACACGAACGCCTCGATGGCATGCACCAGCGCATCGATGCCGGTACAGGCGGACAGGAACGGGTCCATGCTCAGGGTGGTTTCCGGGTCGATCAGCGACACGTCCGGCACCGCCGCCTTGCTGACGATGGAGAACTTCATGCGTTCTTGCTGGTTGGAGATGATCACGAATTGCGACACGTCAGCCGACGTCCCCGCCGTGGTGGGGATCAGGATCAGCGGCGGGCTGGGCACGTTCAGGGTGTCGACGCCTTCGAACTCGAGGATATTGCGGCCGTGGGCCACGACGATGCCGATGCCTTTGCCGCAATCCATCGGGCTGCCACCGCCCACCGCGACGATGACATCGCAATGGTTTTCCCGGTACAGGTCCGCACCGAGCATCACTTCCTCGACCCGTGGATTGGGCGAGACCGCGCTGTAGAGGCAGTAATCGATACCTTGGGCCTGGAGACTGGCTTCGACGTCCGCCACCCAACCGGCGGCGATGACCCCGGGATCGGTGACGATCAGCACTTTGCGTGCCCCGAAGGTCTTGGCGTAGTTGCCGACATTGTGCCGACAACCGGCACCGAACATGATTTCAGGAGAAACGAACTTGCGCAGCGGGCTGAGGCTCATCTTTTCAGTTACGTGGCTCATTGGTAAGCCTGTTGTTATTGTCAGGGGATACCTTGAGCCTAAAGCATCCCGCTGTGAATGCAATCAGACCAATGGGTAGCCCGGCCTGAATGTTCCAGGCCGGGCCAGCACTCATCGGTTGGCGAAGTACATCGTCACTTCAAAGCCGATACGCAGGTCGGTGTACGCGGGTTTAGTCCACATGGGTCTTTCCTCTTCTTGTACCGGGCCATTCCGGCAAGGTCATTAATGCACGCCACGCCTGGGGCTCGAATGCTACTTTCGAAGCGGTGGGTGGGGTGCGTTGGTAGCAATTCAGGAGAGCTACAAAACCCATTGTGGGAGCAAGCTTACTGTGGGAGCAAAGCTGGCTCGCGATTAGTCGCCTCGGCTTGACCGCTTGACCGAGTCGTCTGTATCGCGGGCGAGCCTTGCTCCCACAGCAAGCTGGCTCCCACAGGATGTAGTGCTGTGTTATCGGGTTAGAAGAACCCCAACGGATTGATGTCGTAGCTCACCAGCAGGTTCTTGGTCTGCTGATAGTGGTCGAGCATCATCTTGTGGGTTTCACGCCCCACGCCGGACTTCTTGTAGCCACCGAACGCGGCATGGGCCGGGTACAGGTGGTAGCAGTTGGTCCAGACGCGACCGGCCTTGATCGCCCGGCCCATGCGGTAGGCGCGGTTGATGTCGCGGGTCCACAGGCCGGCGCCGAGGCCGAACTCAGTGTCGTTGGCGATCGCCAGGGCTTCGGCTTCGTCCTTGAAGGTGGTCACACCCACCACCGGGCCGAAGATCTCTTCCTGGAACACGCGCATTTTGTTGTGGCCCTTGAGCAGGGTCGGCTGGATGTAGTAGCCGCTCGACAAGTCACCTTCCAGGTGCTCGGCCGCACCACCGGTCAACAATTCGGCCCCCTCTTCCCGGGCGATCTCCAGGTAGGAAAGGATCTTGTCGTATTGCTGCTGCGAAGCCTGGGCACCGACCATGGTCTCGGTATCCAGTGGGTTGCCACGCTTGATCTTGGCGATTTTCTTCATCACCTCGGCCATGAACGGCGCATAGATCGACTCTTGCACGAGCGCCCGAGACGGGCAGGTGCAGACTTCGCCCTGGTTGAAGAACGCCAGTACCAGCCCTTCGGCAGCCTTTTCGATGAAGGCGGGCTCGGCCTGCATGATGTCTTCGAAGAAGATGTTCGGCGACTTGCCGCCCAGCTCCACGGTGGACGGGATGATGTTCTCGGCGGCGCATTTCATGATGTGCGAGCCCACCGGGGTGGAACCGGTGAAGGCGATCTTGGCGATGCGCTTGCTGGTGGCCAGGGCTTCGCCGGCTTCGCGGCCGAAACCATGGACAATGTTCAACACGCCAGGTGGCAGCAGGTCGGCGATCAGTTCGATGAACACAGTGATCGACAGCGGCGTCTGCTCCGCCGGCTTGAGCACGATGCAGTTACCCGCGGCCAGGGCCGGGGCAAGTTTCCAGGCGGCCATCAGCAGCGGGAAGTTCCACGGGATGATCTGCCCGACCACGCCCAGCGGTTCGTGGAAGTGATAGGCCGTGGTCAGTTCGTTGATCTCGGCGGCCCCGCCCTCCTGGGCGCGAATGCAGCCGGCGAAATAACGGAAATGGTCGGCCGACAGCGGCACGTCGGCATTGAGGGTTTCGCGTACAGCCTTGCCGTTGTCCCAGGTTTCTGCAACAGCGAGGACTTCCAGGTGCTGCTCGATGCGGTCGGCGATTTTCAACAGCACCAGGGAACGGTCCTGCACCGAGGTCTTGCCCCAAGCGTCAGCGGCGGCATGGGCGGCATCCAGGGCCTTGTCGATGTCGGCGGCGCTGGAGCGCGGGAATTCGGCAATGACTTCGCCATTGACCGGGGACGTGTTGGTGAAGTACTCGCCGTTGACCGGCGCGACGAACTCGCCGCCGATGAAATTGCCATAGCGCGGCTTGAAGGAAACGACGGCGCCTGGGGTTCCGGGTTGTGCATAGATCATGATGGGGCCTCTGCCTGGTCGATGCCTGTCACGGGACAAGCGATAGGCCGATGGTAGAGAGCCCCGCCGGCCGGACGAATGCGTCGTTGGCAGGGGGGACTCTCGTTATTTGGTCGTAGGTTTTGCTGCGATCCGAGGATGAGCCGGGCTTTTTTGTGGGAGCGAGCTTGCTCGCGATGAGGTCGGCATCTCCAGCATGGAGGGTGCCCGATTGACCGCTATCGCGAGCAAGCTCGCTCCCACAGGTTCGCTATTTGCCAAGGTTGGCTCAGCGCTTGGCGACAAGTTCTTTGGGCAACTTGAAGGTCCAGAGCATGCCGCCCTGGTTGAAGTCTTTCACACGCTTGGCCACTTCGCCGCCCCACAGCGGCACCGCCCCGCCCCAGCCGGAAACCACGGAGACGTATTGCTCGCCGTCCATTTCCCAGGTGATGGGCGAGCCAAGCACACCGGAGCCGGTCTGGAATTCCCAGACCTTTTCCCCGGTCTTGGCGTTGAAGGCCTGCAGGAAGCCTTCAGGCGTGCCGGTGAAGACCAAGTTGCCCTTGGTGGTCAGCACCCCGCCCCACAGCGGCGCATAATTCTTGTGCCGCCAGACTTCCTTGCCGGTCTTCGGATCGATGGCCCGCAGCACGCCGATGTAATCCTCGTTCAGCGGCTTGATGGTGAAGCCAGCACCGAGGAACGCCGCGCCTTTCTTGTAGGCGATGCCTTCGTTCCAGATGTCCATGCCCCATTCGTTGGACGGCACGTAGAACAGGCCAGTGTCCTGGTTGTAGGCCATGGGCATCCAGTTTTTCGCGCCGAGGAACGCCGGTGCCACGAACACCGAACTGCCCTTGGCTTCGCTGCCCGGCGCACCCGGACGGCTGGCCTCGTTGTAGATCGGCCGGCCGTCCTTGTCCAGGCCGGTGGCCCAGGTGATCTTGTCGACAAACGGGAAGCCACGGATGAATTTGCCGTTGGTGCGGTCGAGCACGTAGAAGAAGCCGTTACGGTCGGCGGTGGCCGCGGCCTTGATGTCCTTGCCGCCTTCCTTGTAGTTGAACGAGATCAGCTCGTTGACGCCGTCATAGTCCCAGCCGTCGTGGGGCGTGCTCTGGAAGTGCCATTTGATGGTGCCGTCGTCCGGGTTCAAGGCCAGACGCGAGGAGGAATAGAGGTTGTCGCCAGGACGCAGGTGGGAGTTCCACGGCGCCGGGTTGCCGGTGCCAAACAGCAACAGGTTGGTTTCCGGGTCGTAGTAGCCGCCCAGCCAAGGCGCCGCACCGCCGGTTTTCCACAGATCGCCCGGCCAGGTCTTGCCCGCCTCGCCACCGGAGATACCGTTCTCGACCGCCTTGCCGTCCTTGTAGACGTAACCCATGTGGCCTTCCACGGTCGGACGGGTCCACAGCAGTTCGCCATTCTTCGGATCATAGGCACTGATCTGGCCCACCACGCCGAACTCGCCACCGGCCACACCAGTGATCAGCTTGCCGTTGACGATCAGCGGAGCGGCACTGATGGAATAGCCTTCCTTGTGGTCGGCGACCTTCTTGCTCCACACCACCTTGCCGGTGTCCTTGTTCAAGGCCACCAGCTTGGCGTCGAGGGTGCCAAAGAACACCAGGTCCCCATACAAGGCCACGCCGCGGTTGATCACGTCGCAGCAAGGGCGGATGTCATCGGGCAAGCGCGCGTCGTACTGCCACAGTTTCTTACCGGTGCGCGCATCCACGGCAAACACCCGCGAATAGGAACCGGTGAGGTACATCACCCCGTCCTTGATCATCGGCTGGGCCTGCTGGCCGCGCTGCTTTTCACCGCCGAAGGAGAACGCCCAGACCGGACGCAGGTCCTTGACGTTGCTGACGTTGAGTGTGTCGAGCGGGCTGTAGCGCTGGCCCTGGACGCCCAGGCCATTGGTGACAATCTGCTCGGGGTTCTTCGGATCCTGGAGAATTTCCTGATCGGTCACGGCTGCAAGGGCCGAACCGGACAGCAGCATGGCACTGAGCAGCAGGCTCACGGCGAAGGGTTGGCGACGTGCGGGATGACTCATGACGGCTACCTCTGCGGTTTTTGTTATACCCGGGAAATTTTCCCGGTCTGTCGCAGATTCTTGGCCCCAGGGCCGCTGGCAACAATTGCCCGCTGTGTTGAGTTTTCTAGTTCCTTGGTACATGTGGGGCCGTTGCCTGTGTCCACATTTCCTGCGACGGGCCCATTTGTGGCGAGGGGATTTATCCCCGTTGGGGCGCGAAGCGGCCCTTTATCTTCTGCTGACGATCAGGGTGACTGGACTGGCTCATGGGGCTGCTTGCGCAGCCCAGCGGGGATAAATCCCCTCGCCACAGGGGTGTGTCTTCAGCCTGGGTCATGAGCATCCACCCGTTTCATCCCCGCCCGCTCATAACGTGGATAGAGATGACTGACGCTACGGATCAACTCATACCGACTCAGGCTGATTCCGGCGAAGCGCTCGGGGATGGGGCTGCGGATCATCTCGGCCATGTCGTCGCCCCGGGCCGCGCCGTCGCGCATCAGTTGGTCGAGCCAGCCCAGGTAATCGCGCATCTGCGCAAAAGGTCGGGCGTCAGTCGCCACGGGGCCATGGCCGGGCACGATCTGCTTCCAGGGCAAGGCTTGCAGGGTGTCCAGGTCTTTGAGCCAGACCTCCAGCCCCGGGCTGTTAGGGGTGGTCAAGGCCCGTTCGTAGAACACCAGGTCGCCGGCAAACAATACGCCGGTGGTTTCGTCGAGGATTGCCAGGTCGGCCCCGGTATGCCCGGCCAGTTGCAGCAGTCGCAACCCGTGATTGCCCACCTTGAGCACACCGGGCGTCAACACTTGGGTGGGCAGCACCACCTCGGTGCCGCGCATCCAGTCGCCCACCAGGCGGTACATGTTTTCCGCCATGGCATCGCCCTGCTGCCGCAGCAAGTCCGTGGTCCCGGCCAAGGCACCGATGGGCACCTCGCTGAACGCCTGGTTGCCCAATACGTGGTCAGGGTGATGGTGGGTCAGCAAGACCTGGATGACCGGCTTATCGGTGGTCGCCGCAATGGCCTGGCGCAGCGCCTCGCCGTAGCGCTTCGACGGCCCGGTGTCGATCACCACCACACCGGCATCGGTGACGATGAAGCCGGTATTGACGATATTGCCGCCGTTGGCCTTGGCAAAGTTCTCGGTGCTGCCTTCCAGCAGCCAGGTGCCTTCGGCGATCTGCCGGGGCTTGAGTGAGTAGTCCGTACCGGCCCAGGCTGGCCCGTTCAGGCACATGACAATCAGCAGCAACCAACGCATGGCGCGCTCCTTGTGGTCAGGGGATCGCCGCCTCGAACGCGTTGCCGCTGTTGTCGCGCAGCAACAGGCGGGTCTGCCCGGGGCCTTGGATATCGAAGCCCAGGTTGGGGTTTTCGCTGACCGCCGGAAACAGCTCCAGGCGCGCCAGCACCTGGCCGTCGGCGTCCAGCAGTTGGGCCTGGTTGAGGAAGAATTCGGGGATGCCGCTCACCAGGCCGTTATCCATCGGATGGGCCACCTGCACGCGCAGGCGGCTGGTGTCGCCACGGGGAAAACGCCGCCCCAGGACTTCGCCAAGGTGCTCTTCCCAGCCTGGCTGGGTACGCACCACGCTGGGCGCGGTACAGCCGCCCCCGGCCGCGTCGATCAGGGTCGAGCCAACGTGCCACAGACCGTCCCGGGTCTGCACGGCGGCCCGCAGTGGCGTGGCCTGTTCGATGCGAATACGGATCGACAGCCAGGGCAGCACCCGCTCCCCCGGTTGGAAGTCGACGATTTTCGGTAACGGATTCAATTCGGCCCAGGCCAGCACCCGCACGACGTCGCCGGCGAAGGCCCGGGCATCGATTTCCAGCGGCACCTGGCGCGCATCCTCGGCGAAGGGCGGCGCCAGCAACCGCACCTGGTCATCGAACACGAATGGCGCATCACCCAACAGTTGCTTATGGTAGAAAGCCCACATCACCGAGGGCACCGGATCCTTGCCGGGCTCGACCGCCGCCTGGGCCATCAACGACAGGCCGCACCACAGCAGGCAACAGCCCAAGCGATAAGCACGCCATTTCATCCCTGTGCTCCTATTGGTACATCTCGGGCACTTCGTAGCGCAGGCCGTAATGGGCGTAGACAGCCTTGACGCTGCCATCGCGGATCAAGCCTTCCAGCGCCTCTTCCACGGCATAGGCCAACTGACGGTTGCTTTCATGCACCGCCATGCCGATTTCCCAGCGTTGCTTGCCCATGTTCGGATAGGCATTCTCCGCCAGTGCCAGTTGCGGATCGGCCGCCTCATGCACTTGCCAGTCGATTTCCCCGCGCATGGCCATGACCGCGTCGACCTCGCCAGCCTGCATGGCCTTGAAGGCCTGGCCGACACCAGGGTAATGGCGGGTCTTGGCGCTGAGCATGCCGTTGAACACCGAAGTCAGGTAGAACGACGGCACGCTGTCGACTTCCACCCCGATAGGGTGCTGCTGGAACACCGCGACGCTGCCCACCGAATCCAGCCGGCGACGGTCGTACGCCACCTGCCAGCACTCCTGCTGATAAGGCCCGAACATCACCACCTGGGCGTTTTCCAACTCACCGACGTCGTTGCGCTTTTGCACGTAGTCGTGATCGTACGGCACACGCATCATCAAGTCGGCCAGTTGCCGGTCATGCAGCGGGCTGCTGCGCCAGATGTAATCACGCAGATCGTCATCGAGCTTCTCGCCAGGCGGCGCCCACATCAGCTTCAGACGCACGCCCAGGGCCTTGGCCAAGGCCTCGGCCAGTTCGACGTCGACGCCCCTGGGCTGGCCCTGGTCTTCGAAGCTGTAGGGGGCGAAGTCCTTGTAGACCGCCACCTTCAGTTCCCCGGCGGCAATCATCTGGTCATAACTGCGCACCTGGGCCTGAACCGCCTGGGCACCCAGCAACACGCAGCAGATTACCCAGGCGAACCAGCGCATGGCGATCACTCCTCGACGTGCACGCTGTCAAGATAAGTGCGCACCGCCCACAAGGCTTCCTGGCTCAGGTAATCAGCCATTTTCGGCATGTAGACCCGACCGTCGCGCACCGCGCCATGGCGTACGCGCTCGACGAACCATTCGTCTCCGGCTTCGGCGGCGTCCAACATGCGCAGGTCCGGGGCGATCCCACCGGACTTGGCTTCCAGGCCGTGGCACGCGGCGCAGTTCTGGTTGTAGGCCGAGGCGCCGATTTCCACGGCCCGATCATGCTCGGACGACGTGCGATAGGGGTTTACCGTCGCCCAGCCGTCGCCGTCCACGGCCACTCCGGTGTCTTTGATCGGAGTCAGTCCCTTGGTTTCCACTGCCTGGGGCACTACGTTGCCGTGGGCCCATGCGGAGCCTGCGCCGATCAGCCCCATCAGCAATGCGGTAGCGATGATGGCGTTGCGTTTTGTTGTCATTGTTATGCCCTCTGGATTGCACGCAAGGCCTCTGTTAAGAAGCCGTGCCGTCATCTTAGGAACCCTGGGGCGCCAGCCGAATGCTGCTTTGGTGGCCGGGGTCTAGTCCCTTGGTAGCAGGCCATCCGACGCAAGTCGCAAAGACAGGCGGTTCGGGAAGTCTTCCCGGCAAGGGCGGGATTTTTTCCGTATCGGCCAGGCACCGGCGCGACCCAACCTAGTCAGGCCAAAACCTTCACTGGGAACTGCCACCATGAGAATAAAAACGCTACCCGCCCTCTCCGCCCTGACCGTTGCCTTGCTGCTGGCCGGCAGTCTGTCGCTGAGCCCCTTGGCCAGCGCCGCAGAGCCAGGGGTCAGTTGGGAAGACATTGCCAACGACCACCTGACCACCCAGGACGTGCTGCAGTACGGCATGGGCACCAACGCCCAACGCTGGAGCCCGCTGGCCCAGGTCAATGACAAGAACGTCTTCAAGCTGACGCCGGCCTGGTCCTACTCATTCGGTGACGAAAAGCAGCGCGGCCAGGAGTCCCAGGCCATCGTCAGCGACGGCGTGGTCTACGTCACCGGCTCGTATTCGCGGGTATTCGCCCTCGACGCCAGGACCGGCAAGCGCCTGTGGACCTACAACCACCGGCTGCCGGACAACATTCGCCCATGCTGCGATGTGGTCAACCGCGGCGCGGCGATCTATGGTGACAAGATCTACTTCGGCACCCTGGACGCGCGGGTGGTCGCCCTGGATAAAAACACCGGCAAGGTGGTGTGGAACAAGAAATTCGGCGACCACGCCGGCGGCTACACCATGACCGGCGCCCCGGTGCTGATCAAGGACAAGACCAGCGGCAAGGTGCTGCTGATCCACGGCAGCTCCGGCGACGAATTCGGTGTGGTCGGGCAGTTGTTCGCCCGCGACCCGGAAACCGGCGAAGAAGTCTGGATGCGCCCGTTCGTCGAAGGCCACATGGGGCGCCTCAACGGCAAGGACAGCACCCCGACCGGCGACGTCAAGGCGCCCTCCTGGCCCGACGACAAGACCACTGAAACCGGCAAGGTCGAAGCCTGGAGTCATGGCGGCGGCGCACCTTGGCAGAGCGCCAGTTTCGACGCCGAGACCAACACCATCATCGTCGGCGCGGGCAACCCCGGCCCTTGGAACACCTGGGCGCGCACGGCCAAGGACGGCAACCCCCACGATTACGACAGCCTCTACACCTCCGGCCAAGTGGGGGTCGACCCAAGCACAGGCGAGGTGAAGTGGTTCTACCAACACACGCCCAACGACGCCTGGGACTTCTCCGGCAACAACGAGCTGGTGCTGTTCGACTACAAGGACAAGGCCGGCAAGGTGGTCAAGGCCACCGCCCACGCCGACCGCAACGGCTTCTTCTACGTGGTGGACCGCAACAACGGCAAGCTGCAGAACGCCTTCCCCTTCGTCGACAACATCACCTGGGCCAGCCACATCGACCTGAAGACCGGCCGCCCGGTGGAAAACCCTGGCCAGCGTCCGGCCAAGCCACTGCCCGGCGAAACCAAGGGCAAGCCGGTGGAAGTCTCGCCTCCGTTCCTCGGCGGCAAGAACTGGAACCCCATGGCCTACAGCCAGGACACCGGCCTGTTCTACGTCCCCGGCAACCAGTGGAAAGAGGAGTACTGGACCGAAGAGGTGAACTACAAGAAAGGCTCGGCCTACCTGGGCATGGGCTTTCGTATCAAGCGCATGTATGACGATCACGTCGGCAGCCTGCGGGCGATGAACCCCACCACCGGCAAGGTGGTGTGGGAGCACAAGGAACCGCTGCCGCTGTGGGCCGGCGTGCTGGCGACCAAGGGCAACCTGGTGTTCACCGGCACTGGCGACGGATTCTTCAAGGCCTTTGATGCGAAAACCGGTAAAGAGCTGTGGAAGTTCCAGACCGGCAGCGGCATCGTCTCCCCGCCCATCACCTGGGAACAGGACGGCGAGCAGTACATCGGCGTGACCGTCGGCTACGGCGGTGCCGTACCGTTGTGGGGCGGCGACATGGCCGAGCTGACCAAGCCCGTGGCCCAGGGCGGGTCGTTCTGGGTGTTCAAGATTCCGAGTTGGGATAACAAGGTGGCCCGCCAATAAACCTTGTGGGAGCGAGCCTGCTCGCGATGGCGGTGGTTCAGTTGGCAGTGATGTTGAATGTGCCGACGCCTTCGCGAGCAAGCCCGCTCCCACAGGGGTTGTATGGCGTGCACAGCATCTGTGTCCAACGAGATCAAATGTGGGAGCGGGCTTGCTCGCGAAAGCGATGGACCAGTTAGCGGTGATGTTGAATGTCCCACCGCTATCGCGAGCAGACTTCCACAGCCAACCGAGTTTACTGTCATGAGACTTCTGCCTCTGCTGCTTCTGTTCATCGGCGTCCATGCCAACGCCGACGAGACCGAAACACCGCTGACCATCAACGGCTGCGTCATCGCCGAAGCCAGCCAATGCCCCGGCGCCAACCTGCGTGGCGCAAAACTGGCGAACCAGGACTTGCGCAAAATGAACCTCATCGGTGCCGACCTGCGCGACGCCGACCTGCGGCACGCGCGGCTGGACCTGGCCAACCTTGAGAAAGCCCAGCTGCAGGGCGCCAACCTGACCCGCGCCAGCCTGCAACAAAGCAACCTGCGCCTGGCGGACTTCAGCGGCGCCACGCTCAAGGCGATCCAGGGCTGGGGGCTGTTCGCCCAAGGCACGCAATTCCAACGTGCCGACCTGACCGCCGCCTACCTTCAGTTCGCCCGCTTGTCCGGCGCGCGCCTGCAGGGTGCCAACCTGCAGGCCGCTGACCTGGAAATGGCCTGGCTGAGCAAGGCCGACCTCAAGGGCGCCGACCTGCGCGACGCCAACCTGCAGGAGGCCAAGCTCGGCGAAAGCAACCTGGAACAGGCCAACCTGAGCGGCTCCCGCCAGCACTATGGAAATTTCCAAGATGCGAATATGGAAGGCTGCACCGGTTGCCCGACTTCCTGGGATCAGTGAAGTCTGCGGATACACATACAACCTTGCTCCTGCTGGGCTCTGTAGGAGCTGGCGAAGCCTGCGATCTTTTGATCGTTCGCTTGGGACTCAAGCGGCTGGGGAAAGATCGCAGCCTCGCTCGGCTCGTCAGCTCCTACAGGGCGAAAGCAAGTTCCCTTGCCACAAGTGGTCGGCATGTCAAATCAGATATTCATCCCGCCACCCGCACCACCCCAAGGTCAATCCCCAAGTGCACCAGTTCGGCATGGGAGCTGACCTGCAACTTGCTCTTGAGCAACGTCAGGTGGTTGGACACGGTCTTGGCGCTGATGCATAGCTGTTCGGCAATGGTGCGCGCCGGCGTGCCCTTGGCAAGCATGACGAAGATCTCCAGCTCCCGCTGGGTCATGCATTGCAGGCGTGGGTCGACATCCTGCCGGGAGCTGGCGCAGGCCAGTTGCGTGGCCAGGGACTGTTCGATGTAGGCATGGCCGGCCAGCACCCGGCGTACCGCTTCCACCAGCACCTGGGGCGCCGAGTTCTTGGTCAGGTAGCCCGCGGCGCCAGCGTCCAATGCCTGGCGCACCAGCGGCAATTCGTCGTGCATGCTGAAGAACAACACCCGCAATTGCGGCAGGCGCTGGCGCAGCCGGCGGGTGGTTTCCAGACCACTGATACCAGGCAGGCCAAAGTCCATGATCACCAGGTGCGGCACCTGCTCCTGCACCAGGCTCAGCGCCTCCTCACCCGTGGCCGCTTCGCGGACCTGCAGGTCTGGCATCAGCACCCGCAACAGGCTGGCGTAGCCCTGCCGAACCACCGCATGGTCATCCACCAACAAAATGTTCATCACGCCTCCAAGGCATATTCAAGGCCAGCGCCCAACCGGCGCCAGGCTGGCTGATGATGCGCAACTCCCCACCCAGGCTGTGGGCCCGCTCGGACATCGAGTGCAAACCTACACCGGCGCGCAATGGTTGCGTCGCACCGCGGCCGTTGTCGCGCACCAGCAAACGCAGGCGTCCGGCGCGATGTTGCAGACGAATCCTTACCTGCGTGGCACCGGCATGCCGGACAACGTTGGTGAGTGCTTCCTGCAACAAGCGATACAGATGGGTCTTGTCCGATCCGGACATAGGCGGCAAGGCTTCGTCGATCCGCAGCTGACAGGCGATGCCCTGGCTGGCCTGCCATTGCCCGGCCAATAGCTCAATGGCCTCGCATAACGGCAGGTGCTGCAACACCACCGGGTACAAGTCATGCACCAGCGCCCGGAACCCCTGTTGCAAATGCTCGCAATGGTCTTCGAGCTGGCTGACGGTCTGCTCCAGCGCCGGCGGTTGATCCATCACCAGGCGCAACAGGCAGGCGCGGGCACGAATGCCGGCCACGTATTGGCCCAGGTCGTCGTGCAGGGTCTGGGCCAGCCGGGTGCGCTCCTGTTCCTGCACGGCCAGCAAGGCCTGGGTGAGCCGGGCGTTATCGGCCTGGGCCTCGGCCAGGGCGGCGGTCATGCGATTGAAATGCCCCGCCAGTTGCTGCGCTTCCGGCACACCTTCAGTGCCCAGGCGCACCTGCAGGTTCCCGGCAGACACCTGACGCAGTGCCTGGAGCAATTCATCGAGCAAACCCATGCCCCGGCGTACCGCCCAGCGAATCACCAACAGGCTGAGCGACAGCGCTAAGGCGCAGACATACAACAGTTGCACCAACGAATCGAGAATCTCATCGATTTCGTCCCGCGGATCGACGGCAATCCAGGCCCGCCGACCGTCAGGCAATTCCACCACCTGGGCCGCGGGGCCCCCGTCCAGTAGCTGGCCGCCGAGCCAGGCTTTCATCCCGTTTTCATCCGCGGGGAACCGTTCCCCAGGGGCCAGCCAACGGACCCGCACATGACGCAGGCTGCCGGTCAACCGCGGCTGGAGACTGGCCGGGTCGCGCTCGGCGGTTTCCCGCAGGTAGTGCACCACCGACTCGGCCGATTGCAATTCTCGCTTCACATCGGCCATGGCCTGGTGCAACAGCAGGACGCCACAGGCCAGGGTGACCAGGGCGAAGAAGGCTGACACCCAGAGGTTGATGCGCCAGAGGGCTGACATGGCTAGCGTTCCAACCCTGAATGGATACCCCCACCCTGTGGGAGCGAGCTTGCTCGCGATGACGACGGCACAGCCGATACCGAGGCCGACTGAACCACCGCTATCGCGAGCAAGCTCGCTCCCACAGGAGGGCTTGAGGAGTTCCAGGGTTGGGGACGATCCACCCCGATCAAACTCAGGATCAGCAGCAATATCAGCAGCAGGGTCTTGAGAGTCCGCATGGTCTGTCCCTTCCTGGGCAATGACAATGCCTTGCATCCTAAAACCCCGGCTTCTGAGGCGAGTTACTACCTTGGTACTGCCCCGGCGGTACTTTCTGCATATTTCCCCAGGGCCATAGCCTTCCTATGCTGGCGCTACCCGCAATGGAGGACGTCATGCGCCGGCTCGTCAGTTACGCCCTGGTTTTTCTGCTGGCAGCGGCGACCGCTCACGCGGGCGATGCCACGCCGCTGCAAGTGCGCATCGGTTACCTGGGTTATCGCCCCGACCCGGGCCCGCTGCTGTCCAACGTCATTGCCGAACCGGCCGATGCCGGGTTGCGCGGCGCTGAGCTGGCGATCGTCGACAGCAACAGCACCGGGCGTTTCCTCCAGCACGACTATCGCCTGGAAAGCGCCAGCGTCGACAGTCCCGAAGCCCTGCTCCAGGCCGCCCGCGCCCAACACGACCAAGGCCTGCGGCTGTTCGTGATCAATGCACCGGCCACCAGCCTGCGCGATCTCAGCGCCGTCCTGCCCGACAGCCTGCTGTTCAACGCCGGCAGCCCCGACGACAGCCTGCGCACCACCGACTGCCTGGGCAACGTGCTGCACAGCCTGCCCGACCGCGCCATGCTCGCCGATGCCCTGGTGCAGTTCAGCGTGGTGCGCAAATGGCAGCGGGCCCTGCTGATCGTCGGCCAGACACCCGAGGACCAGGCCTATGCCGCCGCATTGCGCCGGGCCATGAAACGCTTCGGCATGAAGATCGTCGCCGAGAAAGCCTGGCAGTTCGACAACGACCAGCGCCGCAGCGCCCAGGCCGACATGCCGCTGTTCACCCAGACCGCCGAGTATGACGTGGTGCTGGTGGCCGACGAGCGCGGCGACTTCGGCGAATACCTGCCCTACCAGACCTGGTACCCACGCCCGGTGGCCGGCACCCAGGGGCTGACCCCCACCGGTTGGCACAAAACCGTGGAAACCTACGGCGCGGCGCAGTTGCAAAAACGCTTCGAAGCCCTCGCCGGACGCTGGATGAACGACCGCGACTTCGCGGCCTGGATCGCCGTGCGCAGCGTTGCCAGCGCGGTGAGCAAACTGCGTCAGACCGACCCGTTCGCCATCCGCCAACTGGCCCTCAGCGACCAATTGCCCCTGGACGGCTTCAAGGGACGCAAGCTCAGCTACCGGCCATGGAATGGCCAACTACGCCAACCGATTCCCCTGGTCCAGCCCCGTGCACTGGTCAGCACCTCGCCCCAGGACGGTTTTCTGCACCCCTCCAATGAAATGGACAGCCTGGGCTATGACCGGCCCGAAGTGAGCTGCCGTTACCCCTGATCGATGACAACAATAAGGAAAACCGCCATGCGCCGCCCGTTGTTCAAACCGGCCCTGCTCTGCCAAGTCCTTGCCCTGGGTGCTGTTCTGCTGGCTGCCGGTCCCGCCGCTGCCAGCATCGCCTGGGTCTCCAACGAAAAAGACAACAGCCTGAGCCTGATCGACATGCAGAGCCTGGAAGTCATCGAGACCTTGCCCGTGGGCCAGCGCCCCCGCGGCCTGTTGCTGTCCCATGACAATCGCCTGCTCTACATCTGCGCCAGCGACTCGGACCGGGTCCAGGTGATGGACGTCGCCACCCGCAAGATCATCAAGGAACTACCCTCCGGCAAGGACCCGGAGCAGTTCGCCCTGCACCCCAACGACCGCTGGCTGTATGTCTCCAACGAAGACGATGCCCTGGTCACGGTGATCGACACCCAGACTTCCGAAGTGCTGGGCCAGATCGGCGTGGGTGTCGAGCCCGAAGGCATGGCCGTCAGCCCCGACGGCAAGTGGGCGGTCAACACCAGTGAAACCACGAACATGCTGCACTGGATCGACACCAGCACCCAGACCCTGGCCGACAACACCCTGGTGGACCAACGGCCACGTTTCGTCGAGTTCAATCGCGACGGAACGCAGCTCTGGGCCTCGGCGGAGATCGGCGGCACCCTGACCGTGCTCGACGTCGCCACGCGCCAGGTGCTCAAGACCCTGGCGTTCCAGATCAAGGGCGTGCATCCGGACAAGGTGCAGCCGGTGGGCATCAAGCTCAGCGCCGACGG
This sequence comes from Pseudomonas sp. NFACC13-1, assembly GCF_900104425.1. Classification (NCBI taxonomy): domain Bacteria; kingdom Pseudomonadati; phylum Pseudomonadota; class Gammaproteobacteria; order Pseudomonadales; family Pseudomonadaceae; genus Pseudomonas; species Pseudomonas sp. NFACC13-1. The sequence continues at coordinate 36,833 of NZ_FMXV01000019.1, read as the reverse complement.
CAAGCTGGCGTTCGTCGCCCTGGGCCCGGCCAACCATGTGGCCGTGATCGACGCCAAGACCTTCGAAGTGCTGGACTACCTGCTGGTGGGCCGACGGGTCTGGCAACTGGCGTTCACTCCGGACCAGAAGCGACTGCTGGCGACCAATGGCGTCAGTGGCGATGTCTCGGTGATCGATGTAGAGAGCCGCAAAGTCCTGAAGTCGGTGAAAGTCGGGCGCTACCCTTGGGGCGTGGTGGTCACGCCATGAATGCCCTGGAGGTCAGTGACCTGAGCTTTGCCTATGGCCCGCGCGAAGCCCTCAGGCAGATGAATTTCAGCCTGCCCGTCGGCCGTTTCGCCGCGCTGCTGGGGCCCAACGGCGCCGGCAAGTCGACGCTGATCGCCCTGCTCACGCGCCTGTACGACCTGCAACGCGGCGATATCCGCGTCGGCGGCCACTCCCTGCACAAGTCACCACGACCGGCCTTGCGCCAGTTGGGCGTGGTGTTCCAACAAAGCACCCTGGACCTGGACCTGAGCATCGAACAGAACCTGCGCTATCACCTGGCGCTGCATGGTTTTTCGCGGCGCCAAGGCAGCGCCCGCATCGATGCCGAACTGACCCGCCAGCACCTGACCGAGCGCCGCCACGAGCGGGTACGCGACCTCAATGGCGGGCATCGACGCCGGGTGGAAATCGCCCGCGCCCTGCTCCATGAGCCGCGCCTGTTGTTGCTGGACGAACCCAGCGTCGGCCTCGATCCGGCCAGCCGTCTTGCCCTCGGCCTGCACATTCGGCAACTGTGCAGCGAACAGGGCATCAGCGTGCTCTGGACCACTCACCTGCTGGACGAAGTGCAACCCAGCGACGATCTGTTGATCGTGCACCAGGGCCGCCTGGTCGCCAGCGGCCAGGCCGACGCGGTGAGCCTGGAACATGGTGGCTCCCTCGGTTCGGCCTTCACCCATTTGACCGCCTCGGGAGCCCGGCCATGAACGCGTATTGGCACTGTTTCAGCGGCATCGTGGTGCGCGAATGGCTGCGCTTCGTGCTGCAACGCACCCGGCTGCTCAGCGCCCTGGTCCGGCCACTGTTGTGGCTGCTGGTGTTCGCCGCCGGCTTTCGCGCGGCGCTCGGCATCGCCATCATCGCCCCCTATGACACCTACATTCCCTACGAGGTGTACATCGTGCCGGGGCTGGCCTGCATGATCCTGTTGTTCAACGGCATGCAGGGCTCGCTGTCGATGGTCTACGACCGGGAAATGGGCAGCATGCGCGTTCTGCTCACCAGCCCCCTGCCCCGGGCTTTCCTGCTGGCGAGCAAGTTGCTGGCGACCTCGCTGATCTCACTGCTACAGGTTTATGCCTTTCTCGCCATCGCCTGGCTGTACGGCATCCAGCCACCGACCATGGGCCTGCTGCTGGCCTTGCCAGCCTTGCTACTGGTGGCCCTGATGCTCAGCGCCCTGGGCTTGTTGTTGTCCAACGCCATCCGGCAACTGGAGAACTTTGCCGGGGTGATGAATTTCGTGATCTTCCCGATGTTCTTTCTGTCCTCGGCGCTGTACCCACTGTGGAAAATGCAGGAAGCCAGCCCCTGGCTGTATTGGCTCTGCGCGGTGAGCCCGTTCACCCATGGCGTGGAATTGGTGCGGTTTGCCTTGTATGAGCAGTTCAACCTCCTGGCGATGGCGGTATGCGTGGGGTTGACCCTGGTGTTTGCGCTGCTGGCGGTGTGGACCTTCAATCCGCAGCATGCGGCGTTGCGCAAGGCCAGTTGATCCTGCCCTATCCCAATATCCCTATGGGTGGAAAACCTGTGGGAGCGAGCTTGCTCGCGACAGCGGCGGATCATTCAGCAATGATGTTGACTGACACACCGCTATCGCGAGCAAGCTCGCTCCCACAAGGGTTCTGAGCAGGGCCCCATGGCTGAAATTACTACTTTAGTACCGGTTTTCCTGTCTATGGTCGCATTCACAAGACCTCGACCCTGGCATGTAATGGGCGCATAACAAAAAGGATAAATCCTATGCCCCGTTTGCTGGCGATCCTCTTGCTGGGCCTGGCGTTGAATGTCGCCCAGGCCGAGACCGCGCTGTTTTCAGCGCAGGGCTACCGCATCGCCCAATACCGCAGCCCCACGCCCGCCACCGTCGACGGCGCCCAGACCCTCGACACCCAGGCCCTGCAACGCCTGCTCGGCCAAGCCTCGCCCCCGCTGCTGATCGACGTTTATCGTCGTCCGTGGGTCCAAGGGCGTTTCATCGACAACGAGCCCCACGCCAACCTCCCCGGCAGCCTGTGGCTGGCCAATACCGGTGATGGCGATCTCGACCCGACCTGGCAGGACTACTTCAGCCATCACCTGCGCACGGCCACCGGCGGGCGGCTGGATCTACCACTGGTCTTTTATTGCCGCGCCGATTGCTGGTTGAGCTGGAACGCGGTAAAACGCGCCGCTGCCATGGGCTATAAGCAAGTGTACTGGTATCGCGATGGCCTCGATGCCTGGGAGGCGGCCAACCTGCCCCTGCAGGCCGCCCACCCCGAACCCTTTCCCTGATTTTGCAAAGAAATGCGCGCAACTGCCCTGCCCCACACGACAATAACGAGGTGAATGGCCATGTATAAAATCCTGATAGCCGACGATCACCCACTGTTTCGCGAAGCCATCCACAACGTCATCAGCGACGGTTTTCCTGGCAGCGAGGTCATGGAAACCGCCGACCTGGACAGTGCCCTGGCATTGACCGCCGAGCACGATGACCTGGACCTGATCCTGCTGGACCTGAACATGCCCGGCATGCACGGGCTCAATGGCCTGATCAACCTGCGCAACGAAGCACCGACCATTCCCGTGGTCATCGTCTCCGCCGAGCAGGACAAGCAAGTGGTGCTGCAGGCCATCACCTATGGCGCGGTGGGCTTTATCACCAAATCCTCGCCACGCTCACAGATGACTGACGCCATCGAGCAGATCCTCAACGGCAACGTGTACCTGCCGCCGGACATCATCCGCACGCAAAAGAGCCCGGTGGGTCGGCGCCTGAACGAAACCCCGGCGTTCCCGCCGGAATTGCTCCAGGCCCTGACCCGCAAGCAACTGCTGGTGCTCGAACGCATGACCAAGGGCGAGTCGAACAAGCAGATCGCCTACACCCTGGACATCGCCGAAACCACGGTCAAGGCCCACGTCTCGGCGATCCTGCGCAAGCTCAATGTGCACAACCGGGTGCAGGCGATCCTCAGTGCCGGGGACATTGATTTCGGGGCTTATTTGCGGCGTTGAACCGGTCCCCCCTGTTTGGACCGGGGGACATGGTTAACACTTTCCTGTGGCGAGGGGATTTATCCCCGCTGGGGCGCGAAGCGGCCCTAAAACCTGACAATTTAGTACGTCTGACAGGTCCTGGGGCTGCTTCGCAGCCCAACGGGGATAAATCCCCTCGCCACAAACGGTGTCCGGCTCAATGGTTCGGGAGCTGGCCCAACAGATGACTCATCGCAATCTTGAGCTTCATCGGCCGCACCGGCTTGTGCATCAGGGTGTGCCCGCGCTCGCGGATCTGCTGCTTGAGTTCGTTGCTGTAGTTGGCGGTGATCATCATGGCCGGGATCGGTGAGGCCCGGCGGGCGTTGATCCGGGCCACGGCATCGACGCCGTTCTGATCGTGGTCCAGGTGGTAGTCGGCGATCAGCAGGTCCGCCTCGGCGTGGTAGTTGTCCACCTGGCGGGCCAGGTCCTGTTCCGACAGCGCGGTCACCACCCGACACCCCCAGCCTTCCAGCAAGGTGCGCATGCCGGCGCAGATCGCCGCATCGTTGTCCAGCACCCAGACCCGTGCCCCGCGCAGTCGTTCGAGCATGGGCTCGCTCATGTCCAGGCACGGCAGCGGCTTGGGCGCGGTGGCACTCAGCGGCACGTCGATGGCGAACATCGAGCCCTTGCCCGGCCAGGAGCGCACCTGGATCCGGTGTCCGAGGATCCCGGCAATTTTCTCGACAATCGCCAGGCCCAGGCCCAACCCACGGTCCTGGTTCGGGCGCTGCACGTCGCCGCGCTTGAACTCCTGGAATATTTCCTCCAGGCGGTTCTCGGCGATGCCGATGCCGCTGTCCCAGACCTGGATCGACACCCGCTGGCGATGTCGGCGACAGCCCAGCACCACCCGCCCGCTGGGGGTGTAGCGAATGGCATTGCTCAGCAGGTTACGCAGGATCCGCGCGAGCAATTGCATGTCGCTGCGCACCAGCACCGAACAGCCGACAAAGTGCAGTTCCAACCCTTCGCTGCGGGCGATCTGGGCGTATTCGGCGGCCAGGTTGTCCAGCAACTCACTGAGGCCGAACGGCGCGACATCGGCCTTGATCACCCCGGCGTCCAGCTTGGAGATGTCCACCAGGGTGCCCAACAGGTTCTCCACGTCCTGCAGCGAATTGCTGACGTTGCGCACCAGTTGCGCGTTGGCCACCGGCTCGCGGCGCTCAAGCAAGGCACTGGTGAACAACCGGGCAGCGTTGAGCGGTTGCAGCAGGTCATGGCTGACCGCCGCGAGGAATTTGGTCTTGGACAGGTTGGCCTGCTCGGCCTCGCGCTTGGCTTCGCGCAAGCGCAATTCCACCCGGCTGCGCTCGTCGATTTCGCGCAGCAACTGGTCATTGAGCGTGGTCAGTTCGGCGGTGCGTTCCTGGACCCGCTGTTCCAGGTTCTGGTAAGCCTGGTGCAAGGCTTCGGCGGTGCGGCGGCGTTCAGTGATGTCGCGGATCAACACGAAAATCCCGACCACTTCGCCATTGGCCAAACGGTTCGGCACGTAGGAGCGCAGCATGTAACGCTCCTGGTTGTTGATGTTGGTCTCGGCGAATTCGAACGTCACGCTCTCACCCGCCAATGCCCGTGCCACGTAGGCTTCCAGGCGCTGGTAATGTTGCTCGCTATGGGCTTCGCGCAGGCTCTGGCCGAGCATCACGCCACGGGGCCAGCAATACCATTGCTCGTAGACCTTATTGGTGAACTCGTAGACCAGGTCGGCGTTGAGGTAGGCGATCAGCGCCGGCACATGGTCGGTGATCAGGCGGATCCAGCGCTCGCTTTCGCTCAGTGCCTCGGCGTGCTGGTAGCGCTCGGTGATGTCGGTGAAGGTGTTGACGTAACCGCCGGTGGGCAACGGATGCGTGCGAATCTCCAGCACCCGGCCATCGGACAGGCGTTGCTCGCATTCGTGGATCAGCCGGCCGTTGCTGTCGCGGCTGGCCGGGGTCAGCAGTTGCAACTCACTGTCGGCAATCACTTCGTTGAACGGCCGGTGGGCCGCCACCGGCGCCAGGCCGCTGAGCTCGAGGAAGCGCCGGTTCCACAGCTCCAGCACACCTTGGGCGTTGACCATCGCCACGCCCTGGGACAGGTTGTCCACCGCCCGCTGCAACAGATGGGATTTCTGCGCGATGGCCTGCTCGCGGCGCACGGTTTCGCTGAGCTTGACGTCGGTGATGTCGGTAAACAGGATCACCCGCCCGCCTTCCTGGGTCGGCCGCTCGCTGACTTGCAGCCAACGCCCGTTCTGCAAGCGATACAGCACGTGCTCGTCGGCCTGGCCCCGGGGTTCTTCGCTGAACAGCCCGTTGGCGGTCATCAGGCGCTTGACCTCGGACAGGCGCATGCCGGCGATAATCCGCACCCGGCTGTTGGCCCAGAAGGCCTTGAAACGGCTATTGAACAGGACGATGCGTTGTTGCTCGTCGAACAGCACAAACGCGTCGGAGATGCTTTCGATGGCGTCGATCAGGTGTCGATGGGCGGTTTCCGCCCGCAGCCGCGCCTCGCCCAGCAAGTGATTGCCAGCCTTGAGTTCGGCCATGGCCTGGTTCAAGGCATCGGTGCGCTCACGCACCTGCTCGGCCAGCACCACCGAGTGTTGGAACGCCGCGTAGGGGTCGTTGCCCCGGGTGACGCCAGACTCCACCCGCTCGATCAGCGCCTCGTTGATGCGCCGCAATTTGCGGTTTTCGTGCTGCAGGCTGGCGAGCTGGGCCTGCAGGTCAGCGATGGCCGGGGACGCGATGTCGGGCAATGGCAACTCCGGTGAACGTCTGGTTGATGTGCATGCCATTGAACTGTTCTCCATAGGTGTTGAACCCCATCACCCGTTGTTCCCGCAAGAACTGGCCGATCTGCTCCAGGCCGCCACGATCTTCCGACTCCAGGCGCCGGAGGAAGCAATCGCAGCCGATGGTCAGCAACAAGTCGCCGAGGCGCGCCTGCAAACCGTCGAACAGCGTTTGCAGGTTGTGCAGCAAGGGACCGGGAGTCATCGCGGTGAGGACAATGCCGTTCTCCACCGCACAGTAGAAACTCAGGCTCAAGTCCGGGTGCACCTGCTGGATCGCCCGCACGTAGTACTGGTCATTGACGCGCACGGCCAAGGGATGGGCGGCGAACACCCGGTAATCGAGCGCGCTCACCGGCACGCCAATGTGCCGGGCATATTCCTCGGCGGCGGGTTCGGCGTTGAGCTCATAGACCCGTCGCGAGGCGCTGTCCGCACCGGTCACCACCAGCTTTTCCTGGCGGGGCAGGATGTGGTGGGTAGTGAAGACTTCGAATTCCAGCCAAGTGTTGATCAGCACCACCACGGCCGCGCCGCTGTGGAATTGGCCTTCGAAGTAGACGTGGGTGTGGGTCAGGTAGTTGTCATCGCCGGCCGAACCGCCGAAATGCGGGATATCCCCCAGGGCGGCGCTCAAGGCCGCCAGCACCATTTCCTCGCGGCTGGACAAGCCATCGAGCAGGGTCAAGGCGAAACTATGCCCCTTGATCGGCGCCAAGGCGTTGCTGCGACAACCGCTGGCCAGGCGCTCGACCATTTGCTGGGCGTCGATCAGGCTGAAGTGTTCCATTTCCCCGATCAGCTCGGCGGCAATGGAAAAGTGCCGATGATCGAAACCCACTGCCGTCACACAGTTGCGACCGTAACCCTGGGGGGTGATTTCCCCGGCGCTGGTACAGCCCACCAGGCGAATCCCGCCGAAACTCTGGGACAGTGCCTGGCCCAGGGCCGGCAAGTCGTATTCGGCGGAACAGAAAAACAGCACGAACCCCAGGTGCGGGTGCAACAACTGCCGCGCCAGTGCCTGGGCCACCTGCTGGACGTCGCTCGCCTGGGACATGGCGCTCACCACACCTTCGCTCTGGGCCTGCTGCATCGTCGCCTCCGGCGGGTGCGTGATAGGAGCCCTGAGTGTACGAAGCCGCGCCGGCTCCACGAATGCTACTTGGGTAGCGGGTGGACGCTTCCATGGGATGAGAACGCTTCCACAAGCTCCCTCGCCACCAAAAGAGCGGTTCGGTGCACGGGCATCAGTGCCCATTGGCGCCCAATCGGCATCGGGAGGTCCTTAGCCCGGGGAAAAACTGCGAAGCTGTTCTCAGGTCGGTTGTCCGGCGTAAATTTTTATCGCACGAGAATGGACGAACCCGGTCGCATACATAATTGTCAACGTTACGACCCAGGCTCCATGCTCTGCGTGACGCCGTTTCGTCTGAAAGCCCCAATGCGTTAAGCAGACGCCCACAAGGAACGCTCCATGCCCGCAAGCTCCGGCCCCGCCACCGCCTCTTCATTGCCGCACGCCACCGGTTTCGTCCGGGTGCGTGGCGCCCGCGAACACAACCTCAAGAATGTCGACGTGGACATCCCTCGCGATGCCCTGGTGGTATTCACTGGCGTGTCGGGTTCTGGCAAGTCGTCGCTGGCCTTCTCCACGCTCTATGCCGAAGCCCAGCGTCGTTACTTCGAATCCGTCGCGCCTTATGCGCGGCGCCTGATCGACCAAGTGGGCGTACCGGACGTGGACAGCATCGAGGGCCTGCCGCCGGCAGTCGCCTTGCAACAACAACGCGGCACCCCCAGTGCCCGTTCATCAGTGGGCAGCGTCACCACCCTGTCGAGCCTGATTCGCATGCTTTACTCCCGCGCCGGCAGCTACCCGGCCGACCAGCCCATGCTCTACGCCGAGGACTTCTCACCCAACACGCCCCAGGGCGCCTGCCAGGAATGCCACGGCCTGGGCCGGGTCTATGAAGTGACCGAAGCCTCCATGGTGCCAGACCCATCGCTGACCATCCGCGAACGTGCCGTGGCTGCCTGGCCCATGGCTTGGCAAGGCCAGAACCTGCGGGACATTCTGGTGACCCTGGGGTATGACGTCGACATCCCATGGCGCGACCTGCCGAAAAAGCAACGGGACTGGATTCTCTTCACCGAAGAAACCCCCACCGTTCCCGTCTACGCCGGCCTGACACCGGCCCAGACCCGCGCGGCCCTCAAGCGCAAGCTCGAACCCAGTTACCAAGGCACGTTCAGCGGTGCCCGGCGCTACCTGCTGCACACCTTCATGCATTCCCAAAGTGCCCAGATGCGCAAACGCGTGGCGCAATACATGCGCGCCAGCCCGTGCCCGGTGTGCGAGGGCAAACGCCTCAAACGCCAAGCGCTGACCGTGACCTTTGCCGGCCTGGACATCGCCGAGCTGTCGCACCTGCCGCTGCTCGAACTGGCCGAGGTGCTCAAGCAGGTCCTGGCGCCCGACTACCTTGCACAGGCCGAAGAAACGGGAGACGTCCTCAGTCACCGGCAAACCCGCGAGGCCCGTGAGCAACGCGCCGCCAGGGGCGACAATCCCCATGCGGGCGGGCCCGACGCCCGCCACACACCCAACCTCTCCCTGGAAAAACGCCTGGCCGCCCAACGCATCGCCGCCGAGCTGCTGGAACGGATCGTCACGCTGATCGACCTGGGCCTCGGCTACCTCGCCCTGGAACGCAGCACGCCGACACTCTCGTCCGGCGAATTGCAACGCCTGCGCCTGGCGACCCAGCTCAATTCCCAGTTGTTCGGTGTGATCTACGTGCTGGACGAGCCCTCCGCCGGCCTGCACCCGGCCGACAGCGAAGCCCTGTTTGGCGCCCTGCAACGCCTCAAGGCAGCGGGTAACTCCGTGTTTGTGGTCGAACATGACCTCGATACCATGCGCCGCGCCGACTGGCTCATCGACGTGGGCCCGGACGCTGGCGAACAAGGCGGGAAAGTCCTCTACAGCGGTCCGCCGGCAGGCCTTGGCCAAGTGCCGGAATCACGCACCCGCGCCTATCTGTTTGGCGAAGGACACACCGCGACACGCAGTCCACGAGCACCCAAGGATTGGCTGCGCCTGGAAGGCATCACTCGCAACAACCTCGACAACCTGAACGCGGCCTTCCCGTTGGGCTGCTTCACCGCCGTGACCGGTATCTCTGGCTCAGGCAAATCCAGCCTCGTCAGCCAGGCCCTGCTGGATCTGGTCGGTGCCCACCTGGGCCAGGCCAGCCCCAGCACCGAACCCGACGAGCAAAGCCTGGAAGACGAACCCGTGCAAACCAGCTCAGGGCGCGTTGTCGCCGGGCTCGATGCGATCAAGCGCCTGGTCCAGGTGGACCAGAAACCCATCGGCCGCACCCCGCGCTCCAACCTCGCCACTTACACCGGGTTGTTCGACCACGTGCGCAAACTGTTTGCCGCCACAGAACAGGCGCAGGCACTGGGATTCGATGCCGGGCGGTTTTCCTTCAACGTCGCCAAGGGGCGTTGCGAAACCTGCGAAGGTGAAGGCTTCGTCAGCGTGGAGTTGCTGTTCATGCCCAGCGTATACGCGCCCTGCCCCACCTGCCACGGCGCCCGCTACAACCCACAGACCCTGGAGGTTCGCTGGCAGGGCCTGGACATTTCCCAAGTGTTGCAACTGACCGTGAACCAGGCACTCGAGGTGTTTGCCGAACAAGCGGCGGCCAGGCGTTCGTTGCAAGTGCTGCAAGATATCGGACTGGGCTACCTGCGCCTGGGGCAACCGGCCACGGAGCTGTCCGGCGGAGAAGCCCAGCGGATCAAGCTGGCGACGGAACTGCAGCGCAAGGCCCGGGGCGCAACCCTGTATGTGTTGGATGAACCGACCAATGGGCTGCATCCCCAGGACGTGGATCGCTTGCTGGTGCAGTTGAATCGCCTGGTGGAGGAAGGTCATACGGTGGTTGTGGTGGAACATGACATGCGGGTGGTGGCGCAGAGTGACTGGGTCATCGATATCGGCCCGGGAGCTGGAACCCAGGGCGGAAACGTGGTGGTTTGCGGGGCTCCGGCGACGGTGACGAAATGCCGGGAGAGTCGAACGGCGGCGTTCCTGGAACGGGCTTTGCGCGATGAAAAATAAAGGTTTTTTAATGTTTCCGCTGTTGCGAAAAAGCTGTCTATACTGTCCTCCAGTTAATCGTTTCAGTAGTCGTAATTAACTATAACCTCAGGGGCAAAGGGCTGAGGTTACACCAGCAAGGACGCAAAATGACATCATCTCAATTGAGAGAGCAGGCATTACATGGCGACATGAAGGGGTATTATCGCGCCCTGAAGCGAACCCCGATGAACCGGAAAACCCCACCCGATACTCCAGCCCCTTTCGCAGCCCCGACAACGGTCACTAAGCAGCGTGTGGGTATTGCTGCCAACGCTATAAAACCTCCCTCCTCCGCTTGGCGAATATCAACGTGAAGCCTTTGCTACCTACAGGTACTCACATTAATATTTTTCGAGCGCGCCCACTATGCTCAAGCCCATTTCAAGCCACCTGCTCAATTTAATTCAAGAGGTGGAGAATAGTATCCCAGGAAAAAGCCACGAAGAGTATACCGAGATACTAGGCTGGATATTCTCGAAACTAGGGCTTGAAAAGTTTGCTTATGTTCACTTGGAGCCCATCTCCTTCGACAATTCAAAGGTCTCCATCCACAGCAACTATCCCGCCGAATGGGTGGACACCTACCGCAAGAATTCGCTGCACAAATCAGACCCAGTGATGGCCAACACAGCCATTACCGCCACGCCTTTTTTCTGGGATGAAATCCCACAAGAAATCGACAACAATCCGGAAATATTTGATCAATCCGCATCCTATGGCATCAAGCAAGGGTTCACTGTTCCGATTCATGAGCCTGGCAGATCGTTCGGCTCCGTTCACTTCTCCTCGGAAGAAAATGATCCCGATTTCCCAACCATTGTCAGGGAAAACATACTCATTATTCAAACGCTCAGCATCATCGCCAACCAGCACCGCCCGGTTGAGACCGTTGTAGAGAGCACGCTCAAGCTATCGCCCAGGGAAATTGAATTCCTGCATTGGCTTGCGCTTGGCAAAAACTATAAGGAAATCGGTTTGATCATGAATATCACCGAACGAACAGTGAAATTTCATGCCAAGCAAATGACTGAAAAAATGGAGTGCACCAATGTCAAGCAGGCCATGTTCAAAGCGGCGCAGTTGAACCTCATCTAAATCGTTTTACATTCAAGCTCACTTACTACCCAGCCCTGCCCCCAACTCGCACGCGATGCCTCAACCTCAATACCAGAGCACAATCAGACGAAATTCACCTGGGATGCGATATTGAAAAGCATGCCGCAGGCGAACAACCCAATCACCAAAGAAATGGCTCGATTTAAAAATCGTCCAGATACAATTGCATGAAATTTTCGGCCACAAAAAGCGCCAATGGCGATCCACACAAGCCCTACCGGAAAAATAATAGCTGTAAATAGCAAAATGAATGACAGCCAGTTATCCAGCGACAGAAATGTGCCCGCCGGTGCAACGAAAGAAACAAAAAACAGCCCCTTGGGATTTGTCAGCGTTGCCACAAACAAATCCGGAACGGTAATCCCCGCTGTTGCACCCGGCGCATGCTCTTTGACCGAAAACCACAGCTTCAAGGAAATATAAAACAGAAAACACACAGCAAACATCTTGGTAGCGATCACCACCCACGAGTGCTCGGTCATCAGTAAGTCAATGAATACTCCCCACATCGTCATCTGAATAACGTATGCCAACCACTCGGCTGCGACGAAGCGCATCGAACGCGTGTTGAGCCCTCTACTGATGCCAGCTTGCAACAATAATGAATTCGTCGGTCCCGGAACCAACAACACGGTCAACAACGAAAGCGCAATATAATTCATAGCATCCATCCATATCAGAAGCCTGTACGGCTCATTTTCAGGGTCAGATCAATCCGTCATCTTTCCACATGACTTCAAGCACAGTGACATGAAGTCAGCCATTTCAGTCATACGAGGTCATACAACCAATCTAAATAGAGCAATCACACTAGACCAACATCAATGTGCCACACACTAAAAACCACTCGCCTATCGATATCCACTGGATTTACATCCGATGAATCAACCACGAAAGAAAGTCATCATAACCATTGCTAGATGACCGTTTGCTTACAAATGCTGGACTCTATCTGAGCGCGTCAATTTTTTGAACAACACAATATCAATCAGTTACGATGGGCATTTTTCTCGTCGTCAAAAAAACAATAAATCGAGCCCAGTAAGAATCATGTAAATCCACTCGACCGACACCTGTTTGCCACCATGCCGCACCTATACTTTTTTGGATTCGCAGCGATACAAATCCACAACTAACAAGCCCACCCACAATTTATAAGCCACTCGCAAAATCGCACCCACTAATTAGGCTGCACACTCTATAAATCAAAGACTGTACTTTAGGACAGTTGAAATACCCTAGTGCAAAGTTAACAGTAGCTTCACCTGCAGCCAAGAAGTCGCATCCATGAACTACTCCCCATGCACCTATGGATTTTCCGGCGTATCCACCAGCATCGTAAGCTACTCAAAAATCCCTCTTAACACCCTCGAACAAATACTGTCCATTCGCAAACTCGCTTTCATAGATCGAAAGAAGTGGGACATTGAAAGTTATCAAGGCAGCGATTATGAGTGGGATGAATACGACGATCCCGACGCGATCTATATCTACGCCCATGAACACGAGCGCGTCACCGGTTGTGTTCGACTCCGCCCCTCCAGCAAACCCACACTGATGAGTGGCCCCCTGAGCTTTATCCTTCCAACCGAAAAAACCAGACCGCACCCTGGCCACTGTTGGGAAGCCACAAGATTTGCACTTTCAACTAATAATTTCCCCACGGGAAAACTCACCCGAGCTAATGTAGACATTCGCACAGCGGCACTTTTCCTGTCAATGATTAAGTTCGCCCAACAACAAAAAATACACGCCTATGAAATCGTCGTAGACACCCTGATGGAAAAAATCCTGAAGCGCTCTGGCTGGCCAATTGAAAGACTCAATACGGCACTAGGCTCGAAGGGAGAACATATAATTTACGGCACCTTGCCCTGCACGCTCAAAACTTATGACGAGGTCCTCGCCAGGAACGCCATCAACCGAGCAACGGTGCTTACCAATCCCCTCATCACACACCGCTCGTCAGATACACTCCATAAATCCTTGGATACTGCCCAGATACTCCCCGCTCGAAATATTCCGGCAAAGATACCCATGCACACTGAGCTGCAGTTTTAATCAAATAATTGGATGATTTTGGAGAAAGGATGAACCTACAACGATTATTCCCGCACGTTGGTAAAGTCATTGCCAGTACAGGCAGTCGCAATTTTCCGCGCATGTTGCACGACCTGATACTCACGGAAATACCCGTGGACGCAACACATATTACCGAACAACGGATCGGTACAAGTAATATGTCTGAACCCAGCACCTCCAGCATCGGTTGCGTCGGCCTGGACAACGCTTGCGTCGGTGCGCTCATGGACACGCATACCGCCAAGCCCTTTTTCCTGGCCGACGACATACTCTTTGAAGATGCGGCATCGCAGAAAATACCCAACTTTTCCCGCTGCCTGCTCAAGTGCGAGCGCCCGGAAAAATCCCCCGGCCACAGCACGACGACGCAACTACACCTGTCGACCCGAAAGAATGGTCGTCGTTATGTGCTGTCCATCTATCGATCGCCTCTTTCAAAGGGATTTACCGCACAGGAACATGCATTATTGAAAGACTTCTCCTGTCTTTTATTGCCCATGGTCGAGGAGCACGTGGCAGCCCTCGTTCCACCGGAATCCACTCGGCAGGACCCTTTCCTGGCATTGGACGCTTCGGAAAACGGCGGCATGGAAGCACTGCGCCAACGGTTCGCCGATCGATTGCTATTGTCGGGATTGAGTCTGTCTTCCCGCGAAACGGAAGTGTGCGTAGGTTTGCTGGCCGGGCGCACTGCCCCCGAACTTGCCGAGCAACTGAACCTGAAGGTCAATACAGTCGAAAGTTATCTCAAGCGCGCAGCCATAAAGATGGGGATTGGTGGGCGTCGTTCGCTGATCCGCTGGATGCATTCGATGGATGCCACACCGGCTCACATGGAATGGAATGGCAATAGCCCGATCCAACAAGCCGTATAAACCTACCCCCAACGATTGCTCGTTCACTGACCGAATCGAGTACTTGTTGGGGGAATATTGTTTTACCCCTCAAACTTCCTCTAGCGCACCGTCTTCTATCGGCGATCGAGTGCGACGCTTCAGCCATTCAAGCGCATCGTCCACGTAAGTGAAAATCACCGGTACCACCAGCAGGCTCAACAACGTCGACGTCAGCAATCCCCCCATGACCACCACCGCCATCGGTTGCCTGAAACTCGGGTCCTCGCCCATTCCCATCGCCGTCGGCAACATCCCGGCCCCCATCGCGATGGTGGTCATCAGGATCGGCCGGGCACGCTTGTGGCACGCATCCACCAACGCATCGTATCGACCCAGGCCATAATCGCGGCGAGCCATGATGGCGTACTCCACCAACAGGATGGAGTTCTTGGTCACAATGCCCATCAACATCAACAAGCCGATGACCGAGGACAGGGAAAAACTGAAGTTGCACACCAGCAAGGCCAACAACGCGCCACCCAGCGAGAGCGGCAAGGCCGAAAGAATCGTGGCCGGTTGCAAGAAGTCGTGGAACAACAGCACCAGGACTGAATAGATACAAAACACGCCGATGGCCATGGCCAGGCCGAAGCTGGCGAACAACTCCGTCATCAGTTGCAATTCGCCCTGCTCCACCAGTTTCACTTCAGCTGGCAAGCTGCGCATCACCGGCAGTTGGCGGGCCTCGGCCATGACCTCACCCAGGTTGCGACCGTTGAGCTCGATAGACAGGGTGACATTGCGCAGGCGGTCCAGTCGGCTGATTTGCGCCGGCCCACTGCCCATGCTGATATCCCCCAACGAGGCCAGGGCGACCTGGCCGTCTCGACCGGTTACCCGCAATTGGCTGATCGCCTGCAAATCGTCGCGCAACAGCGAATCCATGCGCACCCGCACGTCCACCTGTCGCTGGGACAGATTGATCTTGCCCAGTTGCGAGGAGTATTCGCCGTAAGTCGCCATACGCAAGGTGTCGGCGATGTCCTGGCTGGTGATACCCAATTCCGCTGCCCGGGCAAAATCCGGCCGCATCTGGATTTCCGGCCGTTGCAAGGCGCTGCTGGACGAAACATTGCCGATTCCGCGCAACCCACGCAACTGGGCCTCAAGGGCGCCGGCCGTGCGCTCCAGCAGATCGCCGTCATCGCTGGCGAGCACGATATTGAGCTTCTCTCCGCTGCCATCGCCGCCAACATTGATGCGTACTCCTGGAAGTGTGCGCAACACCTGGCGCATCTGCGCTTCGACCTCCACCTGCTTGCGATCGCGCACATTGCGAGGCGCCAGCTCCACCGTCAGGATCGCATCGCCGGCGCCAGTGATATCGCCAGGCCCGGTACCCGAACTGCTGGCGGTCCCCACCGAGCTGAACACATGCGTGACGTCGGGGAGTCCGCGCAGTCGTTCGCTGGCCTGCAAGGCCATCGCGGTGGTGTGTTCCAGTGTCGTTCCTGGCGGCAGCTCCAATGTTATCTTGCTGCGGCCGGTGTCCTGCGCCGGCAGGAAGCTGGTGGGCAGCAACGGAACCAGCGCCAGGGCCCCGACGAAGCACAGGCCGGCCAGGCCCATCGTCGTCTTGCGCCAAGTCAGGCTGGCATGAATCCAGCCCAGGTAGCGGGTCATCAACGGGCTGTCATGGGCGACTTCATGCCTTGCCTTGAGGAAATAAGCCGCCATCATCGGCGTCAGCAGCCGCGCCACCAGCAGTGAAAACAGCAGCGCCGCCGACGCGGTCACGCCGAACTGACGGAACAGCTTCCCGGCGATCCCCCCCATGAACGCCGTGGGCAGGAACACTGCGACCAGGGTGGCCGTCGTGGCGAGCACCGCCAGACCGATTTCATCCGCGGCCTCGGTGGCGGCCTGAAGCGGGGTTTTGCCCATGCGCAAATGCCGCGCGATGTTCTCGATCTCGACGATGGCATCGTCCACCAGCACACCGATGACCAGCGCCAGGGCCAGCAGGGACACGGCGTTGAGGGTGAACCCGGCCAGGTACATCACGCCAAAGGTGGGGATGATCGACAGCGGCAGTGCCGTGGCGACGATAAGCGTGGCGCGCCAGTCTCGCAGGAACCACCAGACCACCAGTACCGCCAACAACATGCCTTCGTACAGCAAATTCATCGAGTCGTGGTAGTTGGCGAGCACGGCCTTGACCGTGTCACTGGCTTCAACGATCTGCACGTTGGGATGCTGTTGTTCAAACGCGGCCATGGCCTTGCGCACGTCATTGGCGACGCCGACATCGGAGAACCCCAGGGAACGGGTGACCTGGAAACCGATCACAGGCCTGCCATCGCGAAACGCCCGGGTGCTGCGTTCGGCGTGGGTGTCGCGAATGTCGGCCAACTGCCCCAGGGCGAGCAAGCGGCCGTCGCCGCTGGGAATGTCGATGGCACCGAGGCCCGCCGGATCGTCAATGGCCCCCAGGGTCCGCATGGCTTGCTGGCCGCTGCCCAGATTGCCCTGGCCGCCGGAGTTGTCCTTTTGCATCGCCCGCAACTGGTTGGCGATGTCCGTGACGCGAATGCCCAGGCCCGCCATCAGGGCCGGGTCGAGATTGACATGGACTTCCCGGTCGACACCGCCCATGCGTGCGATCATTGCCACTCCGGGCACCGCCAGCAGCTGTTTGCTCAACTCATTGTCGACGAACCACGACAACGCCTCTTCATCCAGGTTATCGGAGTCGATGACATAGGTCAGCAATGCCGAGGCGCTGGTGGTCAGCCGGGAGACCGAGGGTGTGTCCAGGCTCGCCGGCAACTGCGCCATGGCACTGTCGACCGCGTTACGGACTTCGTTGAGCGCCTCGTTACCATCCTTGTCGATGTCGAAGCTGACGCTGATATTGACGGCACCGTCGGTGATGGTCGTCGTCACGTGCTTGAGCAGGCGCAGGGACGTCAGTTTGTCCTCGATCTTGCGCGCCACTTCCGTTTCCAGTTGCTCCGGGGCCGCGCCTTCCAGCGAGGCGCTGATCACCACCACTGGCAGGTCCATGTCCGGGAAATCCTGGATGGCGAGCTTCTCGAAACCCGACAGGCCAAACAGCGTCAGCAGAATGAACAGCATGACGGCCGGGACCGGATGGCGGATCGACAAGGCGGAAATGTTCATGGCTGGGCGACCTGGGATTGAACGAGGGTCACACTCGCGCCATCGTTGAGGAACGCACCGCCAGCACGCACGATTCGGGCAGGCTCATCGAGGCCGCTGAGGATCTCCACGGCCTGATGCAAGCGCCGGCCGACCACCACCGGTCGCTGGACCACGCGCATGTCGTCATTGAGCGTGAACACATAGGAACGCCCGTCCCGCAGGATGACGGCAGTGTCTGGCACCGTGACGGCCTCGCGGGGCGCCAGCTCGATCTGGCCGCTGGCATACATACCGGCCTGCGCGGCGCTGTCGGTGGGCAGGGAGACGTAGACCAATCCCCGGCTGGTCTTGGTATTCAACGTGGGCGATACCAGCCGCACGCGCCCTTCCAGGCTCTGGCCGTCGGGCAACGTCATACGGGCGACCTGGCCAGGCTGAACCTGGGCCAGTTGCCGGGCATCCAGCTCGGCCTGCCATTCGATGCGGCCATCGCGCACCATGCGAAACAGCTCGTCACCGGCGGAGAGCACCTTGCCAAGCAGCGCCGTGCGCGCCGAAATGACGCCATCGTCCACGGCGAGGATGCGGGTTTGTCCGAGCCTGATCCGCGTGCTCTGCAATTCGGCACGGGCGCCGGCCAGGTCAGCCTCGGCGAGCGCGACCTTGATCCGGTAGTCTTCACGCTGTTGCTCAGACAAGGCCCCGCCCTGCCCGACGACCCGGGCCCGACGATCATTGGAGCGGGCCTGCTCCAGG
This sequence comes from Pseudomonas sp. NFACC13-1, assembly GCF_900104425.1. Classification (NCBI taxonomy): domain Bacteria; kingdom Pseudomonadati; phylum Pseudomonadota; class Gammaproteobacteria; order Pseudomonadales; family Pseudomonadaceae; genus Pseudomonas; species Pseudomonas sp. NFACC13-1. The sequence goes on along the minus strand of NZ_FMXV01000019.1, from coordinate 18,627 downwards.
TTGGCGCCAGCCTGGGCGACGAGCGCCTTCTGCTTGTTCTCCTCGGCAATCACCGTTTCGCTGGCCAGCGTGGCCAGTAATTGGCCTTTCTTCACCCGGCTACCCACATCGGCTTCGATGCTGGCGATGCGCAGATTGCTGGTCTCGGCATTGATGACCGCTTCCTGCCAGGGGGCGAGCGCGCCATTGGCAAACAGTAACTGCGGCCAGATCTGGCGTTGCGCCTGGACGACTTCCACGCTCAAGCTGCTGACCTGGGGGGCAGCCTCGACCGGTTCAGCGCCCCGGCGAAAATAGATCAGCGCCACCACGATCGCACACACCGCGATCGCCAACGCGAACTTGCCTGATCGCGACCTCACGCGCCGTCCCCGCCCGAGGCCCGACTGCGCGCAAGGGGCTGACCGGCTTGCCAGCCGCCCCCCAGTGCCTTGTACAGGGCGATCCAGTAGCGCACTTGATTCTGCTGCAAGGTGATCAATTCAATCTCGGCTGTCAGCGCCTGGCGACGTGCGGTTTCCCGGTCCAGGAGGCTGACATTGCCGGCCTGCCAACTGCGGTCGATGGCCTCGAACGATTCCCGGAAGCCTGCGGTGGAACGCTCCACATCCGACTCCCGGCGACGGGCCGCATCGAGACGCACCAGCGCCTGCTCCACTTCCATCACACCGGTGCGCAGCGTTTGGCGATAGACCGCCAGGGCCGCTTCATACGAGGCCTTGGCACCCTCCACTGCCGCGCGCCGCTTGCCACCGTCGAACAGCGGAACCGACAGCACAGGGCCCAGCGACCAGGAACGGTTGCGCTGGCCCACCATGGTTCCTACGGAAATCGTCCCGGAAAGACTCAGGCTCGGCAGGCGATCAGCCTGAGCCACGCCGATCTCGGCATTCGCCGCTGCCAGCTCGCGCTCGTCGGAGGCGATGTCCGGGCGTTGGCGCAACAAGTCGGCCGGAACCTCCTGCACGTTGAGTTCGGCCGGCTGCGGCAGTTGCGCAGGCGTGTGGCCCAACACATCCAGCAGTCGCCCTTCATCACTGCCTGTCAGTGCCACCAGGCTCTTGAGCAGCACCTGGCATTCACTCTGCTGCTGGACCAGGGTCGCGGCGCTGCTGGCGGCACTGGCATCGGCCAACGCGGCGTCGGCGGAAGACGTGAAGCCCGCCCCGAACGACTGACGCGTCATGCGCGCGGTGTCTTGTTGTGACTGGGCCTGGTCACGGTAAGCCAATACCAACTTCTGGCAGCCACGGTATTGCACGTAGTAATCACCCACCTGGGCCGCCAGGGAAACCCTTGCGTCATGCCAGTCATCCACCCGTGCTTCGACGCGGGAGTTGGCGGCTTCATTGTTGCGGCGCAACTTGCCGAACAGATCGAGTTCCCAGGCGGCATCCATCGCTGCAGAAGAGCCAGAGCCCCCCTGGCGCTGCGAACCGGTCTGCTGCCCACCTCGGCCACCGGACACCCTGGCGTCGAACTTGGGCAAGGCATCGGCGGCGTCACTGTCGGCGGTCGCACGGGCCAGCGAGATATTCGCCCAGGCCTGGTCCATGGACGGGCTGTCGGCTTCGGCCAGGCGCAACAGCTCGGCCAATGCCGGGTCATCGAATTGTCGCCACCAGTCGGCCAACGCGGCCACGGACGCGCCATGGGGCACCGGTGCCTGCCACTTGGCGGCGATCGGGACGTCTGGCACCCGATAGTCGGGGCCCAATACGCAGCCACTCAAGGCCGCCGCACACAGTGTCACCAGCAATATGCTCTCTGGAGGCTTGAAGACATGCATAGGGTTCTCTAGGGGTGTCAAAGGTGAAAACAGCAAGGCACCCGGCACCGGCACAACTCAGGGAGATGGCGGATTATTAACGATGGCTTGATGAGGCTCGCATGGCCGTTATTTAACCTTGTGCCCGTTCCGATGTCTGGCGTGGAAATTGGGGACAGGTGCCGGCAGGAAAACTCGCGATAACGACGGGGGCCTGTTGAAATGAGCTCGACCTGCCCAGTAATGGCTGCACTTGCTGTCGAGCATGAATGGCCCCGCTCGGTTCACGTTCCATAGCCAATGGATGATCGAATATGGAAGCACTCACTTATCTCGAAAACATCGAGTCGAACGCACGTACCTATGCGCAGACTTTCCAGCGCCTGTTCGTCAGCGGCAGGGGCATGCGTATCAAGGATGCCAGCGGCCAGGAGTTTCTCGATTGCCTGTCGAACGCCGGGACACTGGCCCTGGGGCATAACCCGCCCGAAGTCCGGGACGCGGTGATGCGCTTCCTCGACAGCGATCACCTGCAGCAGGCACTCGACCTGGCCACGCCGGCCAAGCATGCGTTCGTGCAGGAGCTGTTCTCGATGCTGCCTGCGCAAATGCGCGACACCAGCAAGATTCTCTTCTGCGGGCCCAGCGGTTCGGATGCCGTCGAGGCCGCCATCAAATTGGCCCGCCACTACACCAAACGCTCGCCATTGATGGCGTTCCACGGCGGCTACCATGGCATGACGGCCGGCGCACTGTCAGCGATGGGCAAGCTGTCCCCCAAGACCGGCGATGGCCTGATCGCCCAAGGCACGCACTTTCTGCCCTTTCCCTATCGGTTTCGATGCCCGTTCGGCACCAACGGCGAGCATACCGATCAACTGTCCATCGACTACATCCGTACCGTCCTCTCGGACCCCGAAGGCGGCATCGCCAAACCGGCAGCGGTCATCGTCGAGGTGGTACAGGGCGAAGGCGGTTGCATCCCGGCCTCGGCCAACTGGCTGCGGGCGCTACGGGAAATCACCCTCGAGCAGGACATCTTGCTGATCGTCGACGAAGTCCAGACCGGCCTGGGTCGCACCGGCAGCACATTCGCCATCGAGCACGCCGGCATCGCCCCCGACATCCTGGTGCTGTCCAAAGCCATCGGCGGTGGCTACCCACTGGCGGTGATCGTCTACGCCGAACATCTGGATACCTGGGGCCCCGGCATGCATGCGGGGACCTTCCGCGGCAATCAGATAGCAATGGTTGCCGGCGCCGCCACCATGCAGCAAATCCGCAAGGACCATCTCGTCGCCCATGCCGCCCGGATGGGCGAACGACTGGAAAGCGGCCTGCGGGACATCGCGCAGCGTTCCCCATTCATCGGCGATATCCGTGGTCGCGGGCTGATGATCGGCGTGGAAATCACCAAGCCGACCGACAACCAGCGCGCCGGCCAGGCTGACGGCGCCCGGGCACAGGCCATCAAGCTCAACTGTTTCGACAACGGCTTGATGATGGAAACCGGTGGGCGCCATGGCGCAGTGCTCAGGTTCCTGCCGCCCCTGACCATCACCGAGACCGAGGTCGGCATGGTGCTGGACCGCTTCGAACAGGCGGTGAGGAAGGTGGGCGAGACTCGCCCGCAGGCGGCACGCGTGGCGGTATAAGGCGCCAGGCACACCTTATGTGGCGAGGGAGCTGGCTCCCTCGCCACAGGGTTCCCTACCTGGCTTCAAGCCAGGGTAGCCCGGATCAATCCCGTGCCAATGCGTTGATCGGATCGAGCCGCGCGGCATTACGCGCGGGCACGAAGCCGAACACGATGCCGATCAGGGTCGAGCAGACGACAGCGGCGACGATCGATCCCATCGAGAACACCATCTGCCATTCCTTGACGAAGATCGAGAAGACGTAGCCGATCCCGAACGACAAGGCGATGCCAATCGTGCCGCCCATCAGGCACACCATCACCGCCTCCACCAGGAACTGCTGGCGTATATCGGACTGACGTGCACCGACAGCCATGCGGATACCGATCTCACGGGTACGTTCGGTCACCGAGACGAGCATGATGTTCATCACCCCGATGCCCCCCACCACCAGCGAGATGATCGCAATCAACGAGAGCAGCAGCGCCAGGGACTGGCTGGTCTTTTGCACTGTCTGCAACACGCTGTCGAGGTTGTAGGTGAAGAAGTCCTTGATGCCATGGCGTTGGGTCAGGAGCTTGACAACGTTGTCTTCCACGACTTTGCTCGGTTGCCCGTCCTTTATCCGTACCGTGACGCTGTCCAGGAATCGCTGGCCCAGCAACCGGCCGGCCGCCGTTTCATAGGGCATCCAGATGTTCAGGTTTTTGTTGGTATTGAACACGCTTTTGCGGTCTTCGGTCACGCCGATGACCGTGCAAGGCAGGTTGTCGATGAGAATCACCTTGCCCAATGGGTCGGTGTTCGGGCCGAACAGTCGCTGGCGGGTATTATGGTCGATCACCACCACTTGTGACTGCCGCCGGGCATCGTCCTTGCTGAACGCGACACCGGAACCGATCTTGATCCCGCGAACCTGGAAATAGCTCTCGCTCACACCGTTGACGGTCGCATTGAGGTCGATATTTTCATAACGCAACAACAGGTTGCGGCCAACGTTGGGGGTCGCGCTGTCGATGTAATACTGATCACTCAGGGCCGTAACGTCGGACAGCACCAGGGTTTCGATCGCCGTCGAACGACTGTCCCCCCAGTCGGCCCCGGGCATGATCTCGATCGTATTGCTGCCGATCGCCTGGATGTCTTTCAGGACATACTGCTTGACCCCTTCGCCGATGGCCACGATCGAGACCACCGAGGTGATGCCGATGATGATGCCCAACATGGTCAGCAGAGTGCGCATGCGATGGGAGATCAGCGCCACCCAGGCCATGTTGAACGCCTCGCTGAACAGGCCGAAGCTGGCGATCAGACCATTGGTCGGTTTGGCCTTGGCCGGACGCGTGCCTTGCGGCGCCTGATCCTCCAGCGGTTGCTGCGGATTGGGCCGATCGCTGACAATCTCGCCGTCGCGGATCTCGATGATGCGCTGGGCGTGGGCCGCCACTTTCTCATCGTGGGTCACGATGATGACCGTGTGCCCCGCCCTGTTGAGTTCCAGCAGGATCTTCATCACTTCCTTGCCGCTGGTGGTGTCCAACGCCCCGGTGGGCTCATCCGCCAGAATGATGTCGCCACCGTTCATCAGCGCCCTGGCGATACTCACCCGTTGCTGTTGACCACCCGAGAGCTGGTTGGGCCGATTGCTCAAGTGCCCCACCAATCCCAAACGTTTCAACAACTCTCCGGCGCGACTGTGCCGTTGCGACTCGGCGGCGCCGGCATAAATCGCCGGCATCTCGACGTTATGCAAGGCGCTCAGGTGCGGCAGCAAATGGTAACGCTGGAAAATGAAACCGAAGTGATCGCGACGCAACACCGCCAGTTCCTGGTCGCTCATCGAACCGGTTTCGCGCCCGTCCACCTTGTAGCTCCCGCCGCTCGGATGGTCGAGGCAGCCGAGCACGTTCATCAAGGTCGACTTGCCGGAACCGGACGCCCCGGTGATCGCGACCACCTCGCCGGCATTGATCGTCAGGTTGATGTCCTTGAGGGCGACGAAGGCTTTTTCGCCAGCCAAGAAGCTGCGGGTGATGCCCTTGAGTTCCAGCAATGGTCGGGTCATGGTCAGGCTCCCGCCACGGCCGGGATTGGCTCGCCGATGACGACCTTGTCGCCTTCGGCCAGGCCATCCTTGATCTCGGCCCTGACATTGTTGTTGATGCCCATGCGCACGTTACGCGGCTGAGCCTTGCCTTCGGCATCCAGCACCCGGACCACGTAGCTGCCATCCTGGTTTTTCGCACCCAGGGCAGCGACGGGAACCGTCAACACGTCCTTGGCCTTGTCCAGGACAATACGAACCTGGGCCGTCATTGAAATGCGCAGGCGGTGATCGGGGTTCGGCACGTCGAAAAGGCTGTTGTAGAACACCGCGGTGTTCTGCTTCGGCGTCCCGGCGTTCTGGGTTTCGAGGAAGTTCTGTGGCGCCGGCTCAGTGCCGCGCAGCTTGGCGTAGTAACGCTTTTCCGACTCCCCCAGGATGGTGAAATACACCTCTTGGCCAGGCACGATGTGAATCACGTCGGCTTCCGACACCTGCGCCTTGACCGTCATGGTGTCCAGGTCGGCGAGCTTGAGCAGGACCGGCGCCAGTTGTTCGGCGATCACGGTCTGGCCTTCCTGCGTGACGATCCCCACCACATAGCCATCGATCGGCGCGACGATGTGGGTATAGGCCAGGTTGACGCGAGCGGTTTCCACTTGGATGCGGGCGTCCTTGATCTGTGCGTTGAGGGAGAGCAGGTTCGCCTCTTCCACCCTGTAGTTGGACTCGGCGGTCTCATACTCCTGTTTGGAAATCGCGTCGTCCGGCTGCAGTTTCCTGTAGCGATCGTAGGTGGCCTTGGCGTCCTTGAGTTGCGCCGCCGTGGCCTGCCGCTTGGCCACCAGGTTCTCTTCGTTGACCAGGGCCTGGCGCAGGGAGTTCTGCGCCAGCATCGGATCGATTTCCGCCAGCCACTGGCCCTTCTGGACCTTGTCGCCCAATTTCACCTTGAGCGATTTCAGTTGGCCCGACACCTGGGCGCCGACATCGACCTGCTTGACCCCCTGCAGCGTGCCGGACGCCAGCACCGCGTTCTCGATGTCCGTGCGCTCGACCATGGCGGTCAGGTACTCCGGCGGTTTGCCCGGCGATTGCGCGCTGTAGAAAATCAGACCGGCCACCACGACCAGTACGAGCACGATAGCGATTTTGCGAAACTTCGACTTTTCCATAAATAACCATGAGTGCGTTGATTTCAGACCCGGCCAACGTGGCGCCGGGCTCCATGGATGCGCGTCAAGGAGAGACAGTCATACGTAATCACTGGCGGCCTCCTCGTCGAGCATGGGAAGGCCGTCCTGCCACCAGGCTGCCAGGTTGTGTACGTGAGGGGCCTTGAGGATCGTGAAGTGGTTGCCCGGACCGTACCAGATACTGAGATCGGGGATATGCTTGCGCCATCCTTCGATCATTTGTTCCTGTTCGCGTTTGTTACCGGCCGTGTCCAGGGTTGGATCATTGGCCAGCACCAAGCGCACCGGCCCGGTGTAGCGATGTTGCGGTTGATAAACCGTGCGCAGGGCCGTACCGAAGGCCCGCGCCGGACCGCGCATCGAATCCACCGCCGAACGCTGCGGCAGCATGCCGGCCCGTACCATGCCCGCATGCAGCAAACGCATCTGCGCGGTATCGTCCTGGGCACCGAAGACCGTGGCATCGATCCCCAACGACTTGCCGGAAGCCAACTGCATCGCCTCGATCAGCCGATTCAGCACCCCGGTCGCGGTATAGGGCTTGCCCACCACGCCGTTGCCGCCCGGCGACTCACTGTCGATCAGCGTCAACGAAGCCACCTTGCGACCCCGGGCATGCAGGCGGGCCGCCATCTCGAACACGATCCAGCCGCCGAAGGAATGGCCGAGCAGATGCACCGGCCCCTCCGGTTGGACCTTGTCGATCGCGTCGAGGTACGCCTGGGCGGCCGTCTCCACGAGGCTGAAAGGCTCTGTGCTGCCGTCCAGCCCGCGGTGCTGCAGCCCATGGATAGGCCAGTCAGGACCAAAGGCATCGGTCAAGCCGATAAAACCGGTCACGCTGTCGCCTGCTCCCGGCACGCAGAAGATCGGCGCCCGATCGGCACGCCCGCCCTGGATCGTCAGCAGCGGCTGGTAACCGCTCTTCGGCGAGGGGGCCGGACGCGATGCGGCGGTGTGGAGTGCAGCAGTGATGGCCTGGCCCAATGCCTTGACATGGGGCATTTGCATCATGCTCTGGTGGTTACCCGGAACCTTGACGCAATGCAACTTGGACGTGGGCAGGACAGCGTCCCAACCCAGGTAGCCGGAGTGCTCGGGCGCGTCGTCCTTGCGTTCTTCGGCCACCAGCAGATGCACCGGTACGGAAATCGGATACACCGTGTAATGGGCCAACGCATGACCATGGGCCACTTCGCGATCGAGGTACTGCCAGAGCTGCTCCGCGCTATAGACGGCCAGCTCGGCAGGCAGCACCGCCTCGTCGCGGCAATGCTGCACCAGGCCTGTGAAATCGAATCGATCCAATTGTCCTTGCAGATCGGCCAGACTCTCCAGGATCGCTGCAAGTACTTCTTCGCCAGGCAACGCAGCCCTCCAGAAAACATCGCAGCGGTCCAGCAGATGCAGCTTGTGGGCTTCGTCCAATGCCCAGCGCGACCGGCCCTGATCCACCAGCCGAGGCAGATAGCTGTCGATGAGACCGACGAACTCGACCTCCTCGTCCAGGCCGATCAGCTGGATCGCGGTCTCGTAGGCCAGCACACCACCGAACGACCAGCCGGCCAGGCGATAAGGCCCTTTGGGTTGTACCGAACGAATGATCCCCACCAGGCGCGAAGCCATGCACTCCATCGTTTGCAGCTGCGGCTCACCCCATTCGACGGCAGGCAGGCCATACACCGGGATATCCGGATCGATGTGCTTGCCCAGCATCGGGAAGTACAGGTCCAGGCCACTGAACTCATGCACCAGGAACAGCGGATTCTGCTGGCCGGTGGTGCGCACCGGTACGACGGCCTCCTTGACCTGGGCATCCTCGGTGCGGGCCTGCAGCATCGATGCCATCGACGCGACGCTTTCGTGCTGGAACAGCTCGGCCAGCGAGACGGTCAGGTTGGCCTGTGCCAACAATCCGACCAGCCGGATCGCCAGCAGTGAATGACCGCCCAGCTCAAAGAAGTTGTCGTGACGACCGATCTGCTCCAGCTTCAGGACGTCGGCCCACAAGCCTGCCAGCGCGACTTCCAGGTCGCCTTGCGGCGCCTCGTAGCCCTGGCTCCCATAAGCGTGCATTTCCGGCACCGGCAACGCCCCGGTGTTGACCTTGCCGTTCAGTGTCAGCGGCAACGACGTCAATTTCACATAGGCCGCCGGGATCATGTATTCCGGCAGCACGGAGCGCAGTTGGGCGCGCAGGACGTCCGCATCGAGGTCCCCACCGTTCTCGTGCTCGGTGTAATACGCGATCAGGCACTTGTCGCCCGGACTGTCTTCACGCGCTACTACCAGGGCCTCGCGCACCCCATGGCACTCGTGCAAGCGGGCCTCGATCTCACCGAGCTCAATACGGAAGCCACGTATTTTGACCTGACCGTCATTGCGATCCAGGTATTCGATGGTGCCGTCGGGCAGCCAGCGGCCGAGATCGCCACTGCGGTACAGGCGCGCGCTGCCCGAATCGCTGAACGGATCGGCAATGAAGCGTTCCTCGGTCAGGTCCGGCCGGTTCAGGTAACCAAGGGCCACCCCGACACCCCCGATATGGATCTCTCCCGCGACACCCACAGGTACCGGTTGGCGCGCGGCATCGAGGATATACACCCGGGTGTTGGCAATGGGACGGCCGATCGGAACACTCGTTGCGCCATGTGGCACGGCAGTGACCACATGGGTCGTCGCAAAGGTGGTGGTCTCGGTGGGACCGTAGCAATGCACCAGCCGCAGCGAAGGAGCATGGGCCAACAGCCGCCGGAAGGAAGCCGGATCACCGCGCTCGCCACCGCACAGCAGGATCCGCAAGCCTGCCAGAGCATCCGGGATCAAGACCAGGTATTGATTGAACATGGCGGTGGTGACGAACAGCACCGACACCTCGGCCTCTGTCAGCGCCTGGGCGAATTGCGTCGGGCTGAGCAACGTCTCGTGATCAATGATCACAACGCGCCCGCCGTTGAGCAATGCCCCCCACACTTCCATCGTACTGGCGTCGAACGCCGGGTTCGAGGCGAACGCCACGCGATCCTGTACACCGAAATCCGCGTAGCCGTTATTGATCGCCAATCGGCCTATGGCCAGGTGCGGCACGATCACCCCTTTCGGGTGGCCCGTGGAGCCCGAGGTGTACATGATGTACGCCGGCGTATCGCTGGTTTGACCGGGGAATACCGCCGGCTGTGCAGCCTGGATCAATTGCAGTGTGTCCAGGTCCAGTCGCGGCACGTCCTCCGGCAAGGCCCTGTCACGGGTCGTCAATACCAGCACCGCGGCGCTGTCTTGCAACATGAAACGCTGCCGCTCCTCGGGCGCATGGTGGTCCAGCGGTACATAGACGGCGGCGCACTTGAGGATCGCCAGTTCGCTGATGATGAGCTCGAACGAACGGTTCAGCATGATTGCGACTCGAGCCCCTGGCTGGACGCCTCGTTCAAGCAAGCAATGCGCCAGGTGATTGGCTCGCTCGTGCAGCTCCCGGTAGGTGAGTTGCCGCGCCCCATGCTGGAGTGCAATCGCGTCAGGCCGGGCCCTGACCTGGGCTTCGAACAAGCCGTGGACCGTCTCTTCGCGGGGATAGACCGTGTCGGTCGCATTGAAGTCGACCAGCAGTTGCCGGCGTTCCGCCGCTGGCAATATCGCCAGCTCACGCAAGGGCACCTCGGGCCTGCGCTCAAGCGCATCGACCAGGCTTTCCAGCGCCATGTGCATGTAGCCGCAGATGCGTTCTGCCCCGATGCGCGACTCCGCCAGGGCGGTCAGCACAAAGGCCTCGCCGAGGTCGTCGATGTTCAGCGACAGTGGGTAGTTGCTCCACTCCTCGCCGCCGAGCCCCTCGATCCCGTTCCAGGCCGACTGGGCCTCCTCGGTGACCTGCGTTGCGGTGTGCCGATAGTTCAGCAGTGCACTGAACAACGGCGTCGACGTAGCGACACCGCTGCAACGCTGTGCCAGTGCCAGCGACGCATGTTCGTGTCCCAGCAGAGCGGTGAGACGCGCATGCGTTGCCTTGACGCCTGCCCTGGCCCCGTCGACGCCGACGTCAACCCGCAGCGGCAAGGTGTTGATGAACAACCCTAGCGCCCGATCGGCCCCCTCACCGCCCTGCATCCGGCCCATCAGTACGGTACCGAACACCACGTCTTCGCGCCCGGACACGGCGCCCACCACCCGCGCCCAGGCCAGGTGATGCAGGCTCGCCGCGCTGACGCCAAGCAGTCGCGATTGTGTCCGCAGACGACGATTCAAACTGTCGTCCACACCCAACCGGGCCTGTTCGATGACATGGCTGTCGCCCTGCACGTCCTGCAGACCGAATGGCAGGGTCGGCTCCTGGATATCCTGGAGCATGTCCCTGAAGAACGCCTCGTGGGCGCTTTGCGTCACGCCAAGCCGCGCCTGGGCCACGTAGTTGCGATACGGCACGGCATCGCCCAACTGTGCCTGCTGCCCGAGCAAGTACGCTTGCATATCGTGCTGGATCACCTCCAGCGCGGTGTGATCGAGTGCAATGTGATGAAACAGCAGCAGCGCGACCCAGCGCTGGTGCTCGTCGTCATAGGCACAGGCAAGCCGCATCATGGGCGCCTGGCGCACATCGAGCCGAGAGTGCCGAGGGTCGAAACGCTCACGAAGCTGCGTCACCACGTCCTCGCCCGGCTCGACCGTACAGGTCTGCACCGCCAGTGGCGCTTCCCGCAGCACCACCTGCACCGGCTCGCGCAAGCCCTCCCAAAGCACAGCCGTGCGCAGGATATCGTGGCGGTCGATCACGCCTTGCAGCGCGCTCACGAACGCATCCAGCCGGGCACGGTCCTCTAGGTTGAACATGGCCTGCTGCACATAGAGATCGCCCTGCGACGAAACCAGGTGGTGATACAGAATCCCTTCCTGCAATGGCGCCAGGGCGTAGATGTCCTGGACATTGCTCACGCCACCGGGCACCCAGGCGACGATGGCGTCGACTTCCTGCTGCGTCAGGTCGGCAAGCGGCAACATCTGCGGGGTGATCCGCTCACAACCCGGCACGATGCCGTTGTCCGGCACCACGATTTCCGTCGTGCCGCCCACGGCTGCCGCCAACGCGGCCAGGGTCGGCTGGCCGAACAGCACGCGCACATCGGCGCTCAAGCCGGCCTGGCGCATGCGTTCGATCAACGTGACCGCCAACAACGAGTGCCCGCCCAATTCGAAGAAGTGGTCATGACGCCCCACCTTTTCGACCTTGAGCAACTCGGCCCACAGTTGCGCCAGTGTCGTTTCCACAGCGCCCTGCGGCGCTTCGTACTCACGGGTAATCACCGACGCCAGGTCCGGCGCCGGCAACGCCTTGCGATCCAGCTTGCCGTTGGGGGTCAACGGCAATGCCTCAAGCTGCACATAGGCTGCCGGCACCATGTATTCCGGCAGTTGCGCTAGCAACTGGCCACGCAGGGTTTCGATCTCGACGCGGTGCTCGTCACCGTGCACGGTGAAATACGCCACCAGCCGCTTGGACCCCGGCACGTCTTCGCGAGCCAGCACCACGCTTTCCTTGATCGCCTCGTGCCGGGCAAGCTTGGCTTCGATCTCGCCAAGTTCGATACGGAACCCACGGATCTTCACCTGATCGTCGTTACGCCCTAAGTAGTCGATGTTGCCGTCCGGCAGGTAGCGACCCAGGTCGCCGGTGCGGTACATCCGTGCATTCGGCCGGGTACTGAACGGGTCATCGAGGAAACGCTCGGCCGTCAGTTCCGGACGGTGCAGATAACCCCGCGCCACCTGGACGCCACCAATGTAGATCTCCCCAGCCACGCCCATGGGCACCGGTTGACCATGAGCGTCGAGCAAGTAGATCCGGGTATTGGCGATGGGCTTGCCGATCGGCGTGCTGTCCGGTGTGTCGGCACCGGAACAGTCCCACGCCGTCACGTCGACGGCCGCTTCGGTAGGGCCGTACAGGTTGTGCAATGCCGTCCGTGGCAGTCGCCCCTTGAAGCGCCGCACCAGATGCCCCGGCAACGCTTCGCCGCTGCACATCACCTGACGCAACCCCTCGCACTCGCCAGCTTCGCCATGGGCCAGGAACACGTCCAGCATCGACGGCACGAAGTGCAGCGTGGTGATGCCGTGCCGCTGGATGGCTTCACGCAGGTACGCCGGGTCGCGATGCCCACCCGGACGCGCCATCACCAGCCGGGCGCCGGTGAACAGCGGCCAGAAGAACTCCCACACCGACACGTCGAAGCTGAACGGGGTCTTCTGCAGCACCGCGTCCGCGGCGCTCAGCGGGTAGGCGTCCTGCATCCACAGCAGGCGATTGACCACCGCGCCATGCTCGTTCATCACGCCCTTGGGCAGGCCGGTCGAACCCGAGGTGTAGATGACGTAGGCCAAATGGTTGGCATGCAGGCCCGAGACCCGCGGATTTCCGGTTGGCTGCGTGGCGAAGTCTTCCTCTTCGAGCACCATCACCCTGGCAGCGGTCGCGGGCAGGCTCGCCTGCAAGGCGCGCTGGGTGAGCACCACCGTCGGTGCACTGTTCTCCAGCATGTAGGCCAGGCGGTCGGCCGGGTAATCCGGATCGAGCGGCACGTAGGCGGCGCCGGACTTGAGAATGCCCAGCAGCGCCGCGACCATGTCCGTACTGCGGTCCACGCAGATCGCCACGCGGTCATCCGGACGAATGCCCAGGGCAAGCAACCGGTAAGCGATCTGGTTGGCGCGGCCGTTCAGTTGGGCGTAGCTCAGTTGCTGCTCTTCGAACACCACGGCGACGGCCTCCGCGGACGCTGCCACCTGTGCCTCGAACAGGCCATGCAGGGTCAGGCCTCGCGGATAGTCGACGGCTGTAGCATTGAACGCTTCCAGCAGATGCTGGCGCTCTGTGTCCTCCAACAGCGGGATCTGCGCCACCAACGCCTGCTCATCGGCAACCATGGCGCGCAAGATACATTCGAGGTAGCCGAGGTAGCGCTCCATCGTGGCCTGGTCGAACAGTGCCGTGGCGTACTCCAGCGAACCGAACAGGCGACCATCGATCAGGGCCATGTCCAGCAAAACATCGAACTTGGCGGTACGGCTGGTCACCCCCAGCCCTTGCAATGACAGGTCGGACAGTTCCATCCCGCCGGCTTCGCTGTTCTGCCACGACAGCATGGCCTGGAACACTGGGCTGTGGGACAGGCTGCGCAATGGCCGGACCACTTCCACCACCTGCTCAAACGGCAAATCCTGATGCGCCTGGGCGCCCAGGGTCTGGGCCTTGACCCGTTGCAGCAAGGCGTCGACGGTCAGTTCGGCCGAAACCTCGACGCGTATCGCCAGGGTGTTGACGAACAAGCCGATCAGGTCTTCGACCTGCGCCTGCATGCGGTTCGCCGTCGGTGTGCCGATGACGACATCATCCTGCCCGGACATCCGGCTCAGCAGCGCGGCCCACGCGGCCATCACCGTCATGAACAACGTGGCGCCATGGCGTTGGCTCAAGGCCTTGAGGCCTTCGGTCAGCGCTTCATCGAAGGCGATCCCCACCGCGTGGCCTGAATGATCCTGCTGGGCTGGCCGTGGCCGGTCCGTCGGCAAGGTCAGCAATGCCGGTGCGCCGGCCAGGGTGCCTTGCCAGTAGCGTTCCTGGCGGCTCAACACCTCTCCGGTGAGCCAGCGTCGCTGCCAGACGGCGTAGTCGGCGTATTGCACCGGCAAGGCCGGTAGCGGGTCGTCCTGGCCTTGGCTGAATGCCGCGTACAGCACGCCCAATTCACGGGTCAGTACATCGGCGGACCAGCCGTCCGAGACGATGTGGTGCAGGGTCACCAGCAACACATGGTCAGCATCGCCCATGTGCACCAGGCGACCACGGGCCAGTGGGCCACGGCTCAGGTCAAACGCCTGCCGTGCTTCCTCCCCTGCCATGCGCGACAGCTCGGCCTCGGCATCCGGGTGGGCGGACAGGTCATGCCGTTGCAAGGCGAAACCGATGTCGGCCGGAGCAATGCATTGCTCCACTTCCTGGCCCTGGACAAAGGTCGTGCGCAAGGCTTCGTGACGGGCGACGATGCGATCCAGGGCAAGGCCCAGGGCGGCGGTGTCCAGCACACCGCGCAGACGCAAGCCGGTGGGGATGTGATACGCCGCGCTGGCGTTGTCCAGCTGCGCGAGGAACCACAGGCGTTGCTGGGCAAACGACAACGGTAATGCCTGCTCACGGGACACCGGCACGATGTCTGGCCGGGTGCTGCGTGCCGCTCGGGCCAGCACCTGGGCCAACGCACTCAGCTCGGGTTGGGCAAAGACCTCGTTCAGGCTCAGTTCCACCCCCAACTGCTCGCGCACCTGGGCAATCAAGCGCATCACCAGCAACGAATGCCCGCCCAGTTCGAAGAAGTGGTCGTGACGCCCCACCGCTTCGATGTTGAGCATGCCCTGCCAGATCTGCGCCAGGGCGACTTCCGTGGCCCCTTGCGGTGCTACATGCGTACGACTGGCGAAGGCCTCGGCATCCGGCGCCGGCAGGGCCTGGCGGTCGAGCTTGCGGTTCGGCGTCAGCGGCAGCGCAGCCAGGCTGACGAACGCACTCGGTACCATGTACTCGGCCAGCAGGGTCGACAGTTCCGAGCGCAAGGCAGCCGCGCTCAGGGTGATACCGCCGTGCGGCACGACATAGGCCACCAGGCGCTTGTCCCCCGGCGTGTCCTCGCGCACGATCACCGCCGCTTCCTTGACTCCGGCGCAGTGGCTGAGCCTGGTTTCGATTTCACCCAGCTCGATACGGAATCCCCGCACCTTGACCTGGAAGTCATTGCGCCCCAGGTATTCGATGCGTCCGTCCGGACGATAGCGGGCCAGGTCGCCGGTCTTATACATGCGGGCGTCGGGCTGGTCACTGAATGGATCGACGAGGAAGCGTTCGGCATTGATCGCGTCGAGGTTCAGGTAACCCCGGGCCACGCCGTCGCCACCGATGTAGATCTCTCCCGCCACTCCGAACGGCACCGGCTGGCGGTGGCCGTCGAGCAGGTAGATACGGGTGTTGGCCATCGGCGTGCCGATGGTGGCGTTGCCGGCCGCGCCGTCGGCGTCGTAGTGCATGTAGGCGGCGGTGCACGATACGGTCGCCTCGGTCGGGCCATAGGTGTTGATCAGCCGGGTATGGGCCGAGCGCACCGCGTCCCACATCTGCAGTTTTTGCATCGACAGCGCGTCACCGGTGACGTTGACCAGGCGCACATCGCGCAGATGATCGCCGGCCTGCGCCGGCGTGCCGTGCCATTCGGCCGCCAGGGAATGCCAATGCGCAGCGGTCAAATGCACGAAGGTTGGCCGGAGCCCGGCGTCCTGCTGCAACTCGACGCTGCCGAACAGCGCGCGGGTCGGCGCCAGGGTGGCGCCGGCGACCAGCGCCGGGAAAATCTCTTCCACCGAGAGGTCGAAGTTCAACGTGTTCTGCTGCAGCACCGTATCGGCCGGCGTCAGCTCGAACAGGCGCACGGCGTCTACGCAGTAGTTGACCAGGCCCCGGTGTTCGATCATCACGCCCTTGGGCGCGCCGGTCGAACCCGAGGTGTAGATCACGTAGGCCAGATGGCGCACGCCGAGGGTCGCCACCACCGGGTTGTCGTCGCGGCCCGCGGCAATGCCGCTGCGCACTCGCTCGACGTAGTCGAGCAGCACCACCGGCGCTGCCAGTGGCGGCAGGCAGTCTTGCAGTGCGCGCTGGGTCAACAGCGCTACCGGGGTGCTGTCGGCGATCATGTAGGCCAAACGTTCGGCGGGATACGCCGGGTCCAGCGGCACGTAACCGCCACCGGCCTTGAGTACCGCCAACAGGCCCACCAGCATTTCGGCGCTGCGCTCGACACAGATCGCCACGCGGTCGTCGGGACGGATGCCCAGCCCGATCAGGTGATGGGCCAATTGGTTGGCCTGGCGATTCAGTTCGGCGTAGCTCAGGCGTTCGCCTTCAAATACCACGGCAATGGCCTGCGGCCGAATCGCGACCTGGGCCTCGAAGAGTTGATGGATTGTCTGTTCACGGGGGTACGGTGCCTGGTTCGCGTTGAGCCCGACCAGCAGACGCTGGCGTTCGGCGTCGTCCACCAGGGTGATCTGCTCGATCAGCGTCTGGTCACTTGCCACCATGGCACGCACCACCCGCTCGAAATAACCGAGGTAACGCTGCACCGTGGCCTCGTCGAACAAGGCCGTGGCGTATTCCAGGGCGCCGAAGACCTGCCCCTGAGCCTCGCCGAGTTCCAGGGACAGGTCGAACTTGGCGATATTGCTCGCCACACCAAGGCTTTCGAGCTTCAGGTCGCCCAACACCAGCTCGCTGTTGTCCAGGGTCTGCCAGGACAACATGGCCTGGAACAGCGGGCTGTGGGACAGGCTGCGTACCGGATTGAGCACTTCCACCACCTGCTCGAACGGCAGGTCCTGATGCGCCTGGGCACCCAGGGTCTGATGCCTGACCCGCGCCAGCAAGGCCTCGACCGTCGGTGCGCCCGAAACGTCGATACGCACGGCCAGGGTGTTGACGAAGAAGCCGATCAACCCTTCGACTTCCGACCGTGTGCGGTTGGCCACCGGCGAACCGATCACCACGTCATCCTGCCCGCAAAGGCGACTCAACAACGCCGCCCAAGCCGCCATCAACGTCATGTACAGGGTGACGCCGTGACGCTGGCTCAAGGTTTTGAGATTGGCCGTCAGCTCGGTGTCGAACGCCAGGGGCAGCGCCGCCCCGCTGTAGTCCTGCTGCGCCGGGCGCGGCCGGTCCGTCGGCAGCATCAACAGCGCCGGCGCATCGGCCAGGGTTTGCCGCCAGTAGCTGCTCTGGGCCTGCAACACGTCGCCGCTCAGCCAGCGGCGTTGCCACAGGGCGTAGTCGCCGTATTGCACGGCCAGCGCCGGCAGCGGATCGTCCAGGTCATGCCGGAACGCTTCGTAGAGCGCTGCCAGTTCCTTGACCAACACACCCATGGACCAGGCATCCGAAACGATGTGGTGCATGGTCACCAGCAACACATGCTCCTCGTCACCCAGGCGGATCAACCGGCCACGGATCAGCGGGCCGTGCTCCAGGTCGAAGGCGTCGACGGCTTCCCGCGCCGCCAGGGCTTGCACTGCGGTTTCGGCATCGATCCGCTCGGAAAAGTCATGCTGCAGTAAGGCAAAACCGCTATCGGCCGCGGCGATACACTGCTGGGGCTCCTCGCCCTGGACCTGGACGAAAGTCGTCCGCAACGCCTCATGACGGGCAACGATGCGATCCAGCGCCCGCTGCAGGGCGACGCGCTCCAGAGTGCCACGCAGACGCAGGCCGGCCGGCATGTGGTAGGCCGAGCTGGCCCCTTCCATCTGCGCCAGGAACCACAGGCGCTGTTGGGCGAACGACAGCGGCAGGGGTTCGTCGCGGGAGGCCCTGACGATCTCCGGCAATGTGCTGCGCCCAGCCTGGGACACGGCCTGCGCCAGTTCCATGAGTCCGGGATGAGCGAACAGAGCGGTGAGGCTCAGCTCCACGCCCAGGCGCAAACGGACCTGGGAGATCAGTTGCATCGCCAGCAATGAATGGCCGCCCAATTCGAAGAACTGGTCGTGACGGCCGATCTGTTGCAGGCCCAGCAGGTCCTGCCAGATCTGCGCCAGGGTCGTTTCGACTTCGCCTCGGGGGGCTTCGTAGCCGCGGGTGATGACCGAATCCAGGTCTGGGGCCGGTAGGGCCTTGCGGTCGAGCTTGCCGTTGGGGGTCAGGGGCAAGGCATCGAGGTGTACGTAGGCTACCGGGACCATGTAGGCCGGCAATTGCCCTTGCAGGTAGCTGCGCAGGGTTTCGATATCCACCACGTTGGATTGAGTGAAATAAGCCACCAGGCGCTTGTCACCCGGCACGTCTTCACGGGCCAGCACCACCGCCTCTTTCACGACGTCATGTTGGGCGAGCTTGGCTTCGATCTCGCCCAGTTCGATGCGGAAACCACGGATCTTCACCTGGTCGTCGTTGCG
>NZ_FMXV01000022.1:0-107878 GCF_900104425.1 Pseudomonas sp. NFACC13-1 | reverse complement strand
GCCTTTCGTCTCAACCGAGGCGCGCATTCTACAGCGCCCCGTGTATCTGTCAAGCGGTTATTTTCAGAAGTTTTCAAAGTTTCGCTTCCGAAACATCAACAACTTCAACCACTTGCGCTTCCGATCTCTCGTTAGCGGGAGGCGAATTCTACAGCGTTACTCGCTGCTGTCAACACCTCTTTTTCACCGCTTTCGACCGAGAGGATCGAACCGCATATAGAGCCAAACAACACTGCTCTACCTGCGCCTTCCGGACTTCGATGAACTGAAGCCCTGCACCTTCGAAACCTACTTAACTCATTGAATCTCAAGGAGTTTTCCGTTTCGACTGCGCCGGAAGTGGGGCGAATTATAGACTTCCAGAATCTGCCGTCAACCCTTAATTACGCTTTTGTTGCAGAAGGGACTTTCCTACCCAGCAAACGCGGGATCCGGCGCATAACCGGCGGGACTCTAAGCATCAACAATACGGCCCCGATAAAGGCGTATATCGACCACTCCTTCAAATCAGCCCGCACGATCCACAGCATATGCAGCAACCCAAGCCCCAGAATCAGATACACCAGGCGATGCAATTTCTTCCAGCGCACGCCAAGTCGGCGCTGGCTGTAGCGATTGGATGTGACCGCCAGCACCAGCAAGCCGAGAAACCCAAGCGCCCCGACAATAATGTAAGGCCGCTTGCTCAACTCGACGCCCAACTGCGACCAGTCGAACCCCAGTATGAACGCCGCATACCCGCTTAAATGCAGCGTCACATAAGCAAAACACCACAACCCCAACTGGCGCCTGACCGCAATCCACCCCGCCCACCCCGTCAATTTTTGCAACGGCGTCATGCTCAAGGTGATCAGCAGCAAAATCAGCGTCCCCAACCCGAGCCGATCCACCAGCACTTTGCCCGGGTCTGGGCCCAACGCATTCATCAAGGCTTCGTAAAGCCAGAGCAACGGCCAGACTGCCGCGGCGATGAAGACGCTCATTCGCCAGAATGGAAAACGCATCAGTAGTCCTTCCTCAGGTCCATCCCTGCGTATAAAGAAGCGACTTCATCCTGATAGCCGTTGAACATCAGCGTATCGCGCACATTGGGACTGAACAGCCCACTGGGCAAACGACGCTCACGCGCTTGGGTCCAGCGAGGGTGATCGACCGTTGGATTGACGTTGGCATAAAAGCCGTATTCATCAGATGCGATGCTTTGCCAGGTAGTTTTCGGCTGTTCGCTCACCAGGCTGATGCGCACGATGGACTTCACGCTTTTGAAACCGTACTTCCACGGGACCACCAAGCGCAGTGGCGCGCCGTTCTGATTCGGCAACTCCCGCCCGTACATCCCGACCGCGAGGATGGCCAGCGGGTTCATCGCCTCGTCCAATCGCAAGCCTTCCACATACGGCCAGTCGATCAAGGCGAAACCGGAACGCTGCCCCGGCATGACCTTGGGGTCGCGCAAGGTTTCGAAGCGGATGTACTTGGCCTTGGAGGTCGGCTCGACCTGCTTGAGCAATGCCGAGATGGGAAAACCGATCCACGGAATGACCATCGACCAGGCTTCGACACAGCGCAGTCGATAAATCCGCTCTTCCAGTTGATAAGGCTTCATGAAGTCTTCCAACCCATAGCGCCCCGGCTTACCCACCTCCCCGTCCACGACCACGCTCCAGGGTTCGGTCTTCAAGGAGCCGGCATTGGCTGCCGGGTCCCCTTTGTCGGTCCCGAACTCATAGAAGTTGTTGTAATGGGTCGCGTCCTTGAACGGTGTGATGGACTCGTTCTTGACCGTGACCGCCTCCCACTGGATGGAGGGCAATTTCTCGGCGAACCAGGACGGCGCCTTGCCCGGCTCGACCTCGGCATAACGCGCCGCTTCAGCAGCGCTGGCCCATCGCGGCAAGCTGCTCACGGCGAGACCCGCCATGGTTGCACCGAGCATCTGACGACGGGATAGATAGAGGGATTCGGGCGTGACGTCCGATTCACGGCAGTCGGACGACTTGGGGATCTTGATCAGCATGACAACTCCGCAGTATTGGAGGGCAGATGCACCAATAGACTGCGGAGTATGGGGGAAATTACATTAAGGCAACGTTTAGCGTCGGCGAAGACGCAACAAATATTGCACCGGGCCGGAAGCGGCATAGGCGAGGAACACCAGCAGCAGGATACGCGGCGGATCACTGAACACCACCGCGAATACCAGCACCACCGCCAGAATCGCCACGAATGGCACACGGCCCTTCAGATCCAGCTCCTTGAAGCTGTTGTACTTGATATTGCTGACCATCAGCATCCCGGCCGCGGCAACCAGCAGCGCTACCAGGAACGACATTTTCGAACCCTGGATGCCATAGTCGCTGAATGCCCAGACCACACCGGCCACCACACCCGCCGCGGCCGGACTGGCCAGGCCGATGAAGTAACGTTTGTCAGCCTTGCCGACCTGGGTGTTGAAACGAGCCAGGCGCAACGCCGCACCCGCCACATAGATGAAGGCAACCATCCAGCCGACCTTGCCCATGTCCCCCAGCGCCCAGCCGAACGCCAGCAAGGCGGGAGCCACGCCAAACGCGACCATGTCGGACAGTGAATCGTACTCGGCGCCGAACGCGCTCTGGGTATTGGTCATGCGGGCAACACGCCCGTCCAGGCCATCGAGCACCATGGCGACGAAGATGGCAATGGCGGCGAAGGCGAAGTAACGGCTCGCCCCTGCGCTATCACCGGCGCTCAAGGCAGCCTGGGCACTCATGGAGTTGATGATGGAATAGAAACCGGCGAACAGGTTCGCGGTGGTGAACAGGTTCGGCAGCAGATAGATGCCACGATGCCGGACCTTACGGCCTTCAGCGTCATGGCCTTCTTCGACGTGCTCATCGATGGGCAACAGGCTTTCGGCGTCAGGAGCCTGGTTTGGCTCGTCGGGACGTTCGCTCATGGGCAATACCTTGCAACGGTGTGAAAAAATTCGACAGATGTCTGGGACGACGGTTCGGCCGCAAACGATGCAGCTTTATACCAGAACCCATCGCCCAAACGAAAAAACGCGGCCAAGGCCGCGTTTTTCGACTCAAGTTCGCGACTTAGTTCTTGGCTTTGTCGACGATCTTGTTGGCGCTGATCCACGGCATCATCGAACGCAGTTGCTCACCGATGATTTCGATGCCGTGCGCAGCGTTGTTACGACGCTTGGCGGTCATCGAAGGATAGCCGGTGGCGCCTTCGCTGATGAACATCTTGGCGTATTCGCCGTCCTGGATACGTTTCAGGGCGTTGCGCATGGCCTGGCGGGATTCGGCGTTGATCACTTCCGGACCGGTCACGTACTCGCCGTACTCGGCGTTGTTGGAGATCGAGTAGTTCATGTTGGCGATACCGCCTTCGTACATGAGGTCAACGATCAGCTTCAGTTCGTGCAGGCACTCGAAGTAAGCCATTTCTGGCGCGTAGCCCGCTTCGACCAGGGTTTCGAAACCGGCCTTGACCAGTTCGACGGTACCGCCACACAGAACGGCTTGCTCGCCGAACAGGTCGGTTTCGGTCTCGTCCTTGAAGGTGGTTTCGATGATGCCGGTACGACCGCCACCCACACCGGCAGCGTAGGACAGGGCCACGTTCTTGGCGTTGCCCGAAGCGTCCTGGTAGATCGCGATCAGGTCAGGGATACCGCCGCCTTTCACGAACTCCGAACGCACGGTGTGGCCCGGGGCCTTCGGCGCGATCATGATCACATCGAGGTCGGCACGCGGCACGACCTGGTTGTAATGGATCGAGAAACCGTGGGAGAAGGCCAGGGTCGCGCCTTTCTTGATGTTCGGTTCGATTTCATCGCGATACAGGGCGCCCTGGAACTCGTCCGGAGTCAGGATCATGACCAGGTCGGCAGCGGCAACGGCGGAAGCCACGTCAGCCACTTTCAGGCCATGGGCCTCGGCCTTGGCGACGGTGGCCGAGCCTTTACGCAGGCCGACAGTCACGTCAACGCCGGAATCCTTCAGGTTGCACGCCTGGGCGTGACCTTGGGAACCGTAGCCGATGATGGCGACTTTCTTACCCTGGATGATCGACAGGTCGCAGTCTTTATCGTAGAAAACTTTCATGAATTTCCCCTATATCCGGCCGTTCAGGCCATTCGCTAATTTGGTTAGATGCTCAGTACTTTGTCGCCACGGGCAATCCCGGTGACGCCACTGCGTACGGTTTCCAGAATCGAGGCAGTGCCGATCGATTGAATGAAGCTGTCGAGCTTGTCGCTGGTACCGGTCAACTGAACGGTATAGACGCTGGCGCTGACATCGACGATCTGCCCACGATAAATATCGGTAGTACGCTTGATCTCGGCGCGCTGGGCGCCGGTGGCCTTGACCTTGACCAGCATCAGTTCGCGCTCGATGTGAGCGCTTTCCGACAGGTCCACCAGCTTGACCACCTCGATCAGCTTGTTCAGGTTCTTGGTGATCTGCTCGATGATTTCATCGTGCCCCACGGTGGTCAGCGTCAGACGCGACAGGGTCGGGTCTTCGGTTGGCGCCACGGTCAGGCTTTCAATGTTGTAGTTGCGCTGCGAGAACAGGCCTACAACACGAGACAGCGCACCCGGTTCGTTTTCCAGAAGCAAGGAAATAATGTGTCGCATGATTAGGTACGCTCCGTCTTGCTCAGCCACATATCGCGCATGGAGCCGTCTTTGATCTGCATCGGGTAGACGTGCTCGCTGGTGTCGACCGCAATATCGATCACCACCAGGCGATCCTTCATGGCGAACGCTTCCTCCATCTTCGACTTCAAATCCTTCGATTCGGTGATGCGCACGCCAACGTGACCGTAGGCCTCCGCCAGCTTGACGAAATCAGGCAGCGATTCCATGTAGGAGTGCGAGTGACGGCTGCCGTAGCTCATGTCCTGCCACTGGCGAACCATTCCCAACACACCGTTGTTCAGGATCACGATCTTCACCGGCAAACCGTATTGCAGGCAGGTGGACAGTTCCTGGATGTTCATCTGGATGCTGCCCTCGCCGGTGACGCAGGCGACGTCGGCATCCGGGAAGCTCAACTTGATACCCATGGCCGCCGGGAAACCGAAGCCCATGGTGCCCAGGCCACCGGAGTTGATCCAGCGGTTGGGTTTGTCGAACTTGTAGTACTGCGCCGCGAACATCTGGTGCTGACCCACGTCGGAGGTCACAAAGGCATCGCCCTTGGTCACTTCGCACAGGGTTTCGATCACGGTCTGCGGCTTGATCACACTGCCGTCGCCCTTGTCATAAGGGAACAGGCCGCGATCGCCGCGCCATTCATCGACCTGCTTCCACCAACTGGCCACGGACTCCTTGTTCGGAACCTCGCCGATTTCCTTGAGGATGGCGACCATTTCGGTCAGCACGCTCTCGACAGGACCAACAATCGGCACGTCTGCCTTGATAGTCTTGGAGATGGACGCCGGGTCGATGTCGATATGGATGATCTTGGCGTTCGGGCAGAACTTCGCCGGGCCGTTGATCACACGGTCGTCGAAACGCGCACCGACCGCCAGGATCACATCGGCGTGGTGCATCGCCAGGTTGGCGGTGTAGCTGCCGTGCATGCCGAGCATGCCGATGAACTGACGGTCGGTGCCTGGGAAGGCGCCCAGGCCCATCAGCGTATTGGTGACCGGCAGGTTGAGCATTTTGGCCAGTTCGGTCAGCGGCGCGGAGCCACCGCCGAGGATCACGCCACCACCGGAGTACAGCACAGGGCGCTTGGCCGCCAGCAGCATTTCGGCTGCCTTGCGGATCTGCCCGGAGTGACCACGGACCGCCGGACTGTAGGAACGCAGCTTGGCTTTTTTCGGGAAGATGTATTCGAACTTCTCGGCCGGGTTGGTCATGTCTTTCGGGACATCGACCACGACCGGGCCCGGACGACCGGATTCAGCCAGGTAGAAAGCCTTCTTCATGACTTCCGGGATTTCCGACGCGTGCTTGATCATGAAGCTGTGCTTCACGATCGGCCGGGAGATACCGATCATGTCGGTTTCCTGGAACGCATCGGTACCCACCATGGTGCTGGGCACCTGGCCGGAGATGATCACCATCGGGATGGAGTCCATGTACGCGGTGGCGATACCGGTGATGGCGTTCGTGGCGCCAGGACCGGACGTCACCAGGACCACGCCGGCCTTGCCGGTAGCACGGGCATAACCATCAGCCATATGGGTGGCCGCCTGCTCGTGACGAACCAGGATGTGGGTCACTTCCGGTTCTTTGAACAGGGCATCGTAGACATGAAGAAGAGCACCACCGGGGTACCCGTAGATATATTTGACGCCTTCGTCACGCAAAAAGCGGACGAGCATCTCACCGCCAGATAAAAGCTCCACGTTGTTCACCTCTAAAACGCCAGAATACCGACCCACAAAAAGGGGACGGGTCTTAATAGGTTTACTTCTCGGCAGAGCATGAGCGACGGTGGTCGCCGACTACGTCAGCACTGACTGAGCAAGTATTGGGATCGTCCCAAGTGTTGCGGGCCTTTCCCACCCAGCGCGAGGTAACGCGTTGCGGGTGTAACAGGTCGGCGCGGATGTGCGCCTCATGATCTGCCGAGCGGGCCTGCTTCTGGCAGTCCCTCTACAGCGGACTTTGGATTCTTCTGTTTCGCCTCCTTCAAGTCAAGTCGTCTATGTGCTTTATTCGAAGTAAGCGCATGAGAACGCAAGAAAAAACCCTTAAACGGCAACTGTGTTAGCTTCAATTGCGCAACCCAAGACAAGGAAACAGCATGCGAATGATCTTCTTGACGGCCAGCCTGCTGGTTGGCCTGAGCCCGATATGCATGGCCGCCCAGGTCTACAAATGGGTGGATGCCCAAGGTGTCACCCACTTCGGATCCCAGCCGCCCCAGGACGCCGAGGCCACGACCGTGATCAAGTCCTCGCCATCCGTCGCCAAACCGCCCGCGCCTCCTTCCGGCGGCGTCATTGGCGACCAGAAGGCGATCGATAAAGAGGTCAAGAAACAGATTGCCGAGCAGGAAGCCCAGCTCAAGGCGTTTTGCGAGCAGGCCAGGACCAACCTGGCGCAGCTGCAGAACAACCCGCGGGTACGTGAAGACGTGGAAGGGGAAATGCGCCGCCTCAATGACGAAGAGCGGCGCCAGCGCATCGAGGAAACCCGCAAGCAGATCGATGAGCACTGCCAGTGACGTCGGTCAGCCGACGTTGCTGATCATCTGATCGAACTGCGCCAACAGCCGCTGCAACGCCACGCCCTGCCCGGGACGCTGGGCATAGACCATCTCGGCCATGGCCAGGATGCCCGAGGCGTTGGGCAGCGGCAGATCGTTTTCCAGGATGGCTTTCATCCTGGGCAGGAAAATCCATTGCAGCCACTGCTCGAAATCCAGGGTGTCGACCGCGAACGGCTCCACACTGGCCAGCGCCTCGGCCGAAGGCGATACCTCGCTCCACCAACCCTGGACCCGCAGCTCCCGCTCGATCAGCAGCAACTGATCGGCGATTTGGGGAAAACGCCTATCCATCAGAGCGAAACCTTGGCCTTTTGACGGGCCAGCGCCGCGCCAGCGGAATCGCCTTGTTTCTCACGGGCCTGGGCGATCAATTCCCACAGGCTGGCCTGAAGCGCCGGGCGACCACTGGAGAATGTCAGGCCACGGCGGGCCAGTTGTTCGGCTTGCGGCGCATCGCCCTGGGCCATGCGCACCTGGGCCAGGCGATAGAGCACCTGGGGTTCGCGCGGCGCTACACGCTGGGCGCGCTCCAGGCTGGAGGACGCACCGTTGAGGTCACCGCCGGCCTGTTGCTGTTGCGCCGTGGTCAGCAGGGCCAGCACCGGGCCGTCCAGTTGTTCATCGGCGGACAAACCACCGGAACTTGCCGACGGGACGCTGCTCGGCGTCGAAGGCATGCTGTAGCTGCCCTGATCGATCGGCGAAGTTTCGATAGGCCCTGGCGTGATCGGGCCCGGCGTGATCGGCGTGCTGCTGATCGGCACCGAGGTTGTCGCACCACCGCCGGGCACCATCACGACGACACCGGTGTCACCCTGCGGGATGGCCTGGACCTGGCCTTGCACAGGCCGCTTCACTGTCGTTTGACGGAAACCGCCGTTGGCCGAGACCCGCTCGCTGTTGGACACAGCCGTGCCGGAGTCGACGACCGGAATCGAACCGCGCTGTACGGTAGAGCAACCACTGAGCAAAGCCACGGCCGTTACCGCTGGAATCAACCACTTGTTCACTTGAAACCCTCTTTGCTTAATTCATCCAGTCCTTGACCCAATCCATCACCGATTCGGCGGGATTCGTGCCGCCACAGGCTGCACCGGGTGGCGGTTCGCTGCCGCGAATATACGGCATCTGTACGGCGCCCGGGCAATTGGCGTCGGAGCCTTGGCCAGTGCGCGAATCGACCCAGGCCTGGACGATGTTGTCCGGTTGCGGCATGTCCAGCGGCAACGGGTCGGCCTTGCGCATGAAACTGGTCCAGACCTGCAACGCGCCAGTGGCGCCGGTGAACGGGGTCTTGCCGTTGTCATCGCGTCCGAGCCAGACCACCGCCAACAAGTCCTGGCTGAAACCGGCGAACCAACTGTCGCGCGAGTCGTTACTGGTCCCGGTCTTGCCCGCCAGGGTCAGGGTCCGGGGCAACACGTTATAAACCGAACTGCCGGTGCCTTCACGCATGACCCGCTGCATCGCGCTCTGGATCAGATAAATGGAGGCCGGATCGAAGCGCTGCTGGATCTGGAACGGATAACGCTTGAGCGGCTCGCCATCGGCGGTCAGCACGCTGCGGATCCCGCGCATCGGCGTATTGAAACCGCCGTTGGCCAGCGTCTGGTACATCGCCGCCACTTCTATCGGCGTCAGCCCGCCCGCCCCCAGCAACATCGACGGGAAAGCCGGCAGTTCGCGGCTTACGCCCAGGCGCGCGAGGGTCTTGAGTACGTTCGGCACGCCGACTTCCAGCCCGAGGCGAGCCGTCGACAGGTTGTAGGAATGCGCCAACCCCTGATAGAGGAACACCGTGCCGTGGGAACGACGATCATAGTTCTGCGGTTTCCAGACCTGGCCATCCGCGCCCTTGACCGAGAACGCCTCGTCCGACAGCCAACTGGTCAGCGTGTACTGGCTCGGTTTCTCCAAGGCGGTGAGGTACACCGCCGGCTTGATCAGCGAGCCAATCGGACGCACCGCATCCAGGGCCCGGTTGAAGCCGGCGAAACTGGCCTGGCGGCTGCCGATCATGGCTTGGACTTCGCCGGTTTCCGGGTTGGTCACCACCATGGCCGCTTCGACTTCGTCGGCACCCTTGCGTCCGCCCAGCCGTTTGAAGGTGTCCTCGACCGAGGCTTCGGCCTTCATCTGCAGGATCGGGTCGAAACTGGTGAAGATGCGCAAGCCTTCTTCGGTCAAGTCTTCGTCGCGGTAGTCTTCCCGTAGCTGACGCTTGACCAGGTCCATGAAGCCGGGGAACGAACTGTCCGCCAGGCTGCCACGCTTGGTCACGCCCAACGGCATCTTTTTCGCGGCTTCGACTTGCTCGGCCGTCGCCACACCTTGTTGTTGCAGCAGGTCGAGCACCAGGTTGCGCCGCTGGAGGGCACGTTCCGGATTACGACGCGGGTTGTAGGAAGACGGCCCCTTGACCATGCCCACCAGCAACGCCACCTGATGCAGCTTGAGCTCGGACAGCGGCTGGCTGAAGAAGAACTGGCTGGCAAGGCCGAAACCGTGCACCGCCCGTTGACCGTCCTGGCCGACGAAGACCTCGTTGAGGTACGCCTCCAGAATCTCCTGTTTGTCGTAGTGCAGCTCCAGCAACAGCGCCATCATGGCTTCGGTGAGCTTGCGGGTCAGGCTGCGCTCGTTGGTCAGGTAGAAGTTCTTGACCAGCTGTTGGGTCAGGGTACTGCCGCCCTGGCGCATATGACCCGAAGAGGTGTTGATCCAGATGGCCCGGGCGATCGACTTGGGCGAGACGCCGAAGTGATGATAGAAGTCGCGGTCTTCGACGGCGATCAGCGTGTCGAGCAGGAACGGCGGCACCTGGTCGATCTTGATCAGGATCCGGTCTTCGAGGTTCTTGGGGTACAGGCCGCCAATGAGCAGCGGTTCAAGGCGCACCACCGACAGGCTCGCGTTGTTGGCGCCGGTCAGCGCAGCCACATAGTCACCGGAAAAACGCACCCGCACCGGTTGCGCCTGTTCCATGCCTTCATAGAACTGGAAACCACGGGTGTTGAGGTCGATGGTATTGCCATTGACCGAGGCCGCACCCGGGCCATTGGCCACGCTTTCACGGCGATAACCCAAGGCATCGAGTTCGGTCAGGAAGTCGTCCTTGCTCAGCTTTTGTCCGACGAACAGCTCCAACGGCCGGGCATAGACCTTGGCCGGGATGGTCCAGCGCTTGCCGGAGAATTTCTCCTGGACCACGGCATCGAGATAGACCGCAAAACCGGCGAGCACGACGAGGCCCACCAGGCTGAGTTTAAGGGCCCAGCCCAGCCAGGGCCGCAGGCGGCTGGCGGGTGGTTTCTTGGGGGTACGGGGGGATCGGGTACGAGTCATGGCGGCGGATTATACGCACTTTGCCGCGGTTCAACATGAGCCCGCCACGCGGTTTGCGTTAGCGCGGCTTGCCGCCATAATGACGGCCTTGAATTTTCTCAGACTCTGAAGGACCGCCCGTGAGCCAATCCCTGATCGCCGCCTTGCAAAACCCGGCCCTCTACCCACATCCCGTCGAAGCGTTCCAGGTCATCGAAACCCACATTTCCTGGGTATTGCTCACTGGGCCTTACGCCTACAAATTCAAAAAGCCGGTCAACTTCGGCTTCCTCGATTTCACCAGCCTCGAGGCGCGCCAGCATTTCTGCAGAGAAGAGTTGCGCCTGAACCAGCGCCTGACCCAAGACCTGTACCTGGACGTCCTGCCGATTACCGGTAGCGTCGAAGCACCACAACTGGGTGGCGACGGTCCGGCCATCGAATACGCCCTGAAGATGCGTCAGTTCCCGCAAAGCCAATTGCTCAGCACGTTGCAAGCCAACGGCGAACTGACCACCGCGCACATCGACGAAATGGCCGCCCAGATCGCCCAGTTCCACCTCTCCACGCCCGAGGTGCCCGCCGAAAACGCCGCCGGTACCCCGCAAAGCGTGATGGCGCCGGTGCTGCAGAACTTCGAACAGATCCGCCCGTTCCTCAACGACAAGGCCGACCTGCTGCAACTCGAAGCGTTGCAAGCCTGGGCCGAAAGCAGTTTCGAACGCCTCAAGCCGCTGCTCACCCAGCGCAAGGCCGAAGGCTTCATCCGCGAATGCCACGGCGATATCCACCTGGGCAACGCCACTGTGATCGACGGCAAGGTGGTGATTTTCGACTGCATCGAGTTCAACGAACCGTTCCGTTTCACTGACGTCTACGCCGACACCGGCTTCCTGGCGATGGACCTGGAGGACCGTGGTCTCAAGTCCCTGGCGCGGCGTTTCGTCAGCCAGTACCTGGAACTGACCGGCGACTACCAGGGCCTGGAACTGCTGAACTTCTATAAAGCCTACCGCGCCCTCGTCCGGGCAAAAGTCGCGCTGTTCAGCATGCCGGCCGAAGCCGATCCGGTGCAGCGCGCCACCACCCTGCGCCAATACCGCAACTACGCCAACCTGGCCGAAAGCTACAGCACCATTCCATCGCCTTTCCTGGCCATCACCCACGGTGTTTCGGCCGTTGGCAAAAGCCATGTCGCGATGCGCCTGGTAGAGGCACTGGGCGCCATTCGCCTGCGCTCGGACGTGGAGCGCAAACGCCTGTTCGGCCAGCAACAGGTTCCCAACGATCCACAAGCCGGCATCTATAGCAACGACGCCAGCAGCGCCACCTACGCCCGCCTGCATGAAGTCGCCGCGGCGATCCTGCGCGCCGGATTCCCAGTAGTGATCGACGCCACCTACCTCAAACACGATCAGCGCGACGCCGCGGCAAAAGTCGCCGAGGCCACGGGCGCTCCGTTCCTGATCCTCGACTGCGACGCGCCGCAAGCGGTCATCGAAAGCCGGCTGGCACAGCGCCAGGCCGACCAACAAGACCCCTCCGATGCGAACCTGGCAGTCATCGCCGCACAACAGTCCAGCCGTGAAGCCCTGACCCCGGCGGAAATTCTCTGCAGCAAACGGGTCCAAACCAACGAAAGCGGTACGCTCGACGTCGTGGTCGCGCAGATCCGCCAGCGCCTGCCAGGCCTGTAGATCATTATTTCGGCCGTGAAGCGATGTCCGGCTTCACGGCTGTCAAATAGTGGCACTATACTGGCGTCATAAAACCATCAGGTGATATGAAATGAGCCTTCCCAAACTTCTCGGTACCCCGCTTTATGCCTTGCTGCGCAAAGATGATATCGCCGGGTTCAACAGCGAACGCCCACAAGGTCCGGTCGACATGCGCGGCGGCGATTTTCGAGGCCTTGACCTGCGGGAACTGAACGCGGACGACGTTGACTTCAGCGACGCCTACTTCCGCTCCGCCGATTTGCGCGGCATCGATTTTCGCAAGTCGTCGTTGGAAGGCGCGAGCCTGGCCCATGCGCAGATATCCGGCGCCTACTTTCCGCCCGAACTGTCTGCGGATGAAATCCTGATGTCGATGAACTTCGGCACCCGGCTGCGCTACCGCACCCGCTGACAGTGCCTGAACCGGGCCGGCCGACGCGCGGACCCGCCACGACCGAACGGACCTCCAGCGCCCCCGCTTGCGCTGGAGAATGCAGTCTTTTCCCTCCTCATCGTGCGTAATGCATTAGAAGCTTTTGCATCGAATCCCACCAAAGAATCACGCTTTTCCTACTGACCGCTACACTGCTCAGAAGCTTGCCCACCGCACCAGTCGGCCGTCGCAAGGAGGCTCGATGAATGATGAACTGCAACACCTGAAGAATCTGGGCAAGACGTCGGCCCAGTGGCTGCACGCCGTGGGTATCCACAGCGCTTCCGATCTACGCCGGCTTGGGGCGGTGGACGCCTATCGCGCGGTGCGCACGCGCGGCTTCCGGGCGTCCAAGGTGTTGCTGTACGCCATCGAGGGTGCGTTGATGGATGTGCATTGGAACGACATCCCCGCTGAACGCAAGGAAGCCCTGAATAAACAGCTGGACGCCATTTCGACGCGTCACAAAGCCTGATGCCCTTTCGTTTCCAGTGCGAACCCTGGCCGCGAGGTTATTTCGACGAATCGCAAAAACAATGTTTGACATGGTAATGAGAATCGCTATGATTACCACATCCAGTCGCGAGACTGGCCGATATTTGAACAGCCCTTGGTTCGGACTCTCAGATATCTCCTCATCAGGCTAATCACGGTTATTTGACCCGGCTCTTGCCGGGTCTTTTTTTGCCTGCGATATCACTTACCGATGTGTTCACGCATCTGCGCACAATAATCCTGGGGCGGCATGGCCTGGGTGTACCACACGTAGTCCGCCATGGCCGACGTCACGTCACTGCCCTCCTCGGCCAACATCAGGACGATCGGAGCCTCGCTGGCACCAAGGTCCAACGCGTGCAGCGGCGCGCCGACATCTTTTCGCCCATGCCAGGCGCCCGCGAACAACAATGCCGGTGTCGGCGCTTGCAGCAGGCGTTCGGCCATGCGCCGGTCACGCTGTTGCTGCACGGCCAGCATCGGTGGCATTTGCGACTCTGGCGGCAAACCACAGTGGGATTCACGGATCTGCCCCAACAACGCGTCTTTCACCGTGGCGGCATTGGCGCGCGCGCCCATCAAGCTGGGCGTTTGTCGGTAGAAACGCTGGATCTCGGCGGGGTCCAGATTGGCGGCCAGCAATGGATAGCGTTGCGCCAGGGCAAACTCGACGATGGGTCCGTACAGGCTCCAATCCCAGCCGGGGGACCAGGCCAGCGCGTCGGGCAGGTCCTTGGGCAAGGCGGGCAGTTGGCGGACCGAATCAACGCGTGGCTGTTGGGAGGGGGTGAGCATTTCCAGCAACAGGCTGCCCTGGGCCCGCTGTCCGGCCAAGGCCTGGAGCAGCCATAGCTGCAGCGCGTGGTGGTCAGGATTGTCGTGCCGCTCCCCTACCACCACCCGAGGCGCCTTTGCCAGGCGTTCGACCAGTGCCTGTGGCGTCACGGCCTGGCCGTTGTGCAAATCACGAATCCGTCCGCCGAGCGGGGGCGGGGCGATGCTCTGGCACGCCGTCAATACACTCAATGCCAGAATCAGGAGCAGGCGCACGTCCGTATCCTCCAGGGCGCCCTCAACGGGCGATGATCAATGGATGCCCGCGCTCCGGATGGTCTTGCACCAGCACATCCAGGCCAAACACCGCCTTGAGCGGTTCCGGACGCAGCACGTGCCGGGGCGTGTCCAGGGCCACCGGTCGACCGGACGCGAGCAGCAACAGGCGATCACAGTAGCGCGCCGCCAGGTTCAGGTCATGCAGGATAACCAGCACAGCGGCGCCGCGACCGGCGAATTCACGTACCGCCTGGAGGATGGTGTGCTGATGCAGCGGATCGAGCATCGAGGTCGGCTCGTCCAGCAACAGGGTCTGCCCCGCTTTACCCGGCCACAACTGCGCCAACACCCGTGCCAGATGCACCCGCTGGCGTTCGCCACCGGACAACGCCAGGTAACTGCGACCGTGCAGATGCGCGGCGTCTGCCGCTTGCAGCGCAGCGGCGACGATTTGCTCGTCGCGCAGCCGACCACTCTGATGCGGCAGGCGCCCCATGCCGACGACTTCCTCGACGCGAAAGGCAAAATCCAGGGTCGAGGACTGCGGCAAGACCGCCAGGCGACGGGCGCGCTCGGCCCCCTGCCATTGGGCCAGTGGACGGTCTTCGAGCCAGACCTGCCCCTGGCTCGGTCGCAATTGGCCACACAGGCCCGCCAGCAAGGTACTTTTGCCCGCACCGTTGGGCCCGAGCACACCGAGCACCTCGCCGGGGTTGAGCAGCAGATCGATGTCCGCCAGCACGGTTTTGCGGCCACGTTGAATGTGCAGGTTTTGTGCTCGCAACATCAGCCGCGCCCTCGTACCAATAGATAGAGGAAGAACGGCGCACCGATGAAGGCCGTGACGAT
The DNA here is from genome assembly GCF_900104425.1 of Pseudomonas sp. NFACC13-1. Classification (NCBI taxonomy): domain Bacteria; kingdom Pseudomonadati; phylum Pseudomonadota; class Gammaproteobacteria; order Pseudomonadales; family Pseudomonadaceae; genus Pseudomonas; species Pseudomonas sp. NFACC13-1. The sequence goes on along the minus strand of NZ_FMXV01000022.1, from coordinate 92,774 downwards.
GCCGATTGGCAATTCCGCGGGGGCCAGCGCCAAGCGTGCCACCAAGTCAGCGAGCAACAGCAGGCTTGCCCCCGCCAGCACTGAAGCGGGCAGCAACACACGGTGGTCGGGGCCGGCCACCAGGCGCACCAGATGCGGCACCACCAGCCCGACGAAACCGATCATGCCCGCCGCCGCCACCGCCGCGCCAACCCCCAGGGCCGTACAAAATACCAGCTCACGCTTGAGGGCTTCGACGTTGACGCCCAAATGGGCTGCCTCGGACTCGCCCAGCAACAGCGCATTGAGCTCCCGGGCTCGGCGTGGCAGCCAGAGCGCCACGCCGGCGCTGACCAGCAACAGCGGCCACAACCTTGCGTAACTGGCGCCGTTGAGACTGCCCAGGTTCCAGAACGTCAGGGTGCGCAGGGTCGCGTCGTCCGCCAGGTAGGTGAACAGGCCGACGGCGGAGCCGGATAGCGCGGTCAGGGCGATGCCGGCCAGGAGCATGGTCGCGACATGGGTCTGGCCATTGCGGCGGCCGAGGCGATAGACCAGCGCCGTAACGCCGAGCCCGCCAAGGAACGCACACAACGACAACACGTAAGGGCCGAAGGCTTCGGGCAATCCACCCAGCGCCGAGCCACCGACAATGGCGACGGCTGCGCCCAACGCCGCACCGCTGGACACGCCCACCAACCCCGGGTCTGCCAGCGGGTTACGGAACAGCCCCTGCATCGCCACACCGGACAACGCCAACACCCCGCCCACCGCCAAGCCCAGCAGAGTGCGTGGCAAACGGATCTGGCCGAGGATCAGTTCGGCCTGTTCCAGGCCATCGGCGGCCACCGGCAGGCCCAACAGCCGCAAAGCGGCGCGCAAGGTGTCCAGCAGGGGCAGGCTCACCGGCCCCAGGGCCAGGGACAGCCAGGTCGTCAGCAAACACAGCAGGCCCAGGCCGATAAACAAGGTGCGAGGCTTGACCGACGAAGTCATGGCGCCGCGGCCGGCTCAGCCGGATAAAAGCCTGCCGTCAGTTTCACCAGGCTCTGCGGCAGCCGCGGGCCCAATCCGCCCACCAGCAGCGTCGGGTCGAGCTCCATGACGCGCCCGTCCCTGGCGGCTCGGGTCGAGGAAAGAATCGGATTTTCCCTGAACAGCGCCGCACGGGCTTCTTCACCACTCAAGGCTCGGTCGGCGAAGACCAGCACTTCAGGATTCAGGCTGGCCAGGGTTTCCACTGAAAAGGATTTATAGCCGCTGTGGGTCGCCAGGTTGTGACCGCCGGCTTGCTGTAACAGCCAATCGGCAGCCGTGCCCTTGCCAGCGACCAGTGGCTTGCCACCGGAACTGCCTACCAATAGCAATACGCCGGGAGCCTTTTGCTTGCGCTGGGCCTCGGTCACCCGGGCCTGCTGCTGGGCGAGCTGTTCCTGATAACGGTCGAACAACCGTGTCGCCTCGGCCTGCGCCCCCAGCAATTGCCCCAGGTGCTGCAAGTTGCCCTGCAGGGTCGGCAGGTCTGGCGTGGTCGAGAACAATTCGACCTTTACGCCAGCGCCGCGGATTTGCGCCAGCACAGGTGGCGGCCCCATTTCCTCGGTGCCCACCAGGATCTGCGGACGCAGGCTCAATACGCCCTCTGCGGACAGTTGTCGCTGATAGCCAATGCTGGGCAGGGCCCGCAAGGATTCAGGATGCTGGCTGGTGGTGTCCACGCCCACCAGTTTCGACTCGCCCCCCAACGCGCTGACCCACTCCGACAAGGCGCCGCCGGCGCTGACCCAACGCTGCGGCGATTCAGCCGCGCTGGCCCCCTGGTTGACCAACAGTGCGACACAGAGCGCAACAACGCGGATGTTCAGACGCATCGGGCAGCTTCCTCAAAGAAGTTTTTCGCAGGACCGGGCCGGGCCAAGTATCCTCGACCACCTGCGAAGGAAGCGCCATTTGATAATTGTTTTCATTTGAGCGTCAAGGGTGGATCTTTTGCCACACGAAACCTGTGGGAGCGAGCTTGCTCGCGATAGCGGTGTACCAGTCACCTTAATGTTGGCTGATCGACCGCTATCGCGAGCAAGCTCGCTCCCACAGAGGCTCACTCCGACAGATATATAGAGACACACATGAAGTTTCTTTGCACTGCCGCCGAACTGCCCGAAAACGGCAGTCGCGGTTTCGACCTCAATGGGCGCAAGGTGCTGGCCGTGCGACGCGCCGGCCAGGTGCATACCTATCTCAACCGCTGCCCGCACCGGGGCGTGCCACTGGAATGGCAACCCGACCAGTTCCTCGACCCCAGCGCCAGCCTGATCCAGTGCGCCACTCACGGCGCGCTGTTCCTGATCGAGAGCGGTGAATGCGTGGCCGGCCCCTGCGCCGGCCAGTTCCTGGCCGCGCTAGACAGCCGGGAGGACAAGCAAGGCATCTGGGTCGAACTCTAGCGTCGTGAGCAACACTGGCAACGCACGGTCCACCCACATCTGCTCGGGCGTCAGCGTAACTCCGTAGGCCAACACTTCCACCCCCGCCGCCACCGCATCATGCAGGGCTGCGGTGTATACCGGGTCGATCTCGTGTGCCGGGCGCACGGCCTCGATGCCGCTCAGGTTCACGCAATAAAGCTGCACCGCTCGCACACCTTCCCGGGCCAGGCAGGCCAGCTCCCTCAGGTGCTTGGCTCCGCGCAGCGTGACCGCATCGGGAAACGCCGCCACTTGGGTGCCATCGAAACCCAACGTGACACTTTTGACTTCGACCCAGGCCGAGCCTTGAGCGTAGTCCAGGCGAAAATCGATGCGGCTGTTCTCCATGCCATAAGCCACTTCACGCTTGAGCCCGGTGAACCCGTTCAGTTCACTGATGACTCCGGCGCGCAAGGCTTCTTCGACCAAGGCGTTGGCGCGTGCGGTATTGATGCAGGCCAGCCGCCCTTGAGGGGTTTCGCCGATTTCCCAGGTTCCGGGCAACTTGCGCTTGGGGTCGCTGGAGCGACTGAACCAGACGCGCGCGCCTTCAGCCATGCAGTTGAGCATCGAGCCGGTGTTGGGGCAGTGAATAGTGAGGAGTTCGCCGTGAACGGTCTCGATATCAGCGAGAAAACGCTTGTAACGTCGAATCAGACGACCTTCTTCCAACGCAGGGGAGAAACGCATCAGCCTTGCCAGCTCCGCAGTCCACGTTCGATTCGCGCCACCGCTTCCTGTAGCCGCGGCAAGCTCTGTGTGTAGGCGAACCGCACATGGTGGCTGGCCTGGTGACGGCCGAAATCCAGACCCGGGGTGAAGGCCACGTGTTCGGTTTCCAGGAAATGCTGGCAGAACGCAAAGGCATCGCCGCCGAAGGTGCTGATATCGGCATAGAGGTAAAACGCCCCTTGGGGCTCCACCGCGATACCGAAGCCCAATTCCCGCAAGGCCGGCAGCAGAAAGTCGCGGCGCAGCGCGAACTCGGCCCGCCGCAGCTCGAAGATTTCGATGGTGGCGGGCTCGAAACAGGCCAGGGCGGCATACTGGGCCATGCTCGGCGCACTGATGTAGAGGTTCTGTGCAAGTTTTTCCAGCTCGCCGATGGCCGCCGAAGGGGCCACCAACCAGCCCAGCCGCCAGCCGGTCATGCCGAAGTACTTGGAAAAACTATTAAGGACAAAGGCGTCGTCGTCGACTTCCAGCACACTGGCGGCGTCGGTGCCATAGGTCAGGCCGTGATAGATCTCGTCCACCACCAGATGGCCGTTGTGGCCCTTGATGGCCTTGGACAACCCTGCCAACTCGTCCCGGGTGAGAATCGTCCCGGTCGGGTTGGCTGGCGAGGCCACCAACGCACCGACGCTGTCCTGGTCCCAATGACGGTCCACCAGGTCCGGCGTCAATTGGTAGCGCACGTCCGGCCCCACGGGCACCAATTGCGCCGCGCCTTCCACCAGGCGCAGGAAATGACGGTTGCACGGATAGCCGGGGTCGGCCAACAGCCAATGCTTGCCCGGGTCCACCAGCAAGGCGCTGGTCAGCAGCAACGCGCCGGAGCCGCCCGGCGTGATCATGATCCGTCGAGGATCGATGTCCACCCCGTAGCGCTGACCATAGAAACCGGAGATGGCTTCGCGCAGCTCGGGAATGCCACGGGCCGCGGTGTAACGGGTCTTGCCCGCCGCCAGCGCGGCCTGGCCGGCCTGGATGATCGGTTCGGCGGTGGTAAAGTCCGGCTCGCCGATCTCCAGGTGGATAACGTCATGCCCGGCGGCTTGCAGTTCGTTGGCGCGAGCCAACAGCGCCATCACATGGAAAGGTTCGATGGCGCGGCTGCGCGCACTGTAGGGCTGAGCCATTGGCCTTCCTTCAGGGGAAAAAGAACCGATTCTACCCAACTCGGGAACAACTGCGGGAACACGCGCGAGACCAAAGCGGTCTGAGCCCTCGAATTGCAGGAAATGACTCCCGCGATTGGCCCAGGCTTGACTAGAATCAAGCATTGAGCAGGTTTAGATCCCCACCGAAGCGAACCCGGCCACGTTTTACAGGCCCCGGCCGCCGCAGGCTCGACAACCGGGAGTAGCGCGGCCCGATTTGATCTGGTAAGTTCGCCCGCTTGCAGCCGCAGGGCCGGCAGGTGTCGGTGATGGAGCAATCCTGCGTAGTGGATTACAAGAGTAGAGGCGGTCCATTCATGCCCACCCAAGCAAAGCAAAATCAAAATCAGTCGCTCAGCGGGTTTGAGCCTTACGTCCCGCAAGCTGGCGAAGAGTATATGGGCGCCCCCATGCGCGCGCACTTCACCAAGATCCTGAACAAGTGGAAACAGGACTTGATGCAGGAAGTCGACCGCACCGTGGATCACATGAAAGACGAAGCGGCCAACTTCCCCGACCCGGCCGACCGTGCCAGTCAGGAAGAAGAGTTCAGCCTCGAACTGCGCGCCCGTGACCGTGAGCGCAAGCTCATCAAGAAAATCGACAAGACCCTGCAACTGATCGAAGACGAAGAGTACGGTTGGTGCGAGTCCTGCGGCATCGAGATCGGCATTCGTCGCCTGGAAGCCCGACCGACCGCCGACCTGTGCATCGACTGCAAGACCCTGGCGGAAATCAAGGAAAAACAGGTCGGCAAGTAATCGCCGGAGCTGTTATCGAAACGGAGCGTTCATACGCTCCGTTTTTTGTTTCCGATATTTACCCCCACGTTTTGGTGCCCCCCTGTGGGAGCGAGCTCGCTCGCGATAGCAGTGGGTCAGCCAACAGTGATGTGGCTGACAGGCCGCTATCGCGAGCAAGCTCGCTCCCACAAGGGGATATGCTTTGTTGTCGAGATTGCACGCCCACCGCCCGGACCCAGTAACATTTGCCCTATGACTGCCTACATCGGACGCTTCGCCCCCACCCCCAGCGGCCACCTGCATTTCGGTTCGCTGGTCGCCGCACTGGCATCGTACCTGGATGCTCGGGCCGTGGACGGCCGCTGGTTGCTGCGCATGGAAGACCTCGACCCGCCCCGGGAAGAACCGGGCGCGCAAGCGGCGATTCTCAAGGCGCTGGAAAGCTACGGGTTTGAATGGGACGGCGAAATGGTTCGCCAGAGCGAGCGCCATGACGCCTACGACCTAGTCATCAACCGGCTGTTCAGCCAGGGCCTGGCCTATGCCTGCACCTGTTCGCGCAAGCAACTGGAGGCGTACCGGGGCATTTATCCGGGCCTGTGCCGCAATGCCGGGCACGGCACCGAGGACGCCGCCATCCGCCTGCGCGTCCCCGAGCTCGAGTACCACTTCACCGACCGGGTCCAGGGCGAATTCCGCCAGCACCTGGGCCGTGAAGTCGGTGATTTCGTGATCCGCCGCCGCGACGGACTCTATGCCTATCAATTGGCCGTGGTCCTGGACGACGCCTGGCAAGGGGTGACCGATATCGTGCGCGGCGCCGACCTGCTGGACTCCACGCCGCGCCAGCTCTACCTGCAAGAACTGCTCGGGTTGCCACAACCGCGTTACCTGCACGTGCCGTTGATCACCCAGCCCGACGGGCACAAGCTCGGCAAATCCTACCGTTCACCGCCACTGGCGGCCGACCAGGCCACGCCGCTGCTGCTACGGGCGTTGCGCGCGCTGGGCCAGCAACCGGGGCCCGAACTGGACGACGCCAGCCCACGGGAACTGCTGGCCTGGGGCATTCGCCACTGGGACGCGGGCAAGATCCCGCGCACACTGAGCCTGCCCGAAGCGCAAATACGTTGACGGCCCTTGCAGCTTGGCGCCCATCCGTTACCATCGCCGCACGTTTTCGGGCACGCGCATAAATTAGAGAGGCCGGGATGTATATCTATCGCTTGGTCCTGCTCCTGGTAGTGGGGATTTACTTGTTCTCCCCGGCCATCATGGATTGGTGGATCGATGCCACGGGTGCCTGGTATCGGCCGTATCTGCTCTGGCTGATCCTGATTGTCGTGACCTTCATCCTGCAGAGCCAAAAAGATGCCGATGAGCTTTAGCCTGACCCAGATGATCCTGATCAGCGCCGCCTACCTGGCGGTGCTGTTCGGCGTGGCCTGGATCAGCGAACGGGGCATGATTCCCCGGGCGATCATCCGCCACCCGCTGACCTACACCCTGTCGCTGGGTGTCTATGCCAGCGCGTGGGCGTTCTATGGCACGGTCGGGCTGGCCTATCAGTACGGCTATGGTTTCCTCTCCAGTTACCTCGGCGTATCGGGCGCGTTCCTGCTGGCGCCGGTATTGCTCTACCCGATCCTGAAAATCACCCGCACCTACCAACTGTCCTCCCTGGCCGACCTGTTCGCCTTTCGCTTTCGCAGCACCTGGGCCGGCGCCCTGACCACGATCTTCATGCTGGTCGGGGTGTTACCGTTGCTGGCCCTGCAAATACAGGCCGTGGCCGATTCCATCAGCATCCTGACGCGCGAGCCGGTGCAGCACCGGGTGGCGTTGAGTTTCTGCGTGCTGATCATCCTGTTCACGATTTTCTTCGGTTCCCGGCACATCGCCACGCGGGAGAAACACGAAGGCCTGGTGTTCGCGATCGCTTTCGAGTCGGTGATCAAGTTGATTGCCATCGGCGGCGTCGGTCTCTATGCCCTGTACGGCGTGTTCGACGGCCCGCAACAGCTGGAAGTGTGGCTGCTGCAGAACCAGACCGCCCTCGCCGCCTTGCACACGCCCTTGCAGGAAGGCCCGTGGCGCACGCTGTTGCTGGTGTTCTTCGCCTCGGCCATCGTGATGCCGCACATGTACCACATGACCTTTACCGAAAACCTCAACCCGCGCTCGCTGGTGAGCGCCAGTTGGGGCCTGCCGCTGTTCCTGCTGCTGATGAGCCTGGCGGTGCCGTTGATCCTCTGGGCCGGACTGAAGCTGGGCGCCAGCACCAACCCGGAATATTTCACCCTGGGCATCGGCATCGCCGCCAACAGCAAGGCCCTGGCCTTGCTGGCTTACGTCGGCGGCCTGTCGGCGGCCAGCGGCCTGATTATCGTCACCACGCTGGCCTTGTCGGGGATGGCCCTCAACCACCTGGTGCTGCCGCTCTACCAGCCACCGGCCGAAGGCAACATCTACCGCTGGCTGAAATGGACCCGACGGGCGCTGATCGTCGCGATCATCATGGCCGGCTACGGTTTCTACCTGATGCTGGGCGACGGGCAGGACCTGGCCAACCTGGGCATCGTCGCCTTCGTCGCCACCTTGCAGTTCCTGCCCGGCGTGCTGTCGGTGCTGTATTGGCCGACCGCCAACCGCCGCGGCTTCATCGCCGGCCTGCTGGCGGGGATCCTGGTGTGGCTGGTGGCGATGCTGCTGCCGCTGATGGGCAACTTGCAGGGTTTCTATATTCCACTGCTGAACATGATCTACGTGCTCGACGACACCAGTTGGCATATGGCGGCCATCGCGTCCCTGGCAGCGAACGTGCTGATGTTCACCCTGATCTCGCTGTTCACCAACGCCAGCAGCGAAGAGGCCAGCGCCGCCGAAGCCTGTGCGGTCGACAATGTTCGTCGTCCGCAGCGCCGCGAGCTGCACGCTGCCTCGCCCCAGGAGTTCGCCACGCAACTGGCCAAGCCCCTGGGTGCCAAAGCCGCGCAAAAGGAAGTCGAACAGGCCCTGCGCGACCTTTACCTGCCCTTCGATGAACGCCGCCCGTATGCCTTGCGTCGCCTGCGGGACCGGATCGAGGCCAACCTGTCCGGCCTGATGGGCCCCAGCGTGGCCCAGGACATGGTCGAGACGTTCCTGCCCTACAAGGCCGGTGGCGAGAACTATGTCACCGAAGACATCCACTTCATCGAAAGCCGCCTCGAGGATTACCATTCGCGCCTCACCGGCCTGGCCGCCGAACTGGACGCCTTGCGCCGTTACCACCGCCAGACCCTGCAGGAACTGCCGATGGGCGTGTGTTCCCTGGCCAAGGACCAGGAAATCCTGATGTGGAACAAGGCCATGGAAGAACTGACCGGGATCGCCGCCCAGCGCGTGGTCGGTTCACGCCTGAGCACCCTGGGCGAGCCATGGAAAGGCTTGCTGCAAGGCTTCATCGACCTGCCTGACGAGCACCTGCACAAACAGCACCTGGCCCTCGACGGCCAGACCCGCTGGCTGAACCTGCACAAGGCGGCGATCGACGAGCCGTTGGCACCGGGCAACAGCGGCCTGGTGCTGCTGGTGGAAGACCTGACCGACACCCAGATGCTCGAAGACAAGTTGGTCCACTCCGAACGCCTGGCAAGCATTGGCCGGCTGGCCGCCGGGGTGGCCCACGAAATCGGCAACCCGATCACCGGCATCGCCTGCCTGGCGCAGAACCTGCGCGAAGAGCGCGAGGACGACGGCGAGCTGACGGAGATCAGCGGCCAGATCCTCGAACAGACCAAACGCGTGTCGCGCATCGTCCAGTCGCTGATGAGCTTCGCCCATGCCGGCGGTCACCAGCACAATGACGAGCCCGTCTGCCTGGCCGAAGTGGCCCAGGACGCCATTGGTCTGCTGGCCCTCAACCGGCGCAATTTCGAAGTGCAATTCTTCAACCTGTGCGACCCGGACCATTGGGTCGATGGCGACCCCCAGCGGCTCGCCCAGGTGTTGATCAACCTGCTCTCCAACGCGCGGGACGCCTCACCGGCCGGCAGCGCGGTGCGGGTCAAGAGCGAAGCGTTCGAACACACGGTCGACCTGATCGTCGAAGACGAAGGCAGCGGTATCCCACAGAACATCATGGACCGATTGTTCGAACCCTTCTTCACCACCAAGGATCCTGGCGAAGGCACCGGTCTGGGCCTCGCACTGGTCTATTCCATCGTTGAAGAGCATTATGGACAAATCACCATCGACAGCCCGGCCGATGTTCATAGCCAGCGCGGCACCCGTATCCGGGTGACCTTGCCGCGTCATGTCGAAGCGACGTCCGCTGTGAACTGAGACCGTCGAGAGAATCGAATCAATGCCGCACATTTTGATCGTCGAAGACGAAACAATTATCCGCTCCGCCTTGCGCCGCCTGCTGGAACGCAACCAGTACCAGGTCAGCGAAGCCGGTTCAGTGCAGGAAGCACAAGAGCGTTTCAGCATTCCCACGTTTGACCTGATTGTCAGCGACCTGCGCCTGCCTGGCGCCCCGGGTACCGAGCTGATCAAGCTCGGCCAGGGCACGCCGGTGCTGATCATGACCAGCTATGCCAGCCTGCGCTCGGCGGTCGACTCCATGAAAATGGGCGCGGTGGACTACATCGCCAAACCGTTCGACCACGACGAAATGCTCCAGGCCGTGGCCCGCATTCTGCGTGACCGACAGGCGGCGACCAGCAACCCGGCGGAACCCGTCGGCAAGGCCACCGCCTCGGTGAAAGTCGGGGCCAGCAACAGTAATGGCGAGATCGGCATCATCGGTTCCTGCCCGCCCATGCAGGACCTGTACAGCAAGATCCGCAAAGTCGCGCCGACCGACTCCAATGTCCTGGTCCAGGGCGAGTCCGGCACCGGCAAGGAGCTGGTGGCCCGTGCCCTGCACAACCTGTCGCGCCGAGCCAAGGCACCGATGATCTCGGTGAACTGCGCGGCCATTCCGGAGAGCCTGATCGAGTCCGAACTGTTCGGTCACGAGAAAGGGGCGTTCACTGGCGCCAGCGCCGGGCGTGCCGGGCTGGTGGAAGCGGCGGACGGCGGCACGTTGTTCCTCGATGAAATCGGCGAGCTGCCACTGGAGGCCCAGGCGCGGTTGCTGCGGGTGCTCCAGGAGGGGGAAATCCGCCGGGTCGGCTCGGTGCAGTCGCAGAAGGTCGATGTCCGCCTGATCGCGGCCACCCACCGTGATCTCAAGAGCCTGGCGAAAATCGGCCAGTTTCGCGAGGACTTGTATTACCGCTTGCACGTGATCGCCTTGAAGCTCCCTGCCCTGCGCGAGCGTGGCGCGGACGTCAATGAAATCGCCCAGGCGTTTCTGGCCCGCCAGAGCGCGCGGGTCAACCGCACCGATCTCAAGTTCGCCCCGGACGCCGAACAGGCCATTCGTCATTACGCCTGGCCGGGTAACGTTCGGGAGCTGGAAAACGCGGTCGAGCGGGCGGTGATCCTGTGCGAGAGCCCGGAAATCTCCGCCGACCTGCTGGGTATCGACATCGAACTGAGCGACCTGGACGACGAAGAATTCATTGGCCTGGCCCCACAACAAGGCGGCGCTGCCAACAACACCAGCCACGAACCCACCGAAGACCTGTCCCTGGAGGATTACTTCCAGCATTTCGTCCTCGAACACCAGGACCACATGACCGAGACCGAGCTGGCACGCAAGCTGGGCGTCAGCCGCAAGTGCCTGTGGGAACGGCGCCAGCGCCTGGGCATCCCACGGCGCAAGACCGGGGCGACCAGCGAAAGCTGACTGTGTGGGAGCGAGCTTGCTCGCGATAGCGGTGTGTCAGTCGCGCTATAGGCAAGCTGATATCCCCCATCGCGAGCAAGCTCGCTCCCACAGGGAATGTGAAAAAACTGTTACCCCAGTCTTTTTCACGTAACAGAAGCCGGGGTTTACGGTAACGAAACCCCGGCTTTTTTTCGCCTCGGAAAAATGGCCACACCCATGGAACCCCCGGTTTCTCTGGGTTTCGCAAAAGTTGGCACGCACCCTGCTATACCTTTGGTACAAGAACAATAACAAGCAATGCAAAAGACAATAAAAACAAGACGAATCGACTCACGCACAATAAAAACAAGACGGCGAGAGGCGCAGCTAACTGATTCTTTTGGAGAGGCGTTGTATTTGGGGCTTGCCCCACAACCAGGCCGAGAACAATAAAAACTGTCTCAAGACAGGTGCCTGAACTGGTTGGATCGATTGATCACTGCAACACAGCGACCAAAGCAATCCGTTTGCTCTTGACTCCCGATTGGGAGGGTCACGAAGGGAAAACCTCGTGGCGCGGGCACTCAACAAAAACAAGAAGCCCGAAACCAATAATAAAAACAGAGCACGCAACTAATTCTGGGGGAGCTTCGGCTCCCCTTGTGGTTTCTGTCGTTCCGCCTCCCCCGCAGCCTACAAGCCTGTCGCCTGAAGCATGCAGCTCAAACGCCTGCGTCCTACACCATCCCTCGACTAAATGCTAGAATCCCCGCCCATCATGCGGTCATTCTTCGTTTTTGGCCGAATATTCCTTCAAACAGTGCATCCCATGCTGAAGAAGCTGTTCCAGTCATTCCGTTCTCCCTTGCGTCGTACGCAACACATTCGCAGCACGCCTGAAGTGCTCAACAGCGGCCAGCATTCGCTGCAAAAGGCCCAGTTCAGCCGTTATGCGGTGAACATCGTCGAACGTTTGCAGAACGCCGGCTACCAGGCTTACCTGGTCGGTGGCTGCGTGCGCGACATGCTGCTCAACATCACCCCCAAGGATTTCGACGTCGCCACCAGCGCCACGCCGGAACAGATACGGGCAGAGTTTCGCAATGCGCGGATCATTGGCCGGCGCTTCAAGCTGGTTCATATCCACTTCGGCCGCGAGATCATCGAAGTGGCGACCTTCCGCGCCAATCATCCGCAAAACGATGAAGAGGAAGACAGCAACCAGTCTTCCCGCAACGAGAGCGGACGCATCCTGCGCGATAACGTCTACGGCACGTTGGAAGAAGACGCGCAACGCCGCGACTTCACCATCAATGCCCTGTATTACGATCCGGTCAGCGAACGCATCCTCGATTACGCCAACGGCGTACACGACATTCGCAATCGTCTGATCCGCCTGATCGGCGATCCTAAGCAGCGCTACCAGGAAGACCCGGTGCGGATGCTGCGAGCCGTGCGTTTCGCCGCCAAGCTGGATTTCGGCATCGAAAAGCACAGCGCCATGCCGATTCGCGAACTGGCGCCCATGCTGCGGGAAATCCCCTCGGCGCGCCTGTTCGAGGAAGTGCTCAAGCTGTTCCTGTCAGGCAACGCGGCAGACACCTTCGAGATGCTGGTGGACCTGCAACTGTTCGATCCGCTGTTCCCCGCCAGCGCCGAGGCCCTGGAGCACAACCCGACCTACACCCACACCTTGATCAGCGAAGCACTGATCAACACCGACCTGCGTATCAAGCAGAACAAACCGGTGACGCCGGCGTTCCTGTTCGCCGCCTTGCTCTGGCCTGCCCTGCCGGCCCGGGTGCTGCGCCTGCAAGACCGTGGCATGCCGCCGATCCCGGCGATGCAGGAAGCCGCCCACGAGCTGATCGCCGAACAGTGCCAGCGCATCGCCATTCCAAAACGCTTCACGATGCCGATCCGCGAGATCTGGGACATGCAGGAGCGCCTGCCACGGCGCAGCGGCAAACGTGCCGACCTGCTGCTGGAAAATCCGCGTTTCCGCGCCGGCTACGACTTCCTCCTGCTGCGCGAAAGCGCGGGCGAGCAGACCGATGGCCTGGGCGAATGGTGGACCGATTACCAGGACGCCAACGACAGCGAGCGCCGCGATATGATTCGTGAGCTCAGCGGCAAGGATGACGGCGCCAGCGGCCCGCGCAAGCGTCGCCGCAGCAGCGGTGCCAAACGCAAGCGTGCCGGTGTACCGAGCGCATCGGGCGAGTAATCGATGGAGCGCATCTACATCGGCATGGGCAGCAACCTGGCCGAACCCGCCGAACAACTGCGCAGTGCCGTCCAGGCGCTGGCGCAATTGCCCGATACCCAACTGGCGGGAGTCTCGGCGTTTTATCAAAGCGACTCCCTGCTTCCCGGCCAGCCGCGCTACACCAATGCGGTGGCGGCGCTGGACAGCCACCTGGCACCGCTGGACCTGCTCGATGCGCTGCAAGCCATCGAAACCGGACAAGGTCGCGAACGCCTCGAACGCTGGGGGCCGCGCACCCTGGACCTGGACATCCTGCTGTTCGGCGATCGCCTGATCGACGAGCCCCGCCTCAAGGTCCCTCACTACCATATGCAAGCCCGGGCCTTCGTCCTGTACCCACTGGCCGAACTGGCCCCCGCCGACCTGCGCCTGGCCGATGGACGCTTGCTCAAGGACCTGCTTGCCGCGTGCCCATTCGTCGGTTTGGAACGCCTGCCCGCCCACTGACGAAGACATCCCCTGTGGGAGCGAGCTTGCTCGCGATAGCGTCGGCACATCCAGCATCCAGGGTGACTGACACACCGCCATCGCGAGCAAGCTCGCTCCCACAGGTTCCGGTACCGGACAGTCACATCCGGGGCGCCCCCCCAAGCTGAAACGCATCAGTCACCTCGGTAACACCCGGCGGTAACACATCCAATTGACTTCCCGATTGCTCCTCACGACTATAGGCGTCCCGCTGCCGCCAACGCGGCACTAAAGGGCGCAATCCAGGCCTTACAAGCACCACGCATAGAAGGTGCGCCTGTATAGATAACGAATCATGCGCGTTACTCGCAGTCATTCACGAGCGCCTAATGAGGACTTTTTCATGCCAGCTATTACCCTGACCACGCTGCAAGGTCTCAAGCAAAAAGGTGAAAAAATCGCCATGCTGACCTGCTATGACGCAACCTTCGCCCATGCCTGCAACGAGGCCGGTGTCGAAGTGCTGCTGGTGGGCGATTCCCTCGGCATGGTGCTGCAAGGTCACGACAGCACGCTGCCGGTGACCACCGCCGAGATGGCCTACCATGTGGCCGCCGTCAAGCGCGGTAACACCGATGCGCTGATCCTCGCCGACCTGCCGTTCATGGCCTACGCCACCCTCGAACAAACCATGACCAACAGCGCCATGCTGATGCAGGCCGGCGCCCACATGATCAAGGTCGAAGGCGCGTTGTGGCTGGCCGATTCGATTCGGCTGCTGGCCGAGCGGGGCATTCCGGTGTGCGCGCACCTGGGCCTGACCCCCCAAGCGGTGAATATCCTCGGCGGCTACAAGGTCCAGGGCCGCAATGAGAACCAGGCGCGGCAGATGCGCGCCGATGCGATTGCGCTGGAGCAGGCGGGCGCGGCGATGCTGCTGCTCGAATGCGTACCCAGCGAGCTGGCTGAAGAAATCACCCAGGCGGTGAAGATCCCAGTGATCGGGATCGGCGCCGGCAACGCCACCGATGGCCAGGTGCTGGTGCTGCACGACATGCTCGGGCTGTCGATCACCGGTCGCGTGCCCAAGTTCGTGAAGAACTTCATGGCCGGGCAAACCTCCATCCAGGGCGCCTTGAGTACCTACGTCACTGAAGTCAAGGCCGCGACGTTCCCGGGCGCCGAACACGGATTTTCCGCATGAACACCGTCAAAACCGTACGCGAACTGCGCGCCGCCGTGGCCCGTGCCCGCGGCGAAGGCAAACGCATCGCCTTCGTGCCGACCATGGGCAACCTGCACAGCGGCCATGTGGCGCTGGTCACCAAGGCCGCACAACGGGCCGACTTCGTGGTGGCGAGCATTTTCGTCAATCCACTGCAATTCGGCGCTGGCGAAGACCTGGACAAATACCCCCGCACCCTGGCGGCCGACCAGGAAAAACTGCTCCAGGCCGGCTGCCATCTGCTGTTCGCCCCCAGCGTCGAAGAAATGTACCCCGACGGCATGGCCGGACAGACCCGGGTCAGCGTCCCGCAATTGTCCGAAGGCTTGTGCGGCGCCAGTCGTCCAGGGCATTTCGAGGGCGTGGCGACGGTGGTCAGCAAGCTGTTCAACATGGTCCAGCCTGACATCGCGGTGTTTGGCCAGAAAGACTTCCAGCAACTGGCGGTGATCCGCGCCTTGGTTCATGACTTGAACATGCCGATCCAGATCATCGGCGAGCCGACCGTGCGTGCCGAGGATGGCTTGGCGCTGTCGTCACGCAATGGCTTTCTCAGCCCGGATCAACGTGCCGTCGCGCCCGTGGTCTATCGCGTCCTGAGCCAGATCGCCGAGGCAATCAAGCAGGGCCGGCGGGATTTCCCGACGTTGATCGGCGAACAGCTCAAGCAACTGGAAGCTGCCGGCCTGCGTCCCGATTACCTGGAAATCCGTCACGCCAAGACCTTGCGCCCGGCGTTGAGCGAGGACCGCGACCTGGTGATTCTGGTGGCCGCCTTCCTCGGCACCACGCGCCTGATCGACAACCTGCACCTGGACCTCGACACCCCCGCCTGAAACATCACAAAAACCCTGTGGGAGCGAGCTTGCTCGCGATAGCGATGCATCAGTCGACATCGATATCGGCTGACCTGACGCCATCGCGAGCAAGCTCGCTCCCACAGTGAGTCATCTGCGTTCCGTCTGTCGGACCGTTCCCGCCCCCGTTGTATAAAAAAGTACCGGGCACCGGTCAGACAAAGTCAAGACAGATTGCAATGCGAGGTTTACTGTAGTCGCCCTGCGTCTGGCGATCATGTCGATGCAGTGTCCGGATGCCCACCTCGAGCCGCGCCGGAATTTTTAGTGTACAAAAGGTCGTTCAAGTAAAAAGGAAACCCGCAGCGATGGCGTATTACCGAACCCCTCATGACGTGACCGCTCTGCCAGCCTGGCAAGCGCTGAATGACCACCGCAAAGCCATGCAGGATTTCAGCATGCGCGAAGCGTTCAATGCCGATCCGCAGCGTTTCACTCAATTCACCCTGTCGAGCTGCGGCCTGTTTCTCGACTACTCGAAAAACCTGATCAACGCCCAGACCCGCGACCTGCTGGTGGGTCTGGCCAACGAAGTCGACCTCAAGGGCGCGATCAAGTCGCTGTTCGAGGGCGAAATCGTCAACGCCTCGGAAAACCGCCCGGCCCTGCACACCGCCCTGCGTCGGCCCGTGGGCGACAAGTTGCTGGTCAACGGCGTCAACGTGATGCCGGACGTGCACAAGGTGTTGAACCAGATCACTGACCTGGTCGGCCGCATTCACGACGGCCTGTGGCGCGGCTACACCGAAAAGCCCATCACCGACGTGGTGAACATCGGCATCGGTGGTTCTTTCCTCGGCCCGGAACTGGTGTCCGAAGCGCTGTTGTCCTACGCGCAAAAAGGCGTTCGCTGCCACTACCTGGCGAACATCGACGGCAGCGAGTTCCATGAACTGACCATGAAGCTGCGCGCCGAGACCACGCTGTTCATCGTCTCGTCGAAATCCTTCAACACCCTCGAAACCCTGAAGAATGCCCAGGCCGCCCGCGCCTGGTACCTGGCCCAGGGTGGTTCCGAGGCGGAGCTGTATCGCCACTTCATCGCCGTGTCGAGCAATAACGCCGCCGCCGTGGCCTTCGGCATCCGTGAAGAGAACATCTTCCCGATGTGGGACTGGGTCGGCGGGCGTTACTCGCTGTGGTCGGCCATCGGCCTGCCGATCGCCCTGGCCATCGGCATGTCGAACTTCAAGGAATTGCTCTCCGGCGCCTATTCCATGGACCAGCATTTCCAGAGCGCCCCGTTCGAGCAGAACATGCCGGTGCTGCTGGCGCTGCTGGGGGTGTGGTACGGCAATTTCTGGGGTGCGCAGAGCCATGCGATCCTGCCGTACGACCACTACCTGCGCAACATCACCAAGCATTTGCAGCAATTGGACATGGAATCCAACGGCAAGAGCGTGCGCCAGGACGGTACCCCGGTGTCGACCGACACGGGCCCGGTGATCTGGGGCGGCGTCGGCTGCAACGGTCAGCACGCCTACCACCAGTTGCTGCACCAGGGCACCCAGTTGATCCCGGCCGACTTCATCGTGCCGATCGTCAGCTTCAACCCGGTTTCCGACCATCACCAGTGGCTGTACGCCAACTGCCTGTCCCAGAGCCAGGCGCTGATGCTGGGCAAGACCCGCGCCGAGGCCGAGGCCGAGCTGCGGGACAAGGGCGCCAGCGAAGAAGAGGTGCAGAAATTGGCGTCCCACAAGGTGATTCCGGGCAACCGTCCGAGCAACACCCTCGTGGTCGAACGCATCAGCCCACGGCGCCTCGGCGCACTGGTAGCGTTGTATGAACACAAAGTGTTCGTGCAGAGCGTGGTCTGGGGCATCAACGCCTTCGACCAATGGGGCGTGGAGTTGGGCAAGGAACTGGGCAAGGGCGTCTACAACCGCTTGGTGGGCAGCGAAGAAAACCCGGCCGAAGATGCCTCGACCCAGGGCTTGATCAACTACTTCCGCGGGCGTCACCGCGGCTGATCGTAGGTCGCACTCCAGGTACTGACCTTTGTGGGAGCGAGCTTGCTCGCGATGGCGGTGGATCAGTTGACACTCATGTTGACTGACACACCGCCATCGCGAGCAAGCTCGCTCCCACAGTTGTTTGTGCATGACTTGAACCCTCCCGCTACTCGGCGCATCTTTATGACTTGTCGCAAAACAAGAATAAGGAACCGTCATGTTCGATATCAGCCAGTACCCCCAAGCCGATGCCGTCCGCCGGGCTGCGCAACTGAGTCAGGACGAGTACAAGCGGCTCTACAAAGAATCCATCGAACACCCCAGTGCTTTCTGGGCCGAGCAGGCCACACGCTTTCTCGACTGGATGACGCCTTGGCAAACCGTCCAGCGCTATGACCTCAAGAACGGCGACGCGACCTGGTTCGCCGGCGGCAAGCTGAACGTCAGCGCCAATTGCATCGACCGTCACCTGGACACCCGTGGCGACCAGATCGCGATCATCTGGGAAGGCGACAACCCCGCCGAATCGGCGCAAATCACCTACAAGAAACTGCACAACCATGTGTGCCGCCTGGCCAACGTGCTGAAAAGCCGCAGCGTGAAGAAAGGCGATCGGGTCTGCATCTACATGCCGATGATTCCCGAGGCCGCCTACGCCATGCTCGCCTGCACCCGCATCGGCGCGGTGCATTCGGTGGTGTTCGGCGGTTTCTCGCCGGACTCCCTGCGCGACCGGATCCTTGATGCCGATTGCCGCACGGTGATCACGGCTGACGAAGGCGTGCGTGGCGGGCGCTTCATACCGCTCAAGCGCAACGTCGACAAGGCCCTGGAAAGCTGCCCGAACGTCAGCACCGTACTGGTGGTCGAGCGCACCCAGGGCGAGGTGGGCTGGGTCGAAGGTCGTGACCTCTGGTATCACCAGGCCATGCACGACATGAGCGACGACTGTCCACCCGAACCGATGGACGCCGAAGACCCGCTGTTCATCCTCTACACCTCCGGCAGTACCGGCAAACCCAAGGGCGTGCTGCACACCACGGGCGGTTACCTGCTGCAAGCGGCGATGACGTTCAAGTACGTGCTGGACTACCGCGACAACGAAGTGTTCTGGTGCACCGCCGACGTCGGTTGGGTCACCGGCCATAGCTACATCGTCTACGGCCCGCTGGCCAATGGCGCCACCACGCTGATCTTCGAGGGCGTGCCGAGCCACCCCAGCAGTTCGCGCTTCTGGCAGGTCATCGACAAGCATCGGGTCAATATCTTCTACACCGCACCGACCGCCCTGCGCGCGTTGATGCGCGAAGGGGCCGGGCCGTTGCAGGAAACGTCCCGCAAAAGCCTGCGATTGCTCGGCAGCGTCGGTGAGCCGATCAACCCGGAGGCGTGGGAATGGTATTTCAACACGGTAGGCGAACAGCGCTGCCCGATTGTCGATACCTGGTGGCAGACCGAAACCGGCGGCATCATGCTCAGCCCGTTGGTCAGTGCCCCACAGCTCAAACCGGGCTGCGCCACCCGGCCGATGTTCGGTGTGCAACCGGTCTTGCTGGATGAGGTGGGCAAGGAAATCAGCGGCGCCGGCAGCGGAGTACTGGCGATCAAATCCAGTTGGCCTGGGCAGATTCGCAGTGTCTATGGCGACCACCAACGCATGGTGGACACGTACTTCAAGCCCTACCCCGGCTATTACTTCACCGGCGATGGGGCGCGCCGCGACGAAGACGGCGATTACTGGATCACCGGGCGCATCGACGACGTGATCAACGTCTCCGGGCATCGCATTGGCACCGCCGAGGTGGAAAGCGCCCTGGTGCTGCACGACAGCATCGCCGAAGCGGCCGTCGTCGGCTATCCCCACGACCTCAAGGGCCAGGGCATCTATGCCTTTGTCACGCCGATGAACGGTGTGGAGGCCAATGACGAGCTGAAGAAGGAATTGCTGGCCCACGTCAGCAAGGAAATCGGCAGCTTCGCCAAGCCGGAACTGATCCAGTGGGCACCCGCGCTGCCCAAGACCCGTTCGGGCAAGATCATGCGACGCATCCTGCGCAAGATCGCCTGCAACGAACTCGACAGCCTCGGCGACACCTCGACCCTGGCCGATCCGAGCGTGGTGGAGGGGCTGATCGACAAGCGCCTGAACCGCTGATGTTTCCTGTGGGAGCGAGCTTGCTCGCTCCCACAGGGACCACGCCAGCCATAACTGCTAAACTCCCGCGCCTCATTTCTCTAAGGCGCGCCCGGCATGTCTTCCTTGAATCAGGCGCTGCGCGCCGCCCTCGACCAGCGTCAGGAGCTGCTCGGCCAACTGCACGCGCAAGGCACCGACTGCTATCGCCTGTTCCACGGCAGCCAGGAAGGCGCGCCCGGCCTGACCGTCGACCGCTACGGCCCGCAACTGTTGGTGCAGAGCTTCCATCAGTCGCTGGAACGGGACGACCTGCTGCAACTGCACGGCCTCGTCAACGAACGACTGGGCCTGGAAACCCTGCTGGTCTACAACGACCGCGCCCGGGGCAATTCGCGCGTCGACCGCCAGGACACGGTCTATCAGGCAGACGAAGCCGCCCTGCAAGACCTGGTCGGGCATGAATGGGGCTTGAATTATCGCGTTCGCGGCCGCCATGCCGGGCAGGATCCACTGCTGTTTCTTGACCTGCGCAACGCCCGGGGCTGGGTCAAGGCACACAGCCGCGACAAAAGCGTGTTGAACCTGTTCGCCTACACCTGCGGCGTCGGCCTGAGCGCAGCGGCCGGTGGCGCGCGGGAGGTGTGCAACCTGGACTTCGCCGAAGGCAACCTGGCGGTGGGTCGCGAAAACGGCCTGCTCAACCCCGATTTGCCACCGATGGCGTTCGTGCAGTCGGATTACTTCCCGGCGATTCGCCAACTGGCGGGCCTGCCCATCAGCCAGCGTCGCGGGCAAAAACTGCCCAGCTACGTGCGCCTGGAACAACGCCAGTACGACCTGGTGCTGCTCGATCCACCGGCCTGGGCCAAAAGTGCATTCGGCACCGTCGACCTGTTGCGCGACTACCAAAGCCTGCTGAAGCCGGCATTGCTCACCACCGCCGACAATGGCGTGCTGATCTGCTGCAATAACCTGGCAAAAGTGTCCATGGACGACTGGCGCGAACAGGTACTGCGCTGTGCGGAAAAAGCCGGTCGCCCGGTGCGCGAGTGGAGCGTGCTGACGCCCGGCAGCGATTTCCCTTCCCTGGACCGGCAGCCACCGCTCAAGACGTTGATCCTCCAGTTCTAGGCCCGCGTCGGAATTTTCACAGAGAAAACCAGACAATTCTCATAAATCACAGTGGCTTCGGAACCGTAAACGCATGCCATACTCCAAGGCACTCCGAATTCACACTAGATGAAGCCGCACATGCCCAAAGGATTGATTCGCGCTTTCGGCGCCCTGTTGACCGCACTGGCCCTCTACAGTCTGTTGGGTTTTCTGATTTTGCCAGGCATCGCCTTGCGTATCGCCAACCAGCAACTGGCCGCCCATGCGACAGTGCCGGCGCAGATCCAGCGTGTGGAACTCAATCCCTTCAGCCTTGAAGTCACCCTCTGGGGCCTGAATATCGGCGAGCCAGGCAAGGAACAGGTCGGCTTCGAACGGCTGTACGCCAATTTGCAACTCGACAGCTTGTGGTCCGGCGCCCTGCACCTGGTCGACATCGAGATGGACAAGCCCAAGACCGAAGTCGTGTTCGCCAAGGACGGTCAGTTGAACCTGCTGGGCCTGTTCAAGCTGCCGGCCAGCGAACCGACGCCCGCCGATCCCGAGGCCAAGCCATTTCCCCTGCGGGTCGATCGAATCAAGTTGGCCGGCGGCTACGTGCATTTCCAGGACTTGCGGCCCAGTGAGCCCATCGAGTTTCTCTACGACACCCTCGATTTCGAGCTGAAGAATCTCAGCACCCTGCCCGACGACAATGCCGACATGACCCTGGTGGCCGCCGGCCCCGAAGGCGGACAGATCGACTGGACCGGTAATTTCAGCCTCACACCGATTGCCTCCCAAGGCACGCTCAAAGTCACTGGCGGCCAGATGAAAGCCTGGTGGCCCTATGTGCGCGACGCCGTACCGCTGGTGCTGGAAAACGGTGTCCTGAACCTGAGCACCGACTACAAGCTCAACCTGGCCAAGGGCACCGAACTGCTGCTCAACAACGTCGCGGTCAGCGTCGCGCCCTTGGCGATCAAGGCCCCCGATGGCCGCCCACTGGTGAAACTCGAACGCCTGGACGTGAGCGAAACCACGGTGGACCTGGCCAAGCAGCAAGTGGTGGTCGGCAAGATCCGCAGCCAGAAGCTGGAAACCTGGGCCGCTCGCGAGGCGGACGGGCAACTGGACTGGCAGAAGCTCTTCGCCAGCCAGCCCGCAAAACCGCAAGTCAAGGCAGAACCGGCATCCGCTCCGGCGGCGGCCGACTCGCCAAAACCTGAACCGGCACCGCCCAGCAAACCGTGGCAAGTGCTGCTCAAGGACGTGCAACTGCGCGACTACCAGGTGCACTTGGCCGACCGCCAGGCGCAGCCCGCCGTGGCCCTGGAGGTCGGCCCGCTGAACCTCGACCTGCAGAACTACGACACCCTCAACGGCTCGCCCTTTACCCTCAAGCTGGATACCGGGCTGGGCAAACAGGGCAAGATCCTGGCCGATGGCGAGGTCAACCTGAACCCGATCAGCGCCAGGCTCAAGGTCAAGACCCAGGACATCGACCTGCGCGTCGCCCAGTCCTACATCAACCCGTTCATTCGCCTGGAACTGCGCTCCGGGATGCTCGGCAGTGACCTGACGGTCGACCTCAAGAGCACCGAGCCGCTGGCATTCGCCGTCACCGGCCGCGCCCAGGTCGAGCAGTTGCACACCCTCGACACCCTCAAGACCCGCGACTTCCTCAAGTGGCAGCGTCTGGTGGTCGAAGGCCTCGATTATCAGCACGGTGACAGCCTGTCCATCGACAAGGTCAACCTGTTCCAGCCTTACGCGCGCTTCATGATCAACGACGACCGCACCACCAACGTCGATGACCTGCTGATCCCGCAACCGGCCGACAGCGGCGCGAAGAGCACCGCGCCAAAACCGAAGTCCCAGGAAAAACCGCTGGGCATCCACATCGGCGGCATCGCCATCAACGACGGTTCGGCCAACTTCGCCGACTTCAGCCTGACGCCCAATTTCGCCACGGCCATCCAGCAACTCAATGGCCAGATCGGCACCATCGACAGCCGCCAGGCCCAACCGGCCAGCGTGGACGTCAAGGGCAAGGTCGACCGTTACGCGCCGGTCACCATCAAGGGGGCGGTAAACCCCTTCGATCCGATGGCCAGCCTCGACATCGCCACCAGTTTCAAACGGGTCGAGCTGACGACCCTGACGCCCTATTCCGGCAAGTTCGCCGGCTATCGCATCCGCAAGGGCCGGCTCAATCTCGACCTGCATTACCGAATCACCAAGGGCCAGCTCCAGGCGGAGAACAAGGTGGTGGTCGAACAACTGCAGTTGGGGGAAAAAGTCGACAGCCCGGACGCCGTGAGCCTGCCGTTGAAGCTGGCCATCGCCTTGCTCAAGGACTCCGAGGGCAAGATTTCCATCGAACTGCCGGTCAGCGGCAACCTCAACGATCCACAGTTCAGTGTCATGCCGATTGTCTGGCAGACCCTGCGCAACCTGGTGGTCCGCGCGGCCCAGGCACCCTTCAAGCTCATCGGCGGGCTGGTGGCCGGGGGCGGTTCGGAAGACTTGGGCAGCGTGGCATTTGCGCCGGGTTCCAGCGACCTGAGCAAGGATAACGAAAGCGTGCTGCTCAAACTGTCCGAAGCCCTGGGCAAACGACCGGAGCTGCGCCTGGAGATCGAAGGCACCGCCGCCGAAAGCAGCGACGGTCCATTGCTCGCCGCCCAGCGTCTGGAACGCGAATACCAGTACAACTACTACAAGATGCTGCAACGTCGGGGCGACAAAGTACCGGCCCAGGCCTCGCTGATACAGGTGCCCGAGGATGAAAAGCCCCCCCTGCTCGAAGGCATCTACCGCACGCGCCTCAAGACTCAGCCGCCTGCCGAATGGGCGCAACTGGATAAAAAGGCGCGCATCGAGAAACTGCGCGAAAGCGTGATCAAGTTCTGGAGCGGCAGCGACGTGCTATTGCGTCAACTGGGACAGGAGCGGGCCAGCAGCATCAAGGACTTCCTGGTGGACAAAGGCCAATTGGCCGACGACCGCGTGTATTTCATCGACGCCAGCCTCGGCCAGGCCGAAAGCGACGGCCGCGTAATCACTCCTCTGCACCTGGATGCTGAATGACATGAAGTGTGTGTACGGGCTCAGCCTGGGTCTATTGCTCGCCGCCGGCCAAGCGTCGGCGGCCGATACGCTGCGGTGCGGCAGCCAGTTGA
Source organism: Pseudomonas sp. NFACC13-1 (assembly GCF_900104425.1). NCBI lineage: Bacteria > Pseudomonadati > Pseudomonadota > Gammaproteobacteria > Pseudomonadales > Pseudomonadaceae > Pseudomonas > Pseudomonas sp. NFACC13-1. The sequence goes on along the minus strand of NZ_FMXV01000022.1, from coordinate 68,833 downwards.
TCAGCGTCGGTGACCGCTCCAGCGAAGTGCTGCAAAAGTGCGGGCAGCCTGTGGCGCGGGATGACCTGGGCTATAAACGCAGTGTCAATCGCCGGGAAGAATACCCGGTGGAGGAATGGACCTACGGGCCCAACAGCGGCATGTATCAGTACCTGCGCTTCGAGGGGAATCGGCTGGTGCAGATCACCAGCAAGCGGGGGCAGTGAATGTGCCGCCGCCATCGCGAGCAAGCTCGCTCCCACATTGTTTTGGGTGATTTCAAAATCAATGTTTACCGCCGTCCTCCTGTGGGAGCGAGCTTGCTCGCGATGGCGGCAACTCGACCCTACAGACTAATCCGCAACCGCTGCCCCACAGTTTGATCCACCCCAGAATAGAACAGGCCCCCGGCACGAATGCCGGGGGCCTGTAATGGCCACGTCCCTGTGGCCTTTCGCATGAACTCCAAAAGCAACGGCAAGCGTATGACTCAGCCCGCTTGCCGCGCCCTCTCCCAGTCCAGGCGAGAAGTCTTGGCCTTACTCGGCTTTCAGGCCGTCAGCCGATACGGCCTTGACGCCTTTGATTTTCTTGGCGATTGCCACGGCGGTGGTTTTCTGAGCCTCGGTCACGGCAACAGTGGAAGACAGGGACACAACGCCTTTGTTGGTTTCGACTTTGATATCAGTGCCAGGGATGCCTTTTTCGGTGACCAGGTCAGCTTTGACTTTGGTGGTGATCCAGGTATCGGAAGTTTCTTCCTTAGCCTTGGTCACTTCGCCAGCAGCCAGCATCATTGGCGCCTGAGTTGCTTGAGTGGTCTCGGCGAATGCGCTAGCCATGGTCAGGGTCAGTGCGGTAGCAGCGGCGGCAGTGATAGCGAACTTCTTCATACGAGTAACTCCTGTTTTTCTCAGAAACTGCCGGAGGTGCATCCCGGCAGGGTTAACAGGAGTAGTGCGAAGGCTGTGCCAGTTTTGAAAAATATATAAAATTCTTATAAATCAACATGTTAAGCGAAGCGGCAATTTTTGGAATCATGCAAAATGCAAGACCTGCCGATTTTCAACATGCAACTTGCCGGTTCGATGTCCTTTTCTAAGTTTATGATTTCGAAGATTTTATAGGGCGGGACGTTGAATCCCGCCACATAACTAAACCTAAATCACGGAGCTGTTCCAGAGCCAGTACAACCCGCTGGCAGAAAATCTTGAGCAGCATTCGAAGCACATGTCCAGGACCCTGCCGACGAGCGAGAGAGCGTAATGGTCTTGCCCATTACCTGACTGGGTGCTTTCGTAAGGGTACAAACAATGGTTCCCCCAGCGGCGGCCGTGCCTGTGACGGAAAACGTGCAGTTACTGGACGTCGGGAAGTTCATATTGGTCGCCGACGGGTCGGTACCCTGATTGACCAGATCCTCGTACGGCACCTTCAATGCGCTGATTTCCCCCAACCCAGCCGTAGCCTTCGCTCGCGCCTGGTATTTGGAATATTGCGGCAACGCAAACGTCGCTAGAATGCCAATAATCGCCACGACGATCAGCAGCTCGATCAGCGTAAAGCCCTTTTGCTTATTCATAGACATCTCCCATGCATGAGTCGAAATCTCATGACCTGAAACAGCCATTGCAGGGCACATGCCAACCCTGAAGCACCATCAATAAAGGGGTTGAACCCGCACAACAGCGACGTCCTACCTCAACAACCGCACTATCTGACATTTTTTGTCACCCTGCCCCGCTGGTTTGGCGTCGATGCTTGACTAGGCTATAAGTCATGAACTGTCTGCCGCCGGAATCCCCATGAATGACATCGCCCTCAGCGGTCTGACCAAGCAATTGGTGCTGGCTGAACTGCTCACCGAGCAAAGTGCGCAACAGGCATATCAACAGGCCCAACGCAGTCGCACCCCGCTGGTCAGCTACCTGGTGCAGCACAAACTGGTCCAGAGCCGTCAGGTCGCGGAGATCGCCTCGGAGCATTTCGGCGTCGCCCTGCTGGACCTCAACAGCCTGGACAAGGAAACCCAGCCCACGGGCCTGGTCAGCGAAAAACTGGTGCGCCAGCATCACGTCCTGCCGTTGTGGCGGCGCGGCAACAAGTTGTTCGTGGGCATCTCCGACCCCACCAATCACCAGGCCATCAATGACATTCAATTCAGTACCGGCCTGACCACCGAAGCCATCCTGGTGGAGGACGACAAGCTCAGCGACGCCATCGAAAAGTTTTTCGAGTCCAGTAGCACGGGCCTGGAAGGCATGGGTGATGTCGACCTGGACGGTCTGGACATCGAATCGATCGACGATTCCAAGCAGGACGCCATCGGCGGCCAGGACACCGACGACGCGCCCGTGGTGCGTTTCGTCAACAAGATGCTGCTGGACGCGATCAAGGGCGGCTCTTCCGACCTGCACTTCGAGCCTTACGAAAAAATCTACCGGGTGCGGGTGCGCACCGACGGCATGCTGCGGGAAGTGGCCCGGCCGCCGATCCAACTGGCGACCCGTATCGCCGCCCGCCTGAAGGTCATGGCCAGTCTCGATATTTCCGAACGGCGCAAACCCCAGGACGGCCGGTTGAAAATGCGCCTGTCGAAAACCAAGTCCATCGACTTCCGGGTCAACACCCTGCCGACGCTCTGGGGCGAAAAAGTGGTGATCCGGATCCTCGACCCCTCCAGCGCGCAGATGGGCATCGATGCCCTGGGCTACGAGCCGGATCAGAAAGACCTGTACATGGCCGCCCTCAAGCAACCGCAAGGGCTGATCCTGGTCACCGGCCCGACCGGCTCGGGCAAGACCGTGTCGCTGTACACCGGGCTGAATATCCTCAATACCGTGGACATCAATATTTCCACCGCCGAAGACCCGGTGGAGATCAACATGGAAGGCATCAACCAGGTCAACGTGAACCCGCGCCAGGGGTTGGACTTCGCCCAGGCCCTGCGCTCGTTCCTGCGCCAGGACCCGGACGTGATCATGGTCGGCGAGATCCGCGACCTGGAGACCGCCGAAATCGCCATCAAGGCCGCCCAGACCGGGCACTTGGTGCTCTCCACACTGCACACCAACAGCGCCGCCGAAACCCTGATCCGCTTGCAGAACATGGGCATCCCGGGCTTCAACATCGCCACCGCCGTGCACCTGATCATCGCCCAGCGGTTGGCGCGCAAGCTCTGCCCCCACTGCAAGAAAGCCATCGAGATTCCCGAGGAAACCCTGCTCAAGGAAGGTTTCCCCCGGGAACGCATCGGCACATTCACGATCTATGAGCCGGTCGGTTGCCAACAGTGCAACCACGGTTACAAAGGGCGCGTGGGGGTTTACGAAGTGGTCAAGAACACGCCCGAGCTGCAACGGTTGATCATGGCCGAGGGCAACTCGCTGGAAATCGATCTGCAAATGCGCAAGGACGGCTTCAATGACCTGCGCACATCGGGGCTGCTCAAAGTGATGCAAGGCGTCACCAGCCTCGAGGAAATCAACCGGGTCACCAAGGATTGAGCATGGCGGTCAAGGCAGTAAAAACCGACGTCTATACGTGGGAAGGCAAAGACCGCAAAGGCGCGAAAATGACCGGCGAGCTGACGGGACAGAGCCCGGCCCTGGTCAAAGCACAACTGCGCAAACAAGGCATCAACCCGGAGAAGGTGCGCAAGAAATCCACCTCGATATTCAGCAAGGGCAAGCGCATCAAGCCGCTGGATATCGCCCTCTTCACCCGCCAGATGGCAACGATGCTCAAGGCTGGCGTGCCACTGTTGCAGGCGTTCGACATCATCGGCGAAGGCTTCGACAACGCCAACATGCGCAAGCTGGTGGACCAGGTGAAGCAGGAAGTCGCCGCTGGCAACAGCTTCGCCGCCTCGCTGCGCAAATGCCCGCAGTATTTCGACGATTTGTACTGCAACCTGGTGGATGCCGGTGAACAGGCCGGTGCCCTGGACACACTGCTGGACCGGGTCGCGACCTACAAGGAAAAGAGCGAAGCGCTCAAGACCAAGATCAAGAAAGCCATGACCTACCCGACGGCGGTGATACTCGTCGCGGCGGTGGTCACCGGCATCCTGCTGGTCAAGGTGGTACCGCAATTCGAATCGGTCTTCTCCGGGTTCGGAGCGCAGCTGCCGGCTTTCACGGTGATGGTCATCGGCCTGTCGGAATTCTTGCAGGAATGGTGGTGGGTGGTGCTTGGCGGATTTGTGGGGACGTTTTTTGGCGTGAAATACGCGCTCCGGCGTTCCGAGCGCTTTCGTGACTGGCGCGATAAATGGCTACTCAAGCTACCGCTGATAGGCGCCTTGATGTACAAGTCCGCCGTGGCCCGCTACGCCCGCACGCTCTCGACGACATTCGCCGCCGGCGTGCCGCTGGTCGAAGCCCTCGACTCGGTATCGGGCGCCACCGGCAACGTGGTGTTCAAACGCGCCGTGCAGCGCATCCGCCAGGACGTCTCCACCGGCATGCAGTTGAATTTTTCCATGCGCGCGTCAGGGATCTTTCCGAACCTGGCCATCCAGATGACCGCCATCGGCGAGGAATCCGGCGCGCTGGACGACATGCTCGACAAGGTGGCGAGTTTTTATGAGGCCGAAGTGGACAATCTGGTGGACAACCTCACCAGCCTGATGGAACCCTTCATCATGGTGATCCTGGGGGTCGTCGTGGGTGGCCTGGTGGTTGCCATGTACCTGCCCATCTTTCAACTCGGCTCTGCGATCTGACATGCCCCTGAGCGAATTTTTCGTGCTGTATCCCGTGGCTTTCGTGCTTGTTGCGGCATTACTCGGCCTGATCGTCGGCAGTTTCCTCAACGTGCTGGTGTGGCGCCTGCCGAAGATGCTCAACCGCGAATGGCGCCTGCAAGCCCACGACCTGCTGGGCCTGCCGGCCGAGACCCCGGGCCCGGTCTACAACCTCATGCTGCCCCATTCCCAATGCCCGCACTGCGGCCATCGCATCCGCGCCTGGGAGAACATTCCGCTGTTGAGCTACCTGATGCTGCATGGCCGCTGTTCGAGCTGCGCCGCGCCCATCGGCAAGCGTTACCCCCTGACCGAAATGGCCTGCGGCGCGTTGTCGGCGTTCGTCGCCTGGCATTTCGGCTTTGGCTGGCACGCCGCGATGGTGATGGTGTTGACCTGGGGCCTGCTGGCCATGAGCCTGATCGATGCCGAGCATCAACTGCTGCCCGATACCCTGGTGTTGCCGTTGTTGTGGCTGGGCTTGATCGTCAACAGCTTCGGGCTGTTCGTTTCCCTGGACCAGGCGATGTGGGGCGCGGTGGCCGGCTACCTGACGCTGTGGTCGGTGTTCTGGGTGTTCAAGCTGATCACCGGCAAGGAAGGCATGGGCTACGGGGATTTCAAGCTGCTGGCGATGCTGGGCGCCTGGGGCGGCTGGCAGGTGCTGCCGCTGACGCTGCTGTTGTCGTCGCTGGTGGGCGCCGTTATCGGAGTCATTGTGCTGCGCTTGCGTGACGCTCCCCGGTCGACGCAAATCCCCTTCGGACCTTATCTGGCCATTGCCGGCTGGATTGCCTTGCTCTGGGGTGGTCAAATAACCGACTTCTATTGGCAGTCTGTCGGTTTCTAATGAATACCCCTCTGGAAAAACCCTGGATTCTCGGCCTGACCGGTGGCATCGGCAGCGGCAAGAGCGCGGCGGCCCAGCATTTCATCGATCTGGGTGTGCACGTCATCGACGCCGATCATGCGGCACGCTGGGTGGTCGAACCCGGACGCCCGGCGCTGGCGAAAATCGCCGAGCACTTCGGCCCTGGCGTATTGCAGGCCGACGGTGCCCTGGACCGGGCGGCGCTGCGCAAGCTGATTTTCGAGCATGCCGATGAACGCCGCTGGCTCGAAGCGCTGCTGCATCCGCTGATCGCCGAGGAAATCGCCCATCACCTGGCTCAGGCACAATCGTCCTACGCGATCCTGGTGTCGCCGCTGCTGATCGAGTCAGGGCAGTACGCCATGACCCAGCGGATCCTGGTGATCGACGCGCCGGAACAACTGCAGATCGAACGTACGTTGCAACGCGACCAGACCAGCGAACAGCAGGTCCAGGCGATCCTCAAGGCCCAGTCCAGCCGCCAGGATCGCCTGAGCCATGCCGATGACGTGGTGGTCAATGATCGCGACCTCGCCTGGCTGCACAGCGAGGTCGAGCGCCTGCATCACTTTTACCTTACTTTGCGTGGAGGCCACTCATGAGCCAAACCCCAACCGTTGATTGCCCAACCTGTGGCGCCCCTGTGGAATGGAGCCCGCAGAGCACATTCCGGCCGTTCTGTTCCGATCGCTGCAAACTGATCGACCTCGGCGCCTGGGCGTCGGAAGAACACAAGATCCCGGTCAGCCCCGACGCCGAGGATGAGCTGTTCAGCGAAGATTTCGAGCCTCGGCATTAAGGCAGTGTCGCTCACTCAGGAAAGGTCTGAGTCATTGTGGCGAGGGGATTTATCCCCTCGCCACAGAGTCATCGTTTCCTTGGGTGTGCAGCATTCGCCATTAAGGCCGCATGAAACCGTAGTCCTGTTCGTCGTCGAGGTTTTCCGCCAGGAAACTCAACTCGTCGGCCAGGTCTTCAGCGCTGCGCACTGTCTTGCTCTGCTGCACGATCGCACTGAGCAAGGCACGCAGGCTCAAGCCCGGGTCGAAACCGATCTCCATTGCGGCATCGTGGCTACGCCTGATCTCTTGCCTGGCCCACTCATAAACACTCATGGTTGTACTCCTGGAAGTTTTCCAGAGCATGCAGGGCATGCGGTGGGTCAGCTTTGACGTGAATCAAGGCTTGTCATCGTCATTCCACGGTGCCGACAGGTAGCGCGTGCGGTTGAAGGTTTCCAGCCATTCGGGGCTGAACACCACCAACGCACTGATCACCATGCCGTTGATGAAGGCCTCTGGGAAAATGATCAACCAGAGGTAGCCGATGAAATCCTCCAGCCAGTAAGGCATGGCAAACAGGCCGTCGTACCAGAGCAAACCGAGCCCCAGCAGCAGGCAGGCAAGTGCCGAAAGCGCGGCGGCCAGGAACCCCGAACAAAAGATATACACAAACAGGTTACGCGGCTGGGCGCGCTCCACCAGGACTGCGCAACATTCGGTGATCAGCACCGGCAGCAGGATCAGCAGCGCCCCGTTGACCCCGACCGCCGCCATGTCCTGACGCCCCAGCAGCACCAGCGCCATCTGCGCGCACAGGCCACCCAGGAGCGCCAATGGCCAGTCCAGCAGCAGCGTCACGGCGGTCATGCCGATGAAATGATACGAGACCCCCGTATCGAAATCCCGTCGCACCAGCCACAGCATGAACAACGCCAGCACCGTGCCGAACAACAGATGCTGGCGACGGCTGTCGGTGAACAGCTCGACCCATGGTGCCCGCGCCACGGCCCAGGCCAGCACCGGCACATAAACCAGCCAACCGACCGCCAGGGTTTGCGGTGATAGCAGTTCAGCACCGATCATGGACTACTCCTTTCGCTTGCCCCTGCCTCGAACAGGGTTACTTCAAGCCAGCAGTCTACACCTCCCCCATAACACCCATTAATCCACGCAACGCTTTCAGCTTGTCGCAATTGAACGCTAAGCTTGGGCTCATGGATGATTCCGATTATTTACGCCTGCTGACCATCGCGGCCGAGCAAGCCAACGCCTTTCTCTCCAATGCCCGCAAATGGGAGCGTGAGCGTTGGGTCTGCCAGCGTCTGTTGCAAGGGCTGAACGTGCCTTATCGCGCCGACGAATTCGCCCCGGCCGGCGAGCCACCGGACGTATTGTTTCGCGATGCCAATTTCGAGGTATTTTTCGTGCTCGACGAGGGCCGCCGCCTCAATGACGAATGGCGCGATGAATTGCAACGTCGCCGCAGCGCCTTTTCCCTGAGCCAACTGGTGCGTCGCGAGGCCAAGCCCCGGCGAATTCCGGCCAATGAATTCCTGATGCGCCTGGCCCCTACCCTGCGCAAGAAAGCCCACAACTACACCGAGCGCGGCATGGACCTGGGCGACCTGGACATCATCGCCTTCGCCAGCCTCAAGCGCGAAGTGCTGGACCTCAACAGTCACTTTCCACCGCCGACCGAATACCTGCGTCAGGGCTGGCGCTCGCTGTCGCTGGTGGGGCCGACGTTTGCCCGGGTGCTGTTCGCCCATCCCGACGCGCCAGACTTTTTGCGAGGCAACCTGGGGCGCAGCATCGTGTTCGACGTCGGTATCAGCCTGTGAGCCCATTGCAGGAACTGATTGCCGCCGTGCCGCAGCAGGGCCGCGTACGCTGGATTGGCGTGCGCCCCCAGGGTCACGCGCCGATGATCGAACTGGACGCCGTGGAAGCCCGCCTGGAAGCCGGACTGACCGGCGATCATGCCCGCCCCGGAGTACGCAATGCGCGACAAGTGACGTTGATCCAATGGGAGCACCTGGCCGTGATCGGCTCGCTGATGGGCCGCCCCGAGGACCGGCCGGTGCTGCCACATGAGCTGCGACGCAATATTGTGGTCAGTGGCATCAATCTGTTCAGCCTCAAGGGCCGGCGCTTTCGCATCGGCCAAGCCATCTTTGAAACCACCGGCTGGTGCCAGCCCTGTGCCCGATTGGAGCGAAACCTCGGCGAAGGGACGTTCCAGGCCGTACGCGGCCATGGCGGAATCACCGCCCGGGTGTTAAAAAGTGGAATCATTCGCCTGGACGACAGCCTGAGCGTCGAACCTGTGCCGGCGAGCGGCTACGCAGCTTTCAATGCCGGCTAGCCGGACGCTGTAACGTCTTCACCTTTCGCAACGTCTACCTGACGAGGCCTTTATGACCAGCCGCCTGAACCCAGATGACCAGAAGCATGTCGAAGAGTACCTGCAACTGTCCCAGCACCGAGTCGAGCGCCGGCCTTTCCGGCCGTGGATGCTCCTGGTGGTGGTACTGGCCGTGACCATCGGCCTGGGCCTGTTGAGCCGACTGATCAGTTACCTGACGCTATGAGCCGCCTGGCGCTCGCTCGGGTAACGGCACCGAATTCCTTTAGCCTTGCGAGATATCCCCATGACTCATCGTATTGTCATCGTTGGCGGCGGCGCCGGCGGCCTGGAGTTGGCTACCCGTCTGGGTAAGACTCTGGGCAAGCGTGGCACGGCCAGCGTGATGCTGGTCGACGCGAACCTGACCCACATCTGGAAACCCCTGCTGCATGAAGTGGCTGCCGGCTCCCTGAACTCCTCCGAAGACGAACTCAACTACGTCGCCCAGGCAAAATGGAACCATTTCGAGTTCCAGCTTGGGCGCATGAGCGGCCTGGACCGGGAGCGCAAGAGAATCCAGCTGGCCGCCACCTATGACGAGGCGGGCGTCGAGCTGTTGCCGGCTCGGGAATTGGGTTACGACAGCCTGGTGATTGCCGTCGGCAGCACCACCAATGACTTCGGTACCGAAGGCGCGGCGCAGCACTGCCTGTTCCTCGACACGCGCAAGCAGGCCGAGCGCTTCCATCAGCAATTGCTCCACCACTATCTGCGTGCCCACGCCGGACAGACCGATGTTGTCGAGCGCATCAGCGTCGCCATCGTCGGCGCCGGTGCGACCGGTGTCGAACTGGCGGCCGAGCTGCATAATGCCGCTCACGAACTGCACGCCTATGGCCTGGACCGGATCAAACCGGAGAACATGCACATCACCCTGATCGAGGCCGGTCCACGGGTCTTGCCAGCGCTGCCGGAGCGTATCGGCGGACCGGTGCACAAGACCCTGGAGAAACTCGGGGTCAACGTCATGACCAATGCTTCCGTCAGCCAGGTGACCGCCGAAAGCCTGATTACCGCGGACGGCCAAGTGATCGACGCGAGCCTGAAAGTCTGGGCCGCCGGGATTCGCGCCCCGGACTTCCTCAAGGACATCGACGGACTGGAGACCAACCGGATCAACCAGCTGCACGTGCTGCCGACGCTACAGACCACCCGCGACGAGAACATCTTCGCCTTCGGCGATTGCGCCGCCTGCCCGCAACCCGGCAGCGATCGCAATGTTCCGCCCCGCGCCCAGGCCGCGCACCAGCAGGCCTCGCTGCTGGCCAAATCCCTGAAGCTGCGGATCGAAGGCAAGGCCCTGCCCGACTACAAATATACCGACTACGGCTCGCTGATTTCGCTGTCGCGGTTCTCGGCGGTGGGCAACCTGATGGGCAACCTGACCGGCAGCGTAATGCTCGAAGGCTGGCTGGCGCGGATGTTCTACGTCTCGCTGTACCGCATGCACCAGATGGCGCTGTACGGGATGTTCCGCACGGCCATGCTGATGCTGGGCAGCAAGATCGGGCGCGGGACCGAGCCCAGGCTCAAGTTGCACTGAGGATGAACCGCTGACGACTGCGGTGTATCAACAACATTGACACTGAATGATCTACCGCAATCGCGAGCAAGCTCGCTCCCACAGTTGATCGCGGTCATCCTGTGGGAGCGAGCTTGCTCGCGATGACGGCGGCGCAATCAATACTTAACCTCGGGCAGAATCTCTGTCCGAGCGATCCATCAATCAAACCTGAAACCGCTGCACCATCGTGCGCAGCGAATTGGCCAGTTGCGACAACTCATGGCTGGAGGCACTGGTCTGGCCCGCGCCGGAAGCCGAGCGCACCGACAAATCACGAATGTTCACCAGGTTGCGATCCACCTCGCGGGCCACTTGCGCCTGTTCTTCGGCGGCGCTGGCGATGACCAGGTTGCGTTCGTGGATTTCATTGACCGAGGCCGTGATGGTCTGCAGCGCGTCCCCTGCCCGCTCCGCCATGGCCAGGGTGCTGGCGGCGCGAGTCGAACTGGCCTGCATGGAATCGAGTGCCTGGGTGGCACCGCTGCGCATGCCCTGGACCATTTGCTCGATTTCCTGGGTCGATTGCTGCGTGCGATAAGCCAGCGCCCGGACTTCGTCCGCCACCACCGCAAACCCACGCCCGCTCTCACCCGCCCGGGCCGCTTCAATGGCGGCGTTGAGGGCCAGCAGGTTGGTCTGCTCGGCGATGGCGCGGATCACATCCAGCACCTTGCCGATATCCTGCGATTGGTTGGCCAACGATTGCACCAGCCCACCCGTCACCTGCACATCGCTGGCAAGAGCGCCGATGGCATCGACCGTGTCGCTGACCCGCTGCTGCCCCAGGGACGCCGATTCACTGGACTGACGCGTGGCATCGGAGGTGGAAACCGCATTGCGCGCGACCTCTTCCACGGCCGTGGTCATTTCAGTGACCGCGGTGGCCGCTTGTTCAATTTCGTTATTCTGTTGTTGCAGGCTGTGGGTGCTGTCGAGCGTGACGGTGTTCAACTCATCAGCGGCGGTGGCCAGCTGTGCAGCCGAGCCGCTGATGCCCTGCAGGGTTTCCCGCAGGTTCTGCTGCATGGTCGCCAGCGCCTTGAGCAAACGGCTCACTTCGTCGTTGCCATGGGTCTCGATCGGTCGGGTCAGGTCGCCTCGGGCCACGTTCTCAGCGGCATTCAGCGCCTCGCCCAAGGGCTTGACGATGCTGCGGGTGAGCAGCATGGCCAGCACGACCGTGGCCAGGGCCGCGAGCACCACGAACAGGCTGACGATCATCCGGGAATTGACGTAGTGCTCCTGGGACTTCTGGCTTTCGATGGACACCTGCTTGGAGAACAACTCCGCCAAGTCATTGAGCTGTTTACCGGAACCATCCACCACGGTCTTCATGTCCACCAGCAACAGCTTGATCAGCTCGTCCCGACGCCCCTGCTCCGCCAGGGTGAAGGATTGGGCGATGCCCGTGCGGTAAGCGGCAAAGGTCTGCTTGAACTGGTCGTAGAGGGCCTTGCCTTCAGGCGTGACGACGAGTTTTTCGTAGGCAGCGATTTTTTCCCCCAGTTCTTTGTCGCGGGTGTCCATTTGTCCGCGGTACACCGGGATATTCTTCGGGTCCTGGTCCAGGGCCATGCGCAGGGAAATCGTGCGGATACGCAGCATCCACTCGCGAATCTCGTCCCCTCCACGGATGCTGGGCAGCCATTGGGTTTCCACGGCGACTTCACTGTCACGGATGCTGGACATCTGCCCCAGCGCGAATACCCCGAGCAACGCCACCAGCACGGCAATCAAGGCAAAACCCAACGCGGCACGCGGGGCGATATTCAACTGACGAAGAACCATAAGGGGTGCCTTTTTTTATTGTTGGCCTGAGGTGGGGCCACGCCCCTGTCGCTAGGTTATCGGCAGGTCGTACGACGACTTAAGTCAGTCCACTTTATTGCAGGCAAAAAAAATCCCCGTATCTTTCGATACGAGGATTTTCAATATGGTCGGGGTAAGGGGATTCGAACTCCTGACATCCTGCTCCCAAAGCAGGCGCGCTACCGGACTGCGCTATACCCCGGTAAAAAAAAGGCGACCTTCGCAAGTCGCCTTCTCGATCAGCGCTTTTGGCCTCTGATCTTAAGATTCGATTCCAGCGAACTGGTTTCAAAAATGGTGGGTCGTGTGGGATTCGAACCTACGACCAATTGGTTAAAAGCCAACTGCTCTACCAACTGAGCTAACGACCCAAATATGGTCGGGGTAAGGGGATTCGAACTCCTGACATCCTGCTCCCAAAGCAGGCGCGCTACCGGACTGCGCTATACCCCGATTGAAATGGCTCCGTGACCAGGACTCGAACCTGGGACCCAATGATTAACAGTCATTTGCTCTACCGACTGAGCTATCACGGAACTGATATTTCAAGCTACAACATTGAAGCTAGCTTCAACCTCTTCTACCCTTGCGCATCGCTGCGTTCGTGTGTCTGAGGCGCGCTATTCTACAATCTTCAAAACCTCTGTCAACCCCTTAAATTGCTTTCAAGACAATGATTTGCAACTTATTTTGGATTACTTCCCAGTGAGAAGTCGTCCTTGGGGTGACGTACTGCGGGGCGCACTTTACAAGCCTTTTCCTTTGAGTTCAACGGCCTGATGAAAAAAATGGCCTTGCAAGGCAAGGCCATTTCCATCGTCGGCAGAGCCAGCCTTCAGTTGAAGACGATTTCGTCGTTCTCCACCGTACCGGTCACGGTTTCGCCCGGCATGAAGCGACCGGACAGAATCAACTGCGCCAGCGGGTTTTCGATCCAGCGCTGGATCGCTCGTTTGAGCGGCCGCGCGCCATAGACCGGGTCGTAACCCACCGCGATCAGCTTGTCCAAGGCCTCGTCGCTCAATTGCAGCTTGAGTTCGCGCTCGGTGAGACGGCTGCGCAGACGACCCAATTGGATCTCGGTAATGCCGGCAATCTGATCCCGGGCCAACGGCTCGAAGATCACCACCTCGTCGACCCGGTTGATGAATTCCGGGCGGAAGTGGGTAGAGATCGCGTCCATCACCGCCGCGCGCTGCGCCTCACGGTCGCCCACCAACTCCTGGATCTGTGTCGAACCCAGGTTGGAGGTCATCACGATCACCGTGTTGCGGAAGTCCACCGTACGTCCGTGGCTGTCGGTCAGGCGACCATCCTCCAGCACTTGCAGCAGGATATTGAACACATCCGGGTGCGCTTTCTCGACCTCATCGAGCAGGATCACCGAGTACGGCTTGCGACGCACAGCCTCGGTCAGGTAACCGCCCTCTTCATAGCCGACATAACCCGGTGGAGCACCGATCAGCCGTGCCACGGAATGCTTCTCCATGAACTCGGACATGTCGATGCGCACCATGGCCTCTTCGGTGTCGAAGAGGAACTCGGCCAGCGCCTTGCACAGCTCGGTTTTACCAACGCCGGTCGGGCCGAGGAACATGAACGAGCCACTTGGACGATTAGGGTCCGACAACCCGGCGCGGGACCGGCGCACAGCGTTGGAGACCGCCACTACCGCTTCTTCCTGGCCTATCACGCGCTGGTGCAGCAGGCTTTCCATCTTCAGCAGCTTGTCGCGCTCGCCCTCGAGCATTTTCGAGACCGGAATGCCGGTCCACTTGGACACCACTTCGGCGATTTCTTCCTCGGTGACCTTGCTGCGCAGCAACTGGTTTTCGCTCTTGCCGTGCTGGTCGACCATCTGCAGGCTGCGCTCCAGGTCCGGGATCACCCCGTACTGCAGCTCGGCCATGCGGTTGAGGTCGCCTTTGCGGCGAGCCGCTTCCAGTTCCTGGCGGGACTGTTCGATCTTTTGCTGGATCTGCGCCGAGCCCTGGACCTCGGCTTTCTCCGAGTTCCAGATCTCCTCGAGGTCGGAATACTCGCGTTCGTGACGAACGATTTCTTCCTGCAACCTTTCCAGACGTTTCTTCGCCGCTTCGTCGCTTTCTTTCTTCAAGGCCTGGGACTCGACCTTGAGCTGGATCAGGCGCCGCTCCAGGCGATCCAGCACTTCGGGCTTGGAGTCGATTTCCATGCGGATGCGGCTGGCCGCCTCGTCGATCAGGTCAATGGCCTTGTCCGGCAATTGACGATCGGTGATGTAGCGGTGGCTGAGCTTGGCCGCGGCGATGATCGCGCCGTCGGTGATCGCCACCTTGTGGTGAACTTCATAGCGTTCTTTAAGGCCGCGCAGGATGGCGATGGTGTCTTCTTCGCTCGGTTCCTCCACCAGCACTTTCTGGAAGCGCCGCTCCAGCGCCGCATCCTTCTCTATGTATTGGCGGTACTCGTTGAGCGTGGTCGCGCCGACGCAGTGCAACTCGCCCCGGGCCAACGCAGGCTTGAGCATGTTGCCGGCGTCCATCGAACCCTCGCCCTTGCCCGCACCGACCATGGTGTGCAGTTCGTCGATGAACAGGATGATCTGCCCTTCCTGCTTGGACAGTTCATTGAGCAACGCCTTGAGCCGTTCTTCGAACTCGCCACGGTACTTGGCACCGGCGATCAAGGCCCCCATGTCCAGGGACAACAGGCGCTTGCCCTTGAGGCCGTCCGGCACTTCGCCGTTGATGATGCGCTGGGCCAGGCCCTCGGCAATGGCGGTTTTACCCACGCCTGGCTCACCGATCAGCACCGGGTTGTTCTTGGTGCGGCGTTGCAGCACCTGGATCGTGCGGCGGATTTCATCGTCACGACCGATCACCGGGTCGAGCTTGCCTTCCTCGGCGCGCTTGGTCAGGTCGACGGTGTATTTGTCCAGCGCCTGGCGCGACTCCTCGTGGTTGGCGTCGTTGACCGCCTCGCCGCCACGCAGGTTGTTGATGGCATTTTCCAAGGCTTTCTTGCTCACCCCTTGGCCGAGCAGCAGCTTGCCGAGCTTGCTGTTCTCGTCCATGGCGGCGAGCAGCACCAATTCGCTGGAAATGAACTGGTCGCCCTTCTGCTGGGCCAGGCGGTCGGCCTGGTTGAGCAGCCGCGCCAGATCCTGGGACATGTTCACGTCACCGGTCGGATTCTGGATCTTGGGTAACTGGTCGAGCTCCTTGGCCAGTTCTTTGCGCAGGCTGTTGACGTCAAAGCCGACCTGCATCAACAGGGGCTTGATGGAGCCGCCCTGCTGTTCGAGCATGGCCTGCATCAAATGCGCCGGTTCGATACCGGGATGGTCCAGGCCGACGGCCAGGGACTGGGCATCGGACAGGGCCAATTGTAATTTGCTGGTTAAACGATCAATACGCATGGGTCACCTTCCTTTTGAGCAGGCCGGACCTAAACACATCCTGAATGAAGAAACCTGCCAGATACCCTTATAGATGTGGTCGATTCTGGAAGTTTCAAGCAGCGCAGCCTTGATGCAGATCAGGGAAGTCTAGCGTTCGATCCAGATCAGCGAGGCAAAGCGGCCGGTGCGCGGGTTGCGCCGGTAGGAGAAGAAACGTGGGTCGTTCACGGTGCAGAGGCCACCGCCGTACACCGCGGTGACACCACGCGCCGCCAGCCGCAAGCGGGCCAACTGATAGATGTCGGCGAGGAACTTGCCGGCATTGGGGCTCGCGGCAAAGGCTTCTACCGCTTCAGGCCGTTGCGCGATGAAGGCTTCACGCACTTCCGGCCCGACTTCGAACGCTTGCGGCCCGATGGCCGGGCCGAGCCAGGCCAGGACTTCATTCGCGGGCACGGCAAGGCTGTCGAGGGTGGCTTCCAGCACACCGTTCGCCAGCCCACGCCAACCGGCATGGGCCGCCGCGACACGGGTGCCGGCACGGTTGCAGAACAGCACCGGCAGGCAATCGGCGGTCATCGCCGTGCAAGCGATACCCGGCGTGGCGGTCCAACTGGCATCGGCGGTCGCCACCCGGGTCGGGTCAGCCTCGACCACGGCAATGCCGTGGACCTGCTGCAGCCAGGCCGGGGTGATGACGAATCGGTCGATGAGACGACGGCGGTTTTCGGCGACGGCCGTGGGGTCGTCGCCCACATGATCGCCCAGGTTGAGGCTGTCGAACGGCGCCAGGCTGACGCCGCCCTGGCGGGTGGTGACGCAGGCCTTGACCCGGGCCGGCGCGGGCCAGTCGGGCGTCAGCCAGGCACTCATCCGACGAACGCCTCGCGGTCCTGCTTGAGCAACGTCAGCAGCCAGACGAAATCATCCGGCAACGGTGATTCCCAGCTCATGCGTTTGCCGGTCGTCGGATGATCGAGTTCCAGGAAACGCGCGTGCAACGCCTGGCGCGGGAAGTTCTTCAGCGATTCGACCATGGTCTGGCTGGCGGCTGGCGGAATGCGGAAACGACCGCCATAGGCCGGGTCGCCCACCAACGGGAAATTGATGTGGGCCATGTGCACACGGATCTGGTGGGTACGACCGGTTTCCAGCTTGACCCGCACGTGGGTGTGGGAACGGAAACGCTCCAGCACACGATAGTGGCTGACCGCCTGCTTGCCACCTTCCATCACCGCCATGCGCTGGCGCTGCTGGCCGTGACGACCGATCGGGGCGTTGATCTTGCCACCGGCGGTGACGACCCCGATAACGATGCATTCATAGATGCGGCTGACACTGCGGCTTTGCAGCTGTGTGACCAGCTGTGTCTGTGCCTGGATGGTCTTGGCCACCACCATCAGGCCGGTGGTGTCCTTGTCCAGGCGATGCACGATACCGGCACGGGGCACATTGACGATGTCCGGTACGTGGTGCAGCAAGGCGTTGAGCAGCGTGCCGTCGGCATGACCGGCCGCCGGGTGCACCACCAGGCCCGCAGGCTTGTTGATCACCAGGATGTCATCGTCTTCGTAGACGATGTCCAGGGCAATGTCCTGGGCGACCCATTCTCCCTGGGCCTCCTGCTCGGCAGTCAGTTCGAGGATGGCGCCGCCATGGACGATGTCGCGCGGACGAATCACCGCCCCATCCACAGTCAGGCGGCCGTCCTTGATCCAGGCGGAAAGGCGCGAGCGAGAGTGCTCGGCAAAGAGTTGTGCGGCGACTTGATCGAGGCGTTGGCCGCCCAATTCGGACGGCACCTCTGCGCGAAGTTCTATTTTATCGGACATGCTCGGACTGGGCGTCGGCACAGCCTTTGGTTTCGGCTGCGCGCTTGTGGTTAAATACGGCGTCTTTTGCCCCGAGGCTTTCAACGGGGCGCTCATCATAACAGGACGGCCCCGCCCAAGACAGCGGCCGTCATAGGGACGCAAGCCGCCATGCAAGTGAAACACCTGCTGCTGATCGCCATCCTCGCATTGACTGCTGCTTGCTCGTCGAAGGAAGTCGTAGACGAAAACCTGAGCGAAGTCGAACTGTACCAACAGGCGCAGAACGACCTGGATAACAACAGCTATACCAGCGCCACCGCCAAGCTGAAGGCGCTGGAGTCGCGGTATCCGTTCGGACGCTACGCCGATCAGGCCCAATTGGAGCTGATCTACGCCAACTACAAGAACGCCGAGCCGGAAGCCGCCAAGTCCGCCGCCGAGCGTTTCATTCGTCTGCACCCGCAGCACCCGAACGTCGATTACGCCTATTATCTCAAGGGCCTGACCTCCTTCGACCAGGACGTCGGCCTGCTGGCGCGCTTCCTGCCGCTGGACATGACCAAGCGTGACCCGGGCGCCGCGCGCGACTCCTACAACGAGTTCGCCCAGCTGACCAGCCGCTTCCCCAACAGCCGCTACTCGCCGGACGCCAAGCAGCGCATGATCTACCTGCGCAACCTGCTGGCTTCCTACGAAATCCACGTGGCCGACTACTACCTGACCCGTCAGGCCTACGTCGCCGCCGCCAACCGTGGCCGCTACGTGGTGGAAAACTTCCAGGAAACCCCTTCGGTGGGTGACGGCCTGGCGGTGATGACCGAAGCCTACCAGCGCCTGCACCTGGACGACCTGGCGGCCACCAGCCTGGAAACTCTCAAGCTGAACTACCCGGACCACCCGTCGCTGGTCGATGGCCAGTTCACCCCACGGGTCGACGAAGCGGACAACCGTTCGTGGCTGAGCAAGGCGACCCTGGGCCTGATCGAATCCCGTCCACCGCTGCCGCCGGGCGAAACCCGCGCCAACCAGGACGTACAGCGTCAGTTCCAGGATGCCAAGGAAGCCATTCCGAACGAACTCAAGCCCAAGGATGAAAACGGCGACGTGATCGAAGAAGAAGAGCCCGAGAACGAGTCCAGCGACCGTTCCTGGTTCAGCCACCTGACCTTCGGCCTGTTCGACTGAGACCAGGGCAAAGCGCAAAAAGGGAGACCCGGCGGTCTCCCTTTTTCATGCCCGGGTTTTATTGCCCTGTGCGCCGTTCGTGTCCTTGGCTAAACTGCCGGATCATTAGCCGAAAAGCCGCCCATCATGCTTCGTTTACTGTTCTGGATAGCCCTGATTGCCGCCGCTGTATGGTTCTGGCGCAAGTTCAAGGGCGCCTCCTCCGCGCCGAACGCTCCCCGGGAGCAGGACGCACAGCCCATGGTGCGCTGCGCCCAATGCGGCGTGCACCTGCCCCGTGACCGGGCGCTGGCCCTCGAACAACAATGGTATTGCAGCCAGGCTCACCTCGAGCAAGGCCCGGGCAATCGTGAGCGCTGAGGCCTCAAGCCCACGCGTCAAACAGACGCAGCGCCTGCTGCGTCTCTATCACCTGTACCGCCTGAGCATCGGCATCACCCTGGTGCTGCTGATCTCCAGCAACATGGACAACCGCCTGCTGGAGTTCGCCAACGACGACCTGCTGCGCAGCGGCAGCTGGTTGTACCTGGTGCTGAACATCCTGCTGGTGGTGTTCCTTGAGAACACGCGTCGCCCTGCCCGGCTGTTCGGCCTGGCCCTCGCCGACGTGCTGTTGCTTTCGTGGCTGTTTTTCGCAGCCGGCGGCGTGCCCAGTGCCATCGGCAACCTGCTCATTGTCTCGGTGGCCATCGGCAACACGCTGCTGCGAGGCCGGATCGGCCTGTTGATCGCGGCCGTCGCCACCCTCGGCATCGTCGGTTCGAGCTTCTTTCTTGGCTTGAGCGACTCGAACCGTCCCAGCAGTTACTTGCAGGCCGGTACCCTCGGGGCACTGTGCTTTGCCGCCGCGCTGCTGGTGCAGGGCCTGACCCGACGCTTGGAAGCCAGCGAAACCCTGGCCGAGCAACGGGCCAGCGAAGTGATCGGCCTGGAAGCGCTCAACGCCCTGATCCTGCAACGCATGCGCACCGGCATCCTGGTGCTTGACCGTGAGCGTCGGGTGCAACTGGCCAACGAAAGCGCGCTGAACCTGCTGGGCATGCACGATCTGGTCGGCCAGCAACTCGACGATTACGCCACGGCCCTGGTCGAACGCCTGCAATTGTGGCGGAACAACCCCAGCCTGCGCCCGTCCAGCCTGACCGTTACCGGCACGGGCCTGACCCTGCAACCGAGCTTCATCGCCCTGGGGTATCACGATCAGCAGCAGGTCCTGGTGTTCCTTGAAGACCTGGCCCAGGTCGCCCAACAGGCCCAGCAGTTGAAACTCGCTTCCCTCGGGCGCCTCACTGCCGGTATCGCCCATGAAATCCGCAACCCATTGGGCGCCATCAGTCACGCGGCGCAATTGCTGCGCGAATCCGAGGAACTGAACGACGCGGATCAACGTCTGACGCAGATTATTCAAGATCACTCCCAACGAATGAATCGCGTCATTGAAAACGTTCTGCAACTGTCTCGCCGCCAACAAACCACACCCCAGCGCCTCGACCTGCGCACCTGGCTCGACCCATTCGTCCGGCAGGCCCGCGAAAGCATGGCCGAACACCAGCGATTGCACCTGAGCATCGAGCCGGGGGACTACACCACACTGATGGACCCCGACCAGCTCACCCAGGTACTCGACAACCTGCTGCGCAACGCCTGGCGTCACAGCGCAATGGTTCATGAACAGGCCGAGGCCTGGTTGAAACTGTTCATCGACCCCCACAGCCAGCTGTCGACACTGGACATCATCGACAACGGCCCCGGTGTAACGCCGGAGCAGCAGGCGCACTTGTTCGAACCCTTCTTTACCACCAGTAGCCAGGGCACCGGCCTCGGGCTCTATCTGTCCCGTGAGCTGTGCGAAAGCAATCAAGCCCGCCTAGACTTCAAACCACGCCAAGGCGGCGGTTGCTTTCGCATCACCTTTGCTCACGGACGGAAACAGCTTTGAATAATCGCTCACGGCAACGAATCCTGATCGTCGATGACGAACCGGACATCCGCGAACTCCTGGACATCACCCTGGGCCGGATGAAACTCGACACCCGCAGCGCCAAGAACCTTGCCGAGGCCCAAG
This sequence comes from Pseudomonas sp. NFACC13-1, assembly GCF_900104425.1. Lineage (NCBI taxonomy): Bacteria > Pseudomonadati > Pseudomonadota > Gammaproteobacteria > Pseudomonadales > Pseudomonadaceae > Pseudomonas > Pseudomonas sp. NFACC13-1. The sequence continues at coordinate 48,228 of NZ_FMXV01000022.1, read as the reverse complement.
CTTTGCTGACGGGGGATGCCTTCGACCTGTGCCTGACCGACATGCGCCTGCCCGATGGCACCGGCCTGGAGCTGGTGCAGCACATCCAGCAACGTTATCCACAGCTGCCCGTGGCGATGATCACCGCCTATGGCAGCCTGGAAACCGCCATCGACGCCCTCAAGGCCGGCGCCTTCGATTTCCTGACCAAGCCGGTCGACCTGGGTCGGCTGCGGGAGCTGGTCACCAGCGCCCTGCGCCTGCCACCCATCGCCACACCGACCAGCACCATCGAGCGCTGCCTGCTGGGTGACTCGCCGCCAATGCGCAACGTGCGCAAACAGATCGAAAAGCTCGCCCGCAGCCAGGCACCGGTGTACATCAGTGGGGAATCAGGCTGCGGCAAGGAACTGGTCGCCCGGCTGATCCACGAACAAGGCCCCCGCGCCAACCAGAGCTTTGTGCCAGTCAATTGCGGGGCGATTCCCACGGAACTGATGGAAAGCGAGTTCTTTGGCCACCGCAAAGGCAGCTTCAGCGGCGCCATCGAAGACAAGCCCGGACTGTTCCAGGCTGCCCATGGCGGGACCTTGTTCCTCGATGAAGTGGCCGACCTGCCCCTGGCGATGCAGGTCAAGCTGTTGCGCGCCATCCAGGAAAAGGCCGTGCGCGCCGTCGGCGGTCAGCAGGAAGAAGTGGTGGATGTGCGCATCCTCTGCGCCACCCACAAGGACCTGGACGCCGAAGTCGCCGCCGGACGCTTTCGCCAGGATCTGTATTACCGACTGAATGTCATCGAATTGCGCGTCCCACCCTTGCGCGAACGCCGCGAAGACATCGAACCGCTGGCCAATCACATGCTTCAGCGGCTCGCCAGCAACACCGGTAGCCCTGCGGCCAAGCTACATCCAAAGGCCTTGGAAGCCCTGCAAAACTACCGTTTCCCGGGCAATGTGCGGGAGCTGGAGAACATGCTCGAACGGGCCTACACCCTGTGTGAACAACAACTGATCGAAGCCGACGACCTACGCCTGGCCGAGGGCAATGCCAGCTCTGAGGCGGGCAACCCCGACTTGATGCAGGTCGACAACTTGGAAGACTACCTCGAAGACGTCGAACGTAAACTCATCCTCCAAGCCCTGGAGGAAACCCGCTGGAACCGCACGGCCGCGGCGCAGCGGTTGAAGTTGTCGTTTCGGTCGATGCGGTATCGGTTGAAGAAGTTGGGGCTGGATTAAAGCGCGGACCTGAAGCCCGTGCTTAACCTGTGGCGAGGGAGCTTGCTCCCTCGCCACAGTTCTCTAGCCCTCCGGCACCGGTATCCGCTCGTCCAGCACACGATTGGCCAGTCATTCGCTCAGCTCAATCAACTGCTGTACCCCCAAGGCAATATGCCGTCGCGAGCCTTCAAGTTCGAAGGCCAGGTCGCTGATCGTTGCGCTGGCTGAGGCCAGGGTTTCGCTGAGGTTGGTGAGGAGGCATTCGACGTCTATGCCGTCCACGACAGTGAATAGCTGGTTTGAGGCGGGTTTCTTTTTGGCTTCGGGCTTTGGGCCAAGGTAATAGTCGAAGGCGCGTTTGGCGGCTTCATCAAGCCCTTTTGGGTTAAGGCTGGAGTCAGGAGAAGCGTTATTGGTTTCTGAAGGTGGTAGGGGTTTGTCACTCATTGCGGTACTCCAAAGAGGGAATGGATTACCAAGTTTTTCGGGCCGCGACGCCCGGACGCTGAATTGGCAGCGACGGGGAAAGGTTAGCCAGAGTTCTTCCCACCCGGTAACCGCCAGAGCTCGTCGGAAAATTCTTTTCGAAACAGGATCTTGTCCGAACATCCCCACAAAGCCTGGTCGGTTGTGAGGGCAGTGTGTATATCCATTTCTGCGGTAACGGCTGCTGACGGTTCCGCTCTTACAGCGGGTCACTTTTGGAAGAGCGCCAAAAGTAAACAAAAGCGCTTTGCCCCACCACTCGGTGCCTCGCCTAGGCTCGGCATGCCCGAACGAAGGCATTGCTCCGTGGGCCGCCGCGAAGGGCCATCCATGGCCCAGCGCGGCTACCTCGGCATCCATGCCGAGGTGCCCATTGCGCAATACCTTCGTTCGGCCATCGTGGTTAACGGGGCGCCCCAGATCAAAAGCCGAAGCGAGGCGGCCTGATAGCCGACCTGGTTTGAGTGGGACCGCGTTTCTCCTGTGGGGGCGGGCTTGCTCGCGAAGGCGATGTCACAGTCGATGAGGATGTTGCGTTTACTGGCCTCATCGCGAGCAAGCTCGCTCCCACAAGGGATGTGTGGCGTATACAAATTTTGTGATTGTTGAAGGTCGAAAATGTGGGAGCGAGCTTGCTCGCGATTACGGTAGTAAATCCAACCGCTATGTCACGGAATTACTGTTATCGAGAACAGGCTGCAGCGAGGATGCGACCGCACTCGACTAGGATGTTGTATGTACTGGCCTCTTCGCGAGCAAGCTCGCTCCCACAATTGGATCTGAGCACAGGCGCAGTATCAAAGCCGGACCTTACAAGCGCCCAGCCGGCGCATACGGCACAGGATCGATCACCGGCTCACGCCCCAACATCAGATCCGTGAACAACTGACACGACGCCGGCGCCAACACCAGTCCATTACGATAATGCCCACAGTTCAGCCACAACCCAGCAACCCCCGGCACCTCGCCGATATAGGGAACACCTTCAGGCGAGCCAGGCCGCAGCCCAGCCCAATGCCCCACCACCTCGGCACCCGCCAGCGCCGGAATCAGTTGCTGCGCCGATGCCTTCAGGCTCTCCAATGCAACCTCGGTCGGGGTCTTGTCGAAACCTTCGCGCTCCAGCGTACTGCCCACCAGAATGTGCCCATCACGACGCGGGATCGCATAACGCCCCTTGGCCAGCACCATACTCGACAAGAAGTCCGACGCGCACTTGTACAGAATCATCTGGCCCTTGACCGGCTCGACCGGCAACTTCAGCCCTAGCGTCTTGAGCAGCTCACCGCTCCAGGCCCCCGCCGCCAGCACCACCTGATCGCCACGCATCGGTCCCGCCGAACTGTCCACCCCCACGACACGTCCGCCATCACGGATGAACCCGCTGACCTCGCAATGCTCATGAAGCGTGACATTGGGCAACGCCTGCAACGCCGCCTTGAGGGATTTCACCAGCCGAGGGTTGCGCACGTTGGCCACGCCAGCCATGTAGATCGCCCGGGAAAAACCCGCGCCCAATACCGGCACGGCGTCGTGGACCGTCGAGATATCCACGGCCCGCAGCGGGCGGCCTTCCCGCTCGGCCCAGGCCAGCGCTTCGTCCTGGTCGTCCAGGTCCAGCCAATACAGCCCGGTCACGTGCACTTGTGGATCGATCCCGGTGGCCGCGAACAAGCGCTCACCCAGCTGTGGATAAAAATCCTGCGACCAATGGGCCAGCGCCGTGACTGCCGGGCTGTAGCGCCACGGGTACAACGGCGAAACGATGCCGCCGCCGGCCCAGGACGATTCCTGGCCGACATTGGAGCGGTCCAGCAGCACCACACGTTGCCCTTCGGACGCCAGATTGAACGCCGTCAGCAGGCCGATGACTCCGCCACCGACGATCACCACTTGCTGTTGCCTGGTCATGTTCTGATTCGACTCACTAAAACAAAGGGCGCAAAAGCGCGCCCGAATGAAAGAAACTCAGCGGCCCCAACAATCCTTGGTGGTCAGCCCCGCAGTGGCGTTGAGCATGCCCCGTGCGCCAGTGTTGTTGAGGGTGAAATCGCCGCACTTGTCCGTGGCCATGGACGAGCCGCTCTTGCGTACGGCGGTCAGGGTGAAACTCTGGTCCGCCAGCGTCTGGGTAATGGTGTAGAAATCGTTGCCGCTGCTCAGCCCGGTTGCATTGGTGTAGACATTGTTCTTCGAGTAGTAGCGCTCGAGAATCTGTGCCTGCTCGGATAAGAGCCCGGCAATTTCAGTGCGTCGGCCCTTCTTCATGTATTCGGTCAGGCTCGGATAGCCGATGGTGATCACGATACCGATGATCGCGATCACGATCATGATTTCGATCAAGGTGAAACCCCGGTTGGATCTGCGCATGCCTTGCCCTCATTGTATTTGCCGCCACATGATGCGGCGGCTGCCGCCGACGGTTTTGCCCAGCAGGTCAGTGATACCGCCACTGGAGTCGTTCACGATCATATTGGTGGCCCCGTTGGCGCTGACGACGGCGCTCAGGGTCGGAATACCGCCGGTAAACACCACGCCGGCGGAAATCGTATCGAGGCTGGTGAGCGAACCATCGTTGTTGGTATCGAGTACCGCATAGTTGAGCATCTTACCGTTGAATGCATCCAATTCGATCAGTTTGCCGGTGCCGAAGCTGACACAAGGGTCGGTGGTGTCTACGGCGGCCGTGGTAAAGATCACGCGCCCGAGCACCAGGTTGGCCGGGTTGATCACCCGCTCCCCGGTCAGCGCATTGTTGTACACCAAAGGCAGGTACCAGCCCTTCTTCGCAGGGTACGTCACGTCGGTCTGGCTGGTGGTCACGAACTGCCCGGCGCTGCCTGAAAACACCCCCGTGATCGACTGGGCCTGCAGGCTCGACACGGTGATTTGCCCCCCGCCGCCAATGGCGTCCCAGATCGAATAGAACGCTTGCAGATCCTTGTTGAGCTTGTCTGCCGCTTCGTTGAACTTACCGGTACCGAAAAAAACCTGGGTGCCGCCCTGGGGATTGTCTGCCAGCAGAGGCTGCACGGTGATCGGTTGGGTCGCGCCGCCGGGGGCGGTGAACAACGGCTGGCCGGCGAACGCCAGGCCCCACGCGGTGGGCGAGGTGCCGCTGAGGTCGAATTTCCACATCCGCCCCTTCAGGTCGCCACCGTAGGCGGCTTGCACCACATTCTGGGAGTTGACCCGCAACTTGACCGACGACAGGCCGTTATCGGTCTCACTGTTGTTGATGACGATTTTTCGGATCAGCGAACCGTCACGGATATCCACGACGTACAACGCCGCCACGCCGCTGTTGCTGCCATAGCCATTGGCGATGAACGCCGCCCAGCGACCGTCCGCCAGGCGCGCGACTTCGGGGCGTGCGTAGGCATAACCCAGGTCATTGAAGGCGTTGGCGGTGCTGGCAACGGTTGGCGCGCTGATTTCCCATAGCGCCCGAAACGCATTGCCCGCCGCCGCATCGAACAGTTGCACCGCGAAAAACGTCTTGCCTCCGGCCCCCGTGCCGCCCAGGGCCACGGTCTTCCAGGCGCTCCCCGATTGCACGTCGAATACACCGACCTGTCCATCCACCAGGAACTTGTGGTTCACGCCATTGATGTAGCTGGTGTCGGCGATGTCCTGCAACGAGGGCAGCACGTTCGAAGGCATGTAGGCGTAACGCCGCGTGCCGTTTGCACTGTTGATGACACTGAAAAAACCATCGTTGCCGTTCACCACCAGGCTGGTGCTCATGTTCGTCGCCTTGGTCGCCAGGTAGGTGCTATAGCTGGTGTCGTTGAGCAGGTCCGCAGCGGTCTGGTCATTGGGCGATGCCAACACCAGCGGCGAATTGATGATGTCCCCCAGCAACGCGCTGCGCACCTTCAGGCCGGTCTTGTTGACGCCCTTGCTCCACTCCACCAGGTCATTACCGGTGATCCCCGTGGGCAGGTTCTGGCTGAGGCTGGTTTGCTGGGCTGGCGAAAAGTTGCCGTAGGCCAGGGTTATCGGCACGTTGGTCGCGGTGTTCCAGGACTGATAGATCGGTGCCGTGGCGCCGGGCACGATGGCGGTATCGGTGGTCCATTGCACCGCTGCCGTGTTGACCGTGCCCGCCGAGGTAAAGCCGAACGCCCGGATGGTGCCGCGCCAGTCCTTGGGGTCATACGTGGTCTGGTAGTAGCTGGAGGTGCTCGACAATGTGGCGGCGTTGGTGGTGCCGCCGCCCCCGGAGCCAGCCTTGGAAGTGATGTCGCTCAGGGCAGAGGCCAACGCCGAGTTCAGGCCTTCGCTGTCGGTCGCCTGGTAATACTTGCCTGCACCATAGCGGGCGGCGTCTGACAACATCGGGTTGGCGGCGGTAAACCCCACGGTATAGGTATTGAGGTATTGCCGGGGAAAATCCGTGGCGTTCCAGCTCTTGCCGGTGGCGTCTGTGCCGGTGGAGCGCATGTCGATGTCGAAGGCGAACTTGGCGATGTCGTCCAGGTACAGCGTATCGCCCTCGCCATCACCATTGAGATCGTCGCCATCGTTATTGATGCCATCCCAATTCGGCAACCGGGCCAAGCCCAGCGGGTCGTTGGTGGGAAACGTCCGGTCATAGGTGGGCAAGCCGTCGGTGATCACCACGCCGAAGTTTTTCTGGCAACGGTACTGGATCGGGCTGGTGTAGGTGGCGGGCGTTCCATTGTAGTAAGGCGCCATCCCCCTGAAATAACGGGTGACCTCGTAGTAGCTCTCGGCCAACGGGGTATTGGCGACCGCACCCAGGCCGTTGATGGCATTGATCAGCGCGCTGTAGTTGCTGTTGGCTTGGGTCTGGGTCACGCTGCCACTGACCGGTGACAGATCGCTGATGGCGCGGGCGATGTACCCCCCGGGGCCGGAGTTACTGCTGTTCGGCGGGTTGAAGGTAGCAAGGCCGATACGTAGGGCGCGGTTACCGGCGACCAGGTCGTTGGAAACGTCCCGCGCCACGTTGATGCGGTAGTCGGTGGGGATGGAGCCGGTGGTGAAGTCCCGGTTCGAGCCATTGGCGAGGGTCAACAGGTACGCCAGGTATTTGGTGGTATAGCGCGTATTGCCGTCACCCACCGGGTCTGGCAATCGCAGGCAGACACGTGACAGGGCGCCCCGGTAAAAGCCATACCAGCCACTGGAGCAGCCACCACGCAACAGACTTGCCAGCAAGACGTTGCCATCGTCCGGATCGAGAGATGTTCCACCGAAGCAGCTGTTGCTGGAGTTGCAATTGAGAACCGCCGGCCGCGAGACATTGGGATCAAACCCCGCCGCCCAGATAATGTTGTTCATGCTCCCCGAATCATCGATCAGCAGCATCACGTTCGGCGTGACGGCGGCCGCACTCAGCAACGGCGAATCCGAAGGCGTGAACGCATAGACCGGCGCCGCCAGGTAAAGGCTGAGCAACGCCCCCCACAGCACTTGCCTCCAACTGCCGCGCACCTCAGTACTTCGCATAAATGCTCTCCACCACGCTGCGCTGGTTATTCCCCACCACCGCCACCGCCGTGATCCGGTACAGCGTCGCCGACGTATTGACCGGCACATTGACCGCCGTAAGCGTCGTGCCGATGTTCTGCACGCCATAAAACCCACCGGCGGCGGCAACCCAGAGCACCCCCGACGACGAATTGCGCCCAGCCCCGGTCAGCGTCGCCGACTCGGCCGGCGGCGCGCACTGGGTCGTGGTGGTACACACCGGCAATGAATAGGTTTCGACCTGCACCGCGCTTTCCCCCACCCTCAGCGCCGCCTCGGCCACCTGGAACGACTGGTTGCGCTGCATGACGCTGCTGGTCATCTTTTCCTGGAGGGTGGCGTTCTGCATCGATGACAGACCGATCAACGTCAGCAGCAACAGGAAGACCAGGCTGACCAGCAATGCCATACCCCGCTGGCGGTGCACCTGCCCCATCGAAGTCAACTCCTTCATAGCAACCGGTTGCGCAAGGCGGCAACCACATTGAATGTCTGCTCGCGCACTGCGTTCCTTGGATCAAAAAGCGTCAGGGTCAGGCGCACGCTGCGGATCAGTGCAGGGTCGGCCGGATTGCTGCTGTAGCTGGAGGCCGCGATGTCCGTCGAGCTGCCGGCGACGCCGAATGTCACGTTGAACGTGCGGACGTTATCCACCAGCACTGCCATGGTCGGGTTGGCTGGACCGCCGGCTGTCTGGACGCCCATCAGTAACTGGTTATTGCTGAAGCTGTAGACCAAACGCCGGATCGGGAACGCCATCTGTCCTGCCGCCGGCGCCCTGATCCCGGTGTAGGCAGTGGCCGAGGTCCGACAATCGGAAACGACGGTCCAGGTCGGCGCCCCACCACCGCCACCGACATCCGCCGTGACCAGGGTCAGCTTCAGGTTGGCGTTGTCCCAGCGGATCGGCGTGATCTGGCTGGCATTGAAATCCCCGGCCGAGGACGCATCGGTGATGCTCCCCAGGCAACCGAACATGCCCACCATACGAATTTCCTGGACCATTTTGCTCAGGACGAACCGGGCGTCCTCCTGCATCACTGCTGCCGCACTTTGGCTGATGTAGGTGTTCTTGGCGGCGATGAAAATCTGCACGACACCCAGGATGACGATCAGGCTGAGCACCAGGGCAATCATCAATTCAATCAGGCCGAATCCTCGGCAACGCCTGTTCATGGCGGCGTCCCCGGCGGATCGACGGCGACGCGGCTGGTCAGTACGAAGCTGCGCCGCGCCTCGGCCGCGTTGGTGGTGTTGGCGGCCCGGGTGTCGTCCCAGGAAATGGTGATGGTGTAGACCCGCTGGTTCAGGGCGATGGTGCCGGTGGCCGTGGCACCGCCGAAGGCGATGATGTTGGTCTTGAAATCGTAGAGGTCCTGGTCCCGGGCCACGTTGAGGTTCGGCGAGCTGGGCGGTGTGACGGTGTAGTCGGCGCCGGAGTTGGCGCGAATGCGGTCCAGCAGGTCGTAGGCAATGAAGCTGGCCTGGCTGGTCATGCGCGAACTGTCGGTGTACTTGAGCGCGTTTAGCTGGATCATCGCCGCCCCCAGCAAGCCGACACCGAGAATCAGCACCGCCACCAGCACCTCGATCAGCGTCATGCCCTCCTGTGCCCTTTTACTGCAATCCTTCATCCGCAACTTCCACCCAATACGATTCTTCCATTAAGGCAGACACTCAGCGTCCTGCTCTGCGCCCCTCGTACATAATTGAAACTCACCGGCGTGGCCGGTGCCGATAACCCGCCGAGGTTGTTGAAATCGATGTTGCTCACTGCTGAGGTTAGCGTCAGAGTCGCGCCACTGCTCATCGCTGGAACAACCCGCAATACATTGGCCGGCGTGCCAGTACTGTCATACACCGTCAGTTCGCCGCTCCAGACGCTGCCCTCGACCGTGGGGCGGATGCGCGTGGTGATACCTCGGTCGATCGCCTCCAGCCGGGCAAAGTTCAGCGCCCGGCGCAAGTCGTCGACCTCAGTGTCGGCCTTGGTGCTCTGCAGCGAGCCGGTGAATGACGGCACCGCCATGGTAATCAGGATCAGCAGCACGCCAAGGGCCACCAGCACCTCGACCAGCGTGAAACCTTTTGTACGAAGATCCATCGGTGCCCTCCGTTGCCGTCGGCTATACCTGCCTCTAAACGCTAGAACAAACCACCGCCGTGTGCTCGACACTGCCCTGCGGTGAGGGGATTTATCCCCTCGCCACAATGGGCCATTAATCTTGAATCCGCTTCACATTCTCCAGGGAGGAGATGTCATGCACCAACAGGGCTTCAGCCTGATCGAGCTGCTCATGGGACTGGCAATTGCCGCAATTGTTCTGCCGTGGGCCAGCGCGGGCTACAAAGAACTGATCGCATCCATCGAGCGCAAGGACACCGCGCAGTTGCTGATCAGCGGGTTACGCAGCGCGCGCAGCGAGGCCATCACGCGCAACCGGACGGTCGTGCTCAGGGGGATAGACAACGACTGGGGCCGGGGCTGGCGCATCACCCTGGACGATAAGGAGAAGACCGTGCTGATGGAGCGCAGAGCCAGCGCCCGGGTGGTCGGCAACCAGCCGGTGAAACGCCGGGTGAGGTTCGGCAGCCAAGGGGAAGCCCTGCACCCCAGCGGCGCATTCCAGGCAGGCACGCTGCATGTCTGCGCCAAACGCGGGCCGGTCAGCCATCATCAAGTGATACTGGCGCCTTCCGGCCGCGTGCGCCTGGAAAGCGTCGAAGCCAAACAGGCGCTGTGCGAAAAAGGACTTAAAGCAGGGAGCGCACGCGCAGCTCTTTCGGCATCGAGAACGTGATGTTCTCCTCGCGACCAGCCAGCTCATCGGCACCGGTGGCGCCCCAAGCCTGCAATTGCTGGATCACGCCACGCACTAGGACTTCCGGCGCGGAAGCACCGGCGGTGATGCCGATACGCTCGATGCCCTCGAACCAGCTGCGTTGCATGTCCTCGGCACCGTCGATCAGGTAAGCGGGCGTGGACATGCGCTCGGCCAGCTCGCGCAGGCGGTTGGAGTTGGAACTGTTCGGGCTGCCGACCACCAGCACCACATCGCATTCGTTGGCCAGTTGCTTGACCGCATCCTGACGGTTCTGGGTGGCGTAGCAGATGTCATCCTTGCGTGGGCCGCCGATGGCCGGAAAGCGCGCGCGCAGGGCGTCGATCACACGGCTGGTGTCGTCCATGGACAGGGTCGTCTGGGTCACGAACGCCAGGCTATCGGGGTTGCGTACCTGCAAGGCCGCAACGTCATCCTCGTCTTCGACCAGGTAGATCGCACCGCCGTTGCTGGCATCGTATTGGCCCATGGTGCCTTCGACTTCCGGATGGCCTTCATGGCCGATCAGGATGCACTCGCGACCGTCACGGCTGTAGCGCGCCACTTCGATGTGCACCTTGGTCACCAATGGGCACGTCGCGTCGAATACCTTCAGGCCCCGGCCGGCGGCTTCGCTGCGCACGGCCTGGGAAACCCCGTGGGCACTGAAGATCACGATGACGTCGTCCGGCACCTGGTCCAGTTCCTCGACGAAAATGGCCCCGCGGCTGCGCAGGTCCTCGACGACGAATTTGTTGTGGACCACTTCGTGGCGCACGTAGATCGGCGGCCCGAAGACTTCCAGGGCGCGGTTGACGATTTCGATCGCCCGGTCCACTCCGGCGCAGAAACCACGGGGGTTGGCGAGTTTGATTTGCATGCTGTGCCTCGTGTCTTGCGCGCAAGAAATTGAATGCCTGCCTGTTGATCGAGCGAAAGGCCCGAAAACAAGGAAATCCCATGTGGGAGCGAGCTTGCTCGCGATGGCGGTGAGTCTGTCACCCCTGTATTGAAAGTGACTCCGTCATCGCGAGCAAGCTCGCTCCCACAGTGAATCGGTTGGCAGCAGGAACTGCCTGTTAAATCTCAAACCGCCTTGACGTCGAGGATTTCCACTTCGAAGTTCAAGGTCTTGCCCGCCAGCGGATGGTTGAAGTCCACGGTCACCTGGGCGTCATCGAACGCCTTCACCACACCCGGCAGCTCGGTATTGGCCGCGTCGTTGAAGATCACCAGCAGCCCCTCGGACAGCTCCATGTCCTGGAACTGGGAGCGTGGCATGGTCTGCACGTTTTGCGGGTTGGGCTGACCAAAGGCGTTTTCCGGTGGCACGACCACGGTGCGCTTGTCGCCGGCCTTGAAACCGAGGATCGCCGCTTCGAAGCCTGGCAGTAGGTTGCCATCACCGACCTTGAACACCGCCGGGGCCTTGTCGAAGGTGCTGTCGACGGTGTCGCCGTTTTCCAGGTGCAGGGCGAAGTGAAGCTTCACTTCGGTGTTTTGAGCGATACGCTGCTCAGTCATGGACGGCTTCTCCGGTTTTCTTGCTCTTGAACATGTCCAGGGCGAGCATCACGGCGCCCACGCTGATGGCACTGTCGGCAAAGTTGAACGCCGGGAAATACCAGCGGTTCTGCCAATGCACCAGGATGAAGTCGATGACGTGACCCAGGGCGATGCGGTCATAGAGATTGCCCAACGCACCACCCAGCACCAAGGCCAGCGCCACGGCCAGCCAGGTCTCATTGCGCCCCAGGCGCTTGAGCCAGACCACCAGCACGGCGCTGACCACCACGGCAATCAGGGCGAACAGCCAGCGCTGCCAGCCGGAACTGTCTGCCAGGAAACTGAACGCCGCCCCGGTGTTGTAGGCCAGGGTCCAGCTGAAGTAATCAGGGATGATCACGATCTGCTGGTACAGGGTCAATGAGCTTTCAAAGTAGAACTTGCTGGCCTGGTCGATGACCAGTACCAGCACGCTCAACCAGAGCCAGCCCAGCCGTCCGAAACGGCCCGCTGCGTTAGGCATAGTGGCGAACCTCGCCAGCACCGCTGATGTTGTCGACGCAACGACCGCAGATTTCCGGATGCTCCGGGTTCACGCCGACGTCTTCGCGGCAGTGCCAGCAGCGGGCGCACTTGGTGTGGTTCGATTTGACGATCTTGAGCTTCAAGCCGCTGACTTCGGTGGTCACCGCATCGGCCGGCGCCTGCACCAACGGCGCGACACTGGCAGTGGAGGTGATCAGCACGAAGCGCAGCTCGTTGCCCAGCTTGGCCAGGTCGCCGCCAAGGGCTTCTTCAGCGTAGAGGGTCACTTCGGCCTGCAGGTTGCCACCAACGGCCTTGGCCGCGCGCTGGATCTCCATTTCCTTGTTGACCGCGGTCTTGACCGCCATGATCCGGTCCCAATAGGCACGGTCCAGTTCGAAGCCCTGGGGCAATTCGGTCAGGCCTTCGTACCAGGTATTGAGCATCACCGACTCGTTACGCTCGCCCGGCAGGTATTGCCACAGCTCGTCGGCGGTGAACGCCAGGATCGGCGCGATCCAGCGCACCAGCGCTTCGCTGATGTGGAACAGCGCGGTCTGGCACGAACGACGGGCCTTGCTGTTGGCGCCGGTGGTGTACTGGCGGTCCTTGATGATGTCGAGGTAGAAACCACCGAGCTCCTGCACGCAGAAGTTGTGGATCTTGGAGTAGACATTCCAGAAGCGGTATTCGCCGTAGTGCTCCTGCAATTCGCGTTGCAGCAACAGGGTACGGTCCACGGCCCAACGGTCCAGCGCAAGCATTTCTTCGGCCGGCAGCAGGTCGGTGGCCGGGTTGAAGCCGGTCAGGTTCGAGAGCAGGAAGCGCGCGGTGTTGCGGATCCGCCGGTAGGCGTCCGCGCTGCGCTGCAGGATCTGCTCGGAAACGGCCATCTCGCCGGAGTAGTCGGTGGAGGCCACCCACAGGCGCATGATGTCGGCGCCCAGGGTGTCGTTGACCTTCTGCGGCGCGATCACGTTGCCCAGGGACTTGGACATCTTGCGGCCGGACTCGTCGACGGTGAAACCGTGGGTCAGCAGCTCGCGGTATGGCGCGTGGTTGTCGATGGCGCAACCAGTCAGCAACGACGAGTGGAACCAGCCACGGTGTTGGTCCGAACCTTCCAGGTACAGGTCGGCGCGCGGACCGCTCTCATGGCCCATTGGGTGCGAACCACGCAGCACGTGCCAGTGGGTGGTGCCGGAGTCGAACCAGACGTCCAGGGTGTCGCTGATCTTGTCGTACAGCGGTGCTTCGTCCCCCAACAGCTCAGCGGCATCGAGCTTGAACCAGGCTTCGATGCCTTCGGCTTCGACGCGCTTGGCCACGACTTCCATCAGTTCGACGGTGCGCGGGTGCAACTCGCCGCTTTCCTTGTTCAGGAAGAACGGGATCGGTACGCCCCAGTTGCGCTGGCGGGAGATGCACCAGTCCGGACGATTGGCGATCATCGAGTGCAGGCGCGCCTGGCCCCAGGCTGGTACGAACTGGGTCTCTTCGATGGCCTTGAGCGAACGCTGGCGCAGGGTGTCGCCGCTGGTGGGCTGCTTGTCCATGCCGATGAACCACTGCGCGGTGGCGCGGTAGATCAGCGGGGTCTTGTGGCGCCAGCAGTGCATGTAGCTGTGTTCGATGACGGTGGTGTGCAGCAGCGCGCCGACTTCGCTCAGCTTGTCGACGATGACCGGGTTGGCTTTCCAGATGAACTGGCCGCCGAAGAACTCCAGCGACGGCGCGTACACGCCATTGCTCTGCACCGGGTTGAGGATGTCGTCGTTGACCATGCCGTACTTCTTGCAGGTCACGAAGTCGTCGACGCCATAGGCCGGCGCGGAGTGAACCACGCCAGTGCCCGCACCCAGCTCCACGTAGTCGGCCAGGTACACCGGCGACAGGCGGTCATAGAACGGATGACGGAAATTGATCAGTTCCAGCGCCGACCCCGGGGCGGTGGCAACCACCGAACCTTCGAGGTTGTAGCGGGCCAGGCAGGCTTCGACCAGTTCTTCGGCCAGCACCAGCAGCTTGTCGCCAACGTCCACCAGGGCGTAGGTGAATTCCGGGTGGACGTTCAGCGCCTGGTTGGCCGGGATGGTCCACGGGGTGGTGGTCCAGATCACGATCGACGCCGGCTTGGCCAGCTTGCCCAGGCCGAACGCGGCGGCAAGCTTGTCTTCATCGGCGATCGGGAACGCGACGTCGATGGTCGAGGACTTCTTGTTCTCGTACTCGACTTCCGCCTCGGCCAGGGCCGAACCGCAATCGAAGCACCAGTTCACCGGCTTGAGGCCCTTGAACACGAAACCACCCTCGACGATTTTCGCCAGGGCACGGATTTCGCCGGCTTCGTTCTTGAAGTCCATGGTCTTGTACGGGTTGGCGAAGTCGCCCAGCACGCCGAGGCGAATGAATTCGGACTTCTGCCCTTCGATCTGCTCGGTGGCGTAGGCACGGCACAGCTCGCGGGTCTTGTCCGCGCCCAGGTTCTTGCCGTGGGTCACTTCGACCTTGTGCTCGATCGGCAGGCCATGGCAGTCCCAGCCCGGGACATACGGCGCATCAAAACCCGACAGGGTCTTGGAGCGGATGATCATGTCCTTGAGAATCTTGTTCAGCGCGTGACCGATGTGGATGGTGCCGTTGGCGTACGGAGGGCCGTCGTGCAGGACGAACTTCGGACGATCCTTGCCAATTTCGCGCAACTTTCCGTACAGGCCAATGCTGTCCCAACGCTGCAGAATCTGTGGTTCGCGCTGAGGCAGGCCGGCCTTCATTGGGAAGGCGGTGTCCGGAAGGTTTAGCGTGGCTTTATAGTCGGTCATTTAAGGCTCTTCATTAGCGATTGGCGCTGGTTGCGACAAGGGCACGGGCGGCGGCGATATCTGCATGGATCGCCGTCTTGAGCGCCTCCAGAGAGGCAAAACGCTGCTCTTCACGCAGCTTATGGTGGAAAACCACCGTCAAACGCCGGTCATACAGATCGCCGGCAAAATCCAGAACATGTACTTCAAGGTGGGCCTTGCCATCGCCCTGGACCGTGGGGCGCACGCCGATGTTGGCGACGCCGGGCCAGGTCTTGCCGTCGATCTCGACACTCACCAGGAACACCCCGGTCAGCGGCACGCGACGACGCTTGAGCTGCACGTTGGCCGTCGGCGTGCCCAATTGGCGCGCCAACTTCTGCCCGTGCAGGATCCGCCCGGCAATCCGGTACGGCCGGCCGAGCAAGCGCTCGGCCAATGCGAAATCAGCCGCCGCCAGGGCATTACGGACCTGGGTACTGCTGACGCGCAAGCCATCCATCTCGACGGTCTGCGCCGCTTCGACGGTGAAACCCTGGACGATACCTGCCTGTTGCAGGTAATCGAAATCCCCGGACCGATCACAGCCGAAACGGAAATCATCGCCGACTTCCAGATGCTTCACATCGAGACCGTCCACCAGGATGGTATCGACGAACTCGGCGGCACTGAGCTTGCTCAGGCGCTGGTTGAAGGCCAGGCATAGGACCCGGTCGACACCTTCGGCGGCCAGCAGTTGCAGTTTGTCCCGCAACCGGGCCAGACGGGCCGGGGCGGTGTCCGGGGCGAAAAACTCCCGTGGCTGCGGCTCGAAAATCACCACGCAGCTGGGCACGCCCAACTCCAGCGCACGCTCGCGCAGTCGCGCCAGGATAGCCTGGTGGCCACGGTGAACACCGTCAAAGTTGCCAATAGTGGCGACACAGCCCCGATGCTGGGGGCGCAGGTTGTGGAGGCCTCGAACCAGCTGCATAACGCGCTTCTTGCTCATAAAGTGGCCGATTATAACCACACCCGGCGGCCGACGACAGGCAACACCGCACCCCAAAGTGATCGAACCGACAAAACCGCTGCCCGGCCCGGGATTATCGAGGGCTCGCCCTCAGCTCAAGGCCTTGCGATTGAAGTCGCGCAGGCGGAAGCCCATCAGCAGCAACATACCGAAATACGCCACCACACCGGCAACCACCAGCCCCCCCAGGCGCAGGAAACGCTCGAGCATCTGCCCCTCGCCCCAGGCTGGCATGAAATGCATCGCCCCCAGCAGGACCGCCGACATCACGGCCACGGCCACCAGCAACTTGAGGCCGAACTTGCCCCAGCCCGGCTGCGGCTGATACATCTTTTGCTTGCGCAGTTGATAAAACAGCAGACCGGCGTTGAGGCAAGCGCCGGCACTGATAGCCAGGGCCAGGCCGGCATGAGCCAACGGACCGATCAGCAACAGGTTGAACAACTGGGTCATCACCAGGGTGAAAATGGCGATCTTCACTGGCGTGCGGATGTTCTGCTGGGCGTAGAACCCTGGCGCCAGCACCTTGATCACGATAATCCCGAGCAAACCCACCGAGTAAGCGATCAGCGCACGCTGGGTCATCGAGGCGTCGAACGCATTGAACTGGCCGTACTGGAACAACGAGACGGTCAACGGCTCGGCCAGGATCCCCAGCGCCAGGGAACACGGCAGCACCAGCACAAAGCACAGGCGCAGGCCCCAATCGAGAATTCGCGAGTATTCGTGGCGGTCCTGGCTGGCGTAGGTCTTGGCCAGGGTGGGCAGCAGGATCGTGCCCAGGGCCACGCCCAGCACGCCGGACGGCAACTCCATCAGGCGGTCGGCGTAGTACATCCACGACACCGAGCCGGCCACCAGGAACGAGGCAAAGATGGTGTTGATGATCAGGGAAATCTGGCTCACCGATACCCCCAGGATCGCCGGCAGCATCTGCTTCATCACCCGCCACACGCCGCTGTCGCGCAGGTTCAGGCGCGGCAGCACCAGCATGCCGATCTTTTTCAGGTGCGGCAGTTGATAGAGCAGTTGCGCCAGGCCACCCACCAGCACCGCCCAGCCCAGGGCCATCACCGGTGGGTCGAAGTACGGTGTCAGGAACACGGCGAAGACGATCATGCTGACGTTGAGCAAGGTCGGCACAAAGGCCGGCACGGAAAAGCGGTTCCAGGTGTTGAGGATCGCCCCGGCCAGGGACGACAGGGAAATCAGCAATATATAAGGAAAGGTCACCCGCAGCAGGTCCGCGGTGAGCTGGAATTTTTCCGGGGTGTCGGTGAAGCCCGGCGCCGTGGCCCAGATCACCCAGGGCGCGGCGAGCATGCCGGCGGCCGTGACCAGCGCCAGCACCAAGGTCAGCAGACCGGTGACGTAGGCAATGAATGTACGGGTTGCCTCATCGCCTTTCTGGCTTTTATATTCCGCCAGGATCGGCACGAAGGCCTGGGAAAAGGCGCCTTCGGCGAAGATCCGCCGCAGCAGGTTGGGCAGCTTGAAGGCGATGAAGAAGGCGTCCGTCGCCATCCCGGCGCCGAATATCCGTGCGATCAGCGTATCGCGAACGAACCCCAGGATGCGGGAAAGCATCGTGATAGAGCTGACGGCGGCCAACGATTTGAGCAGATTCATGAAAAGAGTTTTTGCCTGTCGATAAACAGCAGGCGAACAACGCGCCCACTTGTGCGATACTCCGCGCCGCTAAACAGTGCAGAGCCAAAGCCCGCGAGTTTACAGGTCGCACGCCGGAAAGAAATCCTTCGGTGCGCAGCACCTGCCATTCAGCGGAACGCGTCACCCGCCCTTGACAAGACTTCAACTCATCGGCATGATTCGCGGCCTATTTTGTTTGCTATTTCCCAAAAAGTCTTTCGAGGAGCTCGACGGTGGCCAACACACCTTCCGCCAAAAAACGTGCAAAACAGGCTGAGAAGCGTCGCAGCCACAACGCCAGCCTGCGTTCCATGGTCCGTACCTACATCAAGAACGTAGTCAAGGCCATCGACGCAAAAGACGCTGAAAAAGCTCAAGCTGCTTACGTTCTGGCTGTGCCAGTTATCGACCGTATGGCCGATAAAGGCATCATCCACAAGAACAAGGCTGCTCGCCATAAGAGCCGCCTGAATGGCCACGTAAAGGCCCTGAACGTTGCCGCTGCTGCCTAAGCGACGCGCTCGTTAAAAAACCGACCTCAGGGTCGGTTTTTTATTGCCCGGGATTCTTCATTCAGAACATTGTGGGAGCGAGCTTGCTCGCGATGGCGGAGCATCAGACAAATCGTTGTTACTGACGCACCGCCATCGCGAGCAAGCTCGCTCCCACAGGGCTATATGCCGCTTATTGAGCACGAGCCCACGGCAAGATCGGGATAGCCGTCACTGCATTCTGCGGGCTGCCCTCGATCACGCGGTCGCTGTAGACCAGGTACACCAGCGTATTGCGCTTCTTGTCGAGAAAACGCACCACTTGCATGGTCTTGAACACCAGCGAAGTGCGCTCGCGGAACACCTCCTCGCCATCCTTGAGCTCACCCTTGAAGCTGATGGGCCCGACCTGGCGACAGGCGATGGACGCCTCGGCGCGATCCTCGGCCAGGCCCAGGCCGCCTTTTACACCGCCGGTCTTGGCCCGCGACAGGTAACAGGTCACGCCATCGACCTTGGGATCATCGAATGCCTCGACCACGATCCGGTCGTTCGGCCCGACAAACTTGAATACCGTCGACACCTGGCCAATTTCCTCGGCCGACGCCAGCAGCGGCACCGCCAGTAGCAAGCCGATCAATCCTTTTGCCAAACCCATGATTTTTCCTTAGACGAGGATCAGGTTGTCACGGTGGACCAGTTCAGGCTCCGCCATATAACCCAACAGACCGACAATCGCATCAGACGATTGACCGATGATTTTCTGCGCTTCCAGGGCGCTGTAGTTGGCCAGGCCACGGGCGATCTCGCGACCGTCCGGCGCCACGCACACGACCATTTCGCCGCGACGGAAACTGCCCTGGACCAGCTTCACACCCACCGGCAGCAGGCTTTTGTTGCCCTGGGACAACGCCGTCACGGCACCCGCATCCAGCACCAGCGTGCCACGGGTTTGCAGGTGCCCGGCCAGCCACTGCTTGCGTGCCGCCAGCATGCCGCGCTCAGGGGACAGCAAGGTGCCGATGCGCTCGCCCGCCTTCAGACGATCCAGCACCCGCTCCAGCCGGCCGCCGACAATGATGGTGTGAGCCCCGGAGCGCGCCGCCAGACGTGCCGCACGCAGCTTGGTCTGCATGCCGCCACGCCCCAGCGCACCGCCTGTGCCACCCGCCACCGCGTCCAGCGCCGGGTCGTCGGCACGGGCTTCGTAGATCAGCTTGGCATCGGGGTTATTGCGCGGATCGGCATCGAACATACCGTCGCGATCCGTGAGGATCACCAACAGGTCCGCCTCCACCAGGTTCGCCACCAGCGCGGCCAGGGTGTCGTTATCGCCGAAACGGATCTCGTCGGTGACCACCGTGTCGTTCTCGTTGATCACCGGGATGACCTTCAGCTCCACCAGCGCCCGCAAGGTACTGCGGGCATTGAGGTAGCGCTTGCGGTCGGACAGGTCGTCGTGGGTCAGCAGGATCTGCGCCGTATGGCGACCGTGCTCGGCAAAGCTCGACTCCCAAGCCTGCACCAGGCCCATCTGGCCGATGGCGGCGGCCGCCTGCAGCTCATGCATCGCGCTGGGTCGCGACGTCCAGCCCAAACGGCTCATACCGGCTGCCACAGCCCCCGAAGAGACCAACACCAACTCGACGCCAGCCTCATGCAAGGCCACCATCTGTTCGACCCACACCGCCATTGCCTGGCGATCCAGCCCCTTGCCATCCGCCGTCAGCAGTGCGCTACCGATCTTCACGACCCAGCGCCGCGCACCCGTCACCTTGCTCCGCATCATCTTCAACCTTTGCCAGCGAACGGCGCGACCCAGCGCCGCCCATGGGATTATTCGTATTTGCGTTTTACAGATACCAAAACGCCGCTCGAATGAGCGGCGCCTTGGGAACCGGCTTGCCGGCGATGATAACACTGCGCTGAAACACTTGAACCTGTGGGAGCGAGCTTGCTCGCGATAGCGGCGTGTCAGCTAACGACCATGTCAACTGACAGACCGCTTTCGCAAGCAAGCTCGCTCCCACAGGGCTCCCATAGGTCCTGGCTTCACGCCAGCACAAGATCAGTCGCGCACGTAGATGATTTCCGGACCGTCTTCATCATCCACATCTTCTTCGTCCCAATCGTCGTCACCGATGTCATGGACCGACTTGACGCCACTGCGACGCAGGGCGCGCTGGTCGTCCAGTGCCTGCAGCTGGGCACGGGCCTCGTCTTCGATGCGCTGGTCGAGCTCGGCCAGTTCTTCCTTGTAGGCCGGATCGTTGGCCAGGCGGTCGGCACGATCTTCCAGGTAACGCATGATGTCGTGGCACAGGCGCTCGGTGCCTTCTTTGGCGATGGCCGAGATCACATAGACCGGACCCTCCCACTCCAGGCGGTCGACGATTTCCTTGACCCGCTCCTCATGTTCTTCTTCGAGGATCTGGTCGCACTTGTTCAGCACCAGCCAACGATCACGCTCGGCCAGGGCCGGGCTGAACTTGGTCAGCTCGTTGACGATGACTTCGGCAGCCTCGGCGGCGTCGGTTTCATCCAGCGGCGCCATGTCGACGAGGTGCAGCAACAGGCGGGTACGGGACAAGTGCTTGAGGAAACGAATCCCCAGGCCCGCGCCCTCGGAAGCCCCTTCGATCAGCCCTGGAATGTCGGCGATCACGAAACTCTTCCAGCGGTCGACGCTGACCACGCCCAGGTTCGGCACCAGGGTGGTGAACGGGTAATCGGCCACTTTCGGCTTGGCCGCCGACACCGAACGAATGAAGGTACTTTTACCGGCGTTCGGCAGGCCCAGCAGGCCCACATCGGCCAACACTTTCATTTCCAGCTTCAGGTCACGCTGCTCGCCGGGCTTGCCTGGCGTGGTCTGGCGCGGCGCGCGGTTGGTGCTGGACTTGAAGCGGGTGTTGCCCAGGCCGTGCCAGCCGCCATGGGCGACCAGCAGACGCTGGCCGGCCTTGGTCAGGTCGCCGATCACTTCCTGGGTGGCCGAATCGATCACTGTGGTACCGACTGGCACACGCAGGATCAGGTCTTCGCCCTTCTTGCCGGTGCAGTCGGTGCTGCCGCCGTTGGAGCCACGCTCGGCATCGAAGTGCCGGGTGTAACGGTAGTCCACCAGGGTGTTGAGGTTTTCGTCGGCGAGCATGTAGATCGAGCCGCCGTCACCCCCGTCACCGCCGTTCGGGCCGCCGTTTTCAATGAATTTTTCCCGACGGAAACTCATGCAACCATTGCCGCCGTCGCCGGCCTTCACTCGAATCGATACTTCATCAACAAACTTCATGACACACGCCTCTCGCCATACGGACGAGCCAAAAAAACAAGACATAAGACTCTTGCAAAAATGAGCGCAGCGACCTGATGACACGCCCCAACCGCAGCGCCGACAGCCCATACAAACAGTTTTGCAAGAGACTCACCCCACAAACGAAAAAGCCCCGTCGCAAGACAGGGCTTTTCCAGCGGTCTCGCAATTAAGCTGCGATAACGCTTACGTAACGACGACCGAAGGCGCCTTTTACTTCGAACTTGATCACGCCTTCGACTTTAGCGAAGAGGGTGTGATCTTTACCCATGCCCACGCCGTAGCCAGCGTGGAATTGGGTGCCGCGCTGACGCACGATGATGTTGCCTGCTTTGATAGCCTGGCCGCCATACATCTTCACGCCAAGGCGTTTGGCTTCTGAGTCGCGACCGTTACGGGTACTACCACCAGCTTTTTTGTGTGCCATGAGTTCAATTCTCCTAGTGAGGAATTAGGCTGAAATTAAGCCTGAATACCGGTGATTTTGATCTCGGTGTACCACTGGCGGTGGCCCATGCGCTTCATGTGGTGCTTACGACGACGGAACTTGATGATGCGGACTTTATCGTGACGACCTTGGGAGATCACTTCAGCCACAACGGTAGCGCCAGCAACGACTGGAGCGCCGATATTCACGTCATCGCCATTGGCGACCAACAGAACGCGATCAAAAGTCACGGATTCGCCGGTAGCGATTTCCAGTTTTTCGATCTTCAGGTATTCACCTGGGGCGACCTTGTATTGCTTGCCACCAGTAACAATTACTGCGTACGACATGGTATTTCTCCGATAATCCTGCTCACCCAGCGCTTTATAAGAAGAGGTATTGGCTGGCATGGCTGCATGGGCTGGAAGGCCCGGATGCAATTGCGTAAGGCAGGTGCTGCCCAGGAAGTTCAGGGTGCGCGATTGTACGCAAGCTGTTCGAGCCTTGCAAGTAGCCGTCCATCGTGCCTTGACAGGCCTGGGTGGGGGTCCTAGCATGCCGCGCAACCCTTCTGGAGCACCTGTCGCTGATGCAACCCCAAGCTTTCTACCGCGCGGTGGCGGACGATTTTAACGCCGTCGACGGCATCATCAAGAAGCAGCTGACTTCCCGCGTGCCTCTGGTATCGAAAATCGGCGACTACATCACTTCGGCGGGCGGTAAACGCCTGCGTCCTTTATTGGTACTGCTGTGCGGCAAGGCCCTGGGTCGCGAAGGCGACGACATGCGCCTGCTGGCCGCTACCATCGAATTCCTGCACACCGCGACCCTGCTGCACGACGACGTGGTCGACATGTCCGGCATGCGCCGTGGCCGTTCGACCGCCAACGCCATGTGGGGCAATGCCCCGAGCGTGCTGGTGGGCGACTTCCTGTATTCGCGCTCGTTCGAAATGATGGTCGAGCTGGGCTCGATGCCGGTGATGAAGATCCTGTCCCAGGCCACGCGCATCATCGCCGAAGGCGAAGTGCTGCAGTTGTCCAAGGTACGCGATGCCAGCACCACGGAAGAGACCTACATGGAAGTCATTCGCGGCAAGACCGCAATGCTCTTCGAGGCCTCGACCCACAGCGCCGCTGCCCTGGCCGGCGCCAGTACCGAGCAGAGCGAAGCATTGCGCACGTTCGGCGATCACCTGGGCGTGGCCTTCCAGTTGGTGGACGACCTGCTCGACTACAAGGGCGATGCCGAGACCCTGGGCAAGAACGTCGGTGACGACCTGGCCGAAGGCAAGCCGACCCTGCCGCTGATCTACACCATGCGCGAAGGCACGCCAGAGCAGGCGGCGCTGGTACGCCAGGCGATCCAGAAAGGCGGGATCGAAGACCTGGAAAGCATCCGTATCGCGGTCGAAGCTTCCGGCTCGCTGGAGTACACCGCGAAACTGGCCCGGGACTACGTCGCCCGCGCGATCAAATGCCTCGATGCCCTGCCGCCCAGCGAATACCGCGATGCGCTGGTGGAATTGAGCGAGTTTGCGGTGGCCCGTACTCACTGATTGCATTAAACCCTGTGGGAAACCTGTGGGAGCGAGCTTGCTCGCGATAGCGGTGTGTCAATCAGCGCCAATGTTTGCTGATCCAGCGCTATCGCGAGCAAGCTCGCTCCCGCAAGGGTTTTTCACCGCCCTGCCCTCTGCGGCCTAAAACCCTATATAATGTGCGCCCTTTTGCCCTCCTGACACCAAGGAACCTTAGTGAGCACGTTGCCTCCCTGCCCGAAATGCAATTCCGAATACACCTACGAAGACGGCACCCAGCTGGTCTGCCCGGAGTGTGCCCACGAATGGTCCGCCAGCGGCGAAGCTGAAGCGGCGTCCGACGACACCGTGAAGAAAGATTCGGTCGGCAATGTCTTGCAGGACGGCGACACCATCACCGTGATCAAGGACCTCAAGGTCAAGGGCACCTCGCTGGTGGTCAAGGTCGGCACCAAGGTCAAGAACATCCGCCTGTGCGATGGCGACCACGATATCGATTGCAAGATCGACGGCATCGGCCCGATGAAACTCAAATCCGAGTTCGTCAGAAAAGTCTGATTCGGCTGCATTCCATCCCATGCCCCGCGTGTGGGATGGAGTTTCACCCTCCCCGCTTGAGTCCCATTTCCCGGGCGTTAGCCAAGTGCCAGCCGCCTTGAGCTAGCACAACCCATCGTCAGAAAAACAATCGCAACGCCAATAGAGACTTGCTATTTAGCGAATAAGAATTATTCTCATCGAATCCATCAAGGAGATGAGAACCATGACTTATTTGATCGATGCCTGGCTGGACCGCCCACATCCCTACCTCAGGATCCTGCATCGGGAAACCGGGGAAGTCTGTGCGGTGCTTGAAGAAGAAGCCTTGAACGAGCTGCAGGACCAAGGAGACCTGGACCTCAACAGCCTCAATTCCAGTGAGCCGCTGGTGCTCAAGGAGCTGGTGCGCAATCTGTTCCTGTTCTGCTATGCCCGGGCGTTGCGCCCTACGGGTGATTTCAGCGGCAGATTCCACGGATGAAGCAGGCGAACCCTGTGGGAGCGAGCTTGCTCGCGATGGCGGTGTGTCAGTAACGAGAATGTCGACTGACTGTCCGCTTTCGCGAGCAAGCTCGCTCCCACAGTTTTTTGTCCGGCGGTAAAACCGGACAGGGTCTTACAGCACGTCCAACAGCTCGACGTCGAACACCAGCACGCTGTGTGGCGGAATGCTGCCAACGCCTTGAGCGCCGTAAGCCAGTTCGCTCGGCACGTACAGGCGCCATTTGCTGCCGGCATTCATCAGCTGCAGTGCTTCGGTCCAGCCTGGGATCACGCCGCCTACCGGGAATTCGGCTGGCTGGCCACGATCGTAGGAGCTGTCGAACACAGTGCCGTCGATCAGGGTACCGTGGTAGTGGGTACGTACCTGGTCCTCACGGGTCGGCTTGGCGCCTTCACCCTGGGTCAGCACTTCGAACTGCAGGCCGGAAGCCAGGGTGGTGATGCCTTCGCGCTTGGCGTTTTCCGCCAGGAACGCACGCCCTTCACCCGCAGCGGCTTCAGCCTTGGCGGCTGCTTCGGCCTGCATGATTTCACGAATGACCTTGAAGCTGGCGGACATCTCGTCCTGGCCCACGCGGCTTGGCTTGCCGGCGAACGCGTCGGTCAGGCCGGCCAGGATCGCGTCCAGGCTGACACCCGGCGGCGGGTTGTCGCGCAGTTGGTCGCCCAACTGACGGCCAATGCCGTAGCTGACGCGGGTTTCGTCGGTGGACAGGTTAACTTCGGACATGATGCTGCTCCGCTGTGCGGACGGCTCGAGAGTGGCCGTGTGTGACACAGCGCCTCCCGGAGCGCCCGGAACCAAAAGGGCGAGCAGACTAGCACAGATGCCACGGCGGGTGACGAGCCCTCACGTCAAAGCAACCCGCCAGAAACGACAACGCCCGCCTGCAGTTCGCCAGACGGGCGTTGCGCCAGCGCGAGGAACGGGCCTCAGTGCTTGGTCAGCTTGTCCAGGTAACCCATGGCAAAGGCCGAGACCACGAAGGTCATATGGATGATCACGTACCACATCAAGTGCTCGGGATCGACGTTCTTGGCGTCCATGAAAATGCGCAACAAGTGGATGGAGGAAATCGCCACGATCGAGGCGGCGACTTTCATCTTCAGCGATGAAGAGTCCATGGTGCCCAGCCAGTTGAGCTTTTCCTTGTCGGAATCGATGTCCAGTTGCGAAACGAAGTTCTCGTAGCCGGAAATCATCACCATCACCAGCAGGCCGCCCACCAGCGCCATGTCGATCAGCGACAGCAGCACCAGGATCAGCTCGGACTCGGCCATGGCGAACACATTGGGGATGACGTGAAACACTTCCTGGAAGAATTTCAGCGCCAAGGCCAGCAAGCCCAGGGACAGCCCGAAATAGATCGGCGCCAGCAGCCAGCGGGAGGCGTACATTGCATTTTCGATAAAGCGTTCCATTGAGTCTCACACCTGGGCTGAAAAATCGCGGCGAGTATATCAGCCACGACTTGCCCCACAAATGCCGGGGCCATCCCTGGTCCCTGCTCTTGTGTCAAAATTTTTCTGCGAGTGCCCGTGCGGCGACGGCCTTCAATGCAGCGGACGAAACTCGAAGCCGCCGACATTGCGACAACGGCCTCCATTGATTTCACGCAGTTGGGCCTGCATGTGCAAGGACCAGATCTGCGGATCGTCGGCCAGCTCATAACCGTGCAAGGTCAGGCTCTGCACAATGGTGTCGAGGATGGATTCGGCGGCAGTCGGGCCGGGAAATGGCCCCTGGGCCTTGATGGCGGAGGGTTGTTCGCCAGCCATTCCGGCGGCGAAGAGCAAGGTCCACATACCGGTATCTCCCGCCAGGGGGCGGATGGCGCATTCGATACGGGTGACAAGGCCCAGGCATTGACGAGTGAGGCAAAGGTTGCGCGACATGGCGGCGCCCCTCGGTAGATCCGGTATTCAGTCTCGGGAAGAGGCTGTTTCGATCCAATGATGACTCTCGTTATCCTTGAGCTGAGGATAGAAGAAAAGTTCCGGTCCCATGGGTTTTGGAGACCAGAATGCGCCGAGCGGTCATAGTGTGAATATTGACGCCAAAGTGGCGACGTTTTTTTTTGAAGCAACTCAAAAATTGTGGGAGCGAGCTTGCTCGCGATAGCAGTGTGACAGTCGACTGATGAGTGACTGAAACTCCGCTATCGCGAGCAAGCTCGCTCCCACAGGGTCCCACATGGAAACGCCGCAATCAGGCCGGCTTGGCCTCCGCCAAGGCCTGCTGCGCCAGTTCCTTTTCCGCTTCCTTGATGTCGTCTTCGCTGATCATTTCCGCGATCACCCGCAGCCGCTCCACCACCCGGGCGTTGACGCTGCCCTCCGGGAACTCGCCGTTTTCATCTGGCTCACCGGCAGGCTCGCCCACCAACAGGCTCAGGGCTTCATCGGCCTGACGCACCGCATAGACGTGGAACTGCCCGGCGCGCACGGCGGCCAGCACTTTCTCGTCGAGCATCAGCGTCGCGACGTTGGCCTGGGGAATGATCGCCCCTTGCTCACCGGTCAGCCCCCGGGCTTCGCAAAGGCGGAAGAAGCCTTCGATCTTCTCGTTGACCCCGCCCACCGCCTGCACTTCACCGAACTGGTTGATCGAACCGGTGATGGCGAAGCACTGCTTCAGCGGCGTCTTCGACAAGGCCGAGATCAGCGTACACGCCTCGCCCAGGGACGCACTGTCGCCGTCCACGTAACCGTAAGATTGCTCCAGGGCGATGCTGGCCGAGATCGCCAGCGGGAATTCCTGGGCATAACGGCTGCCCAGGTAACCGGTGAGGATCATCACGCCCTTGGAGTGGATCGGTTGGCCAAGGTTGACCTCCCGCTCGATGTCGACGATGCCGCTGCCGCCCGGGTACACCGTGGCGGAAATCCGCGCCGGCACGCCGAACGCCGAATCGCCGACCTCCAGCACCGTCAGCCCGTTGCATTTGCCCACGGCCGCACCTGCGGTGTCGATCAGGATGATCCCCGCCAACATGTCGTCGAGGATCCGCGCCGAGACGCGTCCGGTGCGGGTGGCCTTGGCCTTGAGGGCACGTTCGATATGGCCGGCATCGGTCATCTCGTCACCGGCCAGCTGGCGGATGAAGTCCGCCTCGCTGACCAGTTGGAACAGGTCGCCAATGCGCGCCGACAAGCGCCCCTGGTGTTCGGCCAGCCGGGCGCTGTAGGTCGCCAGGCGCGCCACCGCATCGGCGGTCAGCGGCGCCATGCCTTCTTCCGAAGTGCGGGTCTTGAGCAACTGGGCGAACTGCTCCAGGCTCTCGTCGCCCATCGGGATGTCTTCGTCGAAATCCACCAGCACGCGAAACATTTCCTGGAAGTCCGGATCCAGGTCCTGCAAGGCGTAATAGAGCTGACGGGCGCCGATGATCACGACCTTGACCTGCAACGGGATGTGCTGCGGCGTCAGGGTCACCGTGGCCAGGCGTCCCAGCTCACCCAGGGGCGACTCCATCTTCAGCTTGCGCGATTGCAGGGCGCGCTTGAGCGCATCCCACACGAACGGCTCGCCAAGCATTTTTTCCGCTTCAAGGATCAGGAAACCGCCATTGGCCCGGTGCAAGGCACCCGGACGCAGCTGTCGGTACGTGGTGTAGAGCGCGCCCTGGTCGGTGCTGTACTCGATCCGGCCAAACAGGTTGTCGTAGGTCGGGTGCGGCTCGAACACCACCGGCGCGCCACCGCTGGACGGATGCCCGACCACCAGGCTTGGCGCGTACTGCTCTTCCAGCAGCTTGCGGGCGATGGCGTCGGTCTTGCTATCGTCCACCAGTTGCTCGACCACGGTCTTGAGCAGATAGACCTGCATGGCTTGCAGGTAGCCACAGACCGCGGCGTTCTCCGCATACTTTTCCGACAGCGGCGCCAGCAGCGGTTGCAGGGCCAGGGTGATGGTTTCTTCGTTGAGCTGGCGCAACTGGTTGCTGGACTCGCGCTTCCATTGCGGCAGGCTGGCGAGTTCTTCGTTCAAGCGCTCTTCCAGGCCGGAGATGTCCTCGTGGAAACGCTCGCGCTCGGCCTCCGGCAACTGGGCGAATTCCGCCTCGTCCAGGGCCTTGCCTTCGCTCATCGGCGTGAAGGCGATGTTGCTGCTGTCACGGTACAGCGCGACATCCTTCTCCAGCGCCAGGCGCTCGATCACATCCAGGGCCCGGTCGTAGCGCTGGTTGAAAGCACGGTCGATGGCGCTTTTTTTCTGCTGGTAGGACGGGTGCTCGAACACCGCCGGGAAGGTCGCCAGCAGGTTGTCGATCAAGCCGTTGATGTCACCGATGAACGCACCGGCCGTGCCGGACGGCAGTTCCAGGGCACGGGGCTCGCGGGGCTCATCGAAATTGTTGACGTAGACCCAGTCCGCCGGGGTCTGCAGGCGCTTGCCTTCGGCCTTGAGATAGCGTTTGACGAAGGAAAACCGGCCGGTGCCGGGCTCGCCCATGACAAATACGTTGTAACCGGGGCGCGGCATGGCCACGCCGAACTGCAAGGCTTCGACCGCACGTTCCTGGCCAAGCACACCGCGGAAGGGCTCCAGATCATTGGTGGTAGAGAAGCTGAACTGTTCAGCGGAAAACGGACGGGTCAGCGCTTCGGGCGCTAGACGCAAGCTGGCAGCAACAGGATCAGGCATCGGGCTTCCTTACATCAGGCGGGGCAGATAGCGGCATTCTGGCGCTGCCTGCACCTGACTGGCAAGGAGCGTCTCAGGCCAAAGCATAGTCCAGGGACATACCCCTGGCCGGGCTCGATAAATTAAGGACTTGCAGGATAGTTTTTGCAAAATGTCACGGAACCCTGGGATCGTGCCTAAACTCCAAAGTGCGCGGCTGGAACAATAACCGGCCCACTGGCAGCTGTAGGGGCCAGACCCTGTCCATTGGTATGCACATAAAGAGAACATAGCTATGAAACGGATTCTTCTCGGTACTCTCTTCACCGCTGTATCCCTCAACGCCATGGCTCAGGCGCCGGGCGGCCCGGATTGCGGCTGGGGCAACATGCTGTTCGAAGGTCAGCGTGGCACTCCGGCACACTTCCTGGCATCCACCACCAACGGCACTTCCGGTAACGCCACCTTCGGCATGACCTCCGGCACCAACGGCTGCTCGACCAACGCGGCACTGACCTACGGTGGCAAGTCCTGGCTGGCCATGAATGGCATGATGAACGAGCTGTCCGAAGACATGGCCAAGGGTCAGGGCGAAGCGCTGACCACCTATGCCGTGGTACTGGGCGTAGCGCCGGAAGATCGCGCACACTTCTCCGCCGTTACCCACGAGCACTTCCAGCAGATCTTCAGCAAGGCTGACGTGACCGCAGAAGACGTGCATACCAACACCCTGGCCGTATTGAAAAGCGACCCTCGCCTGGCCAAGTACGCCACTCAAGCTTAAGCTCGACACCACTCGCTCCTCTCGGGGAGCGGGTTTTCTTTTTGGGGCCCCTTCGGTCTTTATTTTTTCGACTTTCCAAGTAGCCGACTATGCTCAAACGCCTTGCCTGGCTGGCGCTCTGTGTGTGCGCCCCGCTTTCCGCCGCGCCCCATATCGACCCTCAACGTTTGCAGCAACTGGCCAATGACCGCTTCTGGATCTCCCTGGGCCATTACGAAACCGCCAAGCTGGGCGGCTGGCGCAGCTATATCAGCGACAAAAAATTCTTCCTCGCCCCCGATGGCAATGAACATCCTGACCGTGAACTGACCGCCACGCTGCAAGCCTTGTATGGCCCGGCCAGCGCCGGCCAGCAACATGCCCAGTGCGTGTACCCGGCGCGCACCCGCTGGCTGAAGGCGCAGCTCAACCTGACGGACCTGCCGACGGTCAATTGCAGCGACTTCACCCAATGGTTCAAGGACGTGTCGCCCCACAGCGCAGTGATGATTTTCCCCGCCGCGTACCTCAACAGCCCCTCCTCGATGTTCGGCCACACCCTGTTGCGCATCGACCAGGCCGATGTGCAAAGCGACAAGACCGCCCTGCTCAGCTACGCGATCAACTTTGGCGCCTACATCGAAGGCTCGGACAACAGCATCCTCTATGCCTGGAAGGGCCTGATGGGGGGCTATCCCGGCCTGTTCGCCCTGGTGCCGTACCAGGAAAAACTCTCCGAGTACCGTAGCCTGGAGAACCGCGACCTGTGGGAATACCGCCTCAACCTGAGCCAGGCGGAAACCGAGCGCATGGTCGAGCACGTCTGGGAACTCAAGCAGATTCAGTTCGACTATTTCTTTTTCGACGAAAACTGCTCCTATCGCCTGCTCGAATTGCTCCAAGTGGCCCGCCCCAGCCTGCGCCTGACCGAACAATTCCCGCTGACGGCGATTCCCACCGACACCGTCAAGGCGGTGAAAGAAGCCGGCCTGGTGGAAAGCATCCAGTACCGGCCGTCCCGGGAACGGGAACTGCTCAGCCGCGCCGAACCGCTCAGCGCTGACGAACAACAATGGGTACTGAACGTCAGCGCCGATCAGCAGCAACTGCAGGCACCGGCATTCAAGGCGCTGCCCCGCGAACGCCAGGCACTGGTCATCGACGCGGCGTATCGCCTGGAACGCTATCGCGCCAACGGCCAGGAACGCGATCCGCAGCGGGCCCAGCGCAGCTTCGAGCTGTTGCGGGCGATCAACCAGAACCCCGCGCCGGAACTCGACATCCCGCAACCGGGCCTGCCCGAGGACGGTCACCAATCGCGCACCTGGCAGGCCGGCCTCGGCACACGGGGCGACCGGGCGTTCGGTGAATACGGCTTGCGCATGGCCTATCACGACCTCAACGACAACGCCGAAAGTTTCCCGCTGGGGGCACAGATCGAAATCCTGCAATTGAAACTGCGCCAGTACGAAGGCAATGACTGGCAAGTGCAGCAACTGGATCTGGCGACCATTCGCTCCCTGACCCCACGCAACGAGCTGCTGCAACCGCTGTCCTGGCAGGTTACCGGCGGCCTGGAGCGGGTGCCGGGCAAACACGACGATGAAACCTTGGTCAGCCATGTCAACGGCGGCGCCGGCGGCACCTGGGCGCTGGGCGAAGATGTGCTGGGCTTCGCCCTGGGCACGGTGCGGGTCGAGCACAACAACGATTTCGCCCAGTTCATCGCCCCGGCCGCCGGTTTCAACAGCGGCGTGCTGTGGAAAAACCCTCTGGGCAACTTGAGCCTGGAAGCCAAGGGCGACTATTTCGTCAACGGCGAAGTGCGTCGTAGCCTGAGCCTCAACCAGCAGTGGGAATTGTCCCGCAACCTCGGCCTGCGCTTGAGTGCCCAGCGAGAGTTCAGCCACGTGGCGTCGCCGGAGAACGAGGTGATGCTCGAGGTGAAGTGGTATCACTATTGACCGGCACCGTTCTGCACGCGCACAGAGACAAACGGATTAATCACAGGGCTTTCACATCGGCCTGACGAATACGCTTCTAGACTTCTCGTATAAGTGGATACGGCAGGAAGGCTCAAATGAGGCGCGCGGCAGTGGTACTGGGTATGGTGATGTTGCTCGGTGGCTGTGAAACCACTCATGAAGACCTGATCGCCCGAGGTTATCCACCGGCGTTCGCCGACGGCTACGACGACGGTTGCAGCAGTGGTCGGCAAGCGGCGGGGGTGATCACCGGTCAGTTCAGGAAAGACGTACCACGGTACCTCAAGGACCCACGCTACGCCGAAGGCTGGAGCGATGGTTTCCGGCAGTGCCAGGCGATGCGCGAAAGCGAGGAGCGCAATGCCTACCGCGATCGTCATTGGGATGACCACGAACGTGCCTGGCAACAGGAAAAGGATCGGGACGCCGGCCGGGCTTATCGCTCGCCGTGAGTCGCGTATAGACATTCGTCGAAACCAAAAGCCTGCGACCATGGACCAAACTCCAATAGAGGAGAACACCATGAGCCGCGCTTTCGTCAACGAAGACAACGCCGCTGCCCAGGCCGACCAGCCGGTCGAACGTCAGGTCAGTGCGCAACCCAATTACGTTACGCCCACCGGGCTTGCCCAACTCCAGGCCCGGGTCGCCGAATTGCAGGCGTTGCACGGCCAGCAGGCAAGCCGAGGGGATCTGGCGGACAAACAACGGATCGCCGACCTTGAACGGGATCTGCGCTATTTCAAGCAGCGCCTGCAAAGCGCCCAGGTCGTTGCACCGACGTCGTCCGATCAAGTGCGGATCGGGCATTGGGTGACCTTTGTCGATGAACAGGATCACGAACAGCGAGTGCAGTTAGTGGGTGAAGACCAGGCCGATGCGGCCAGTGGCTTGATCAACTGGGGCTCGCCGCTGGGGCGCGCGTTGTTGGGGGCGAAGGTGGGGGATGAAGTGATATGGAGGCGACCACTGGGGGATCTCGCCATCGAGGTCGTTGCGATAGATACTCCATGATGTTGCCGGCTTTTTTTAAAACATGATTAAAGCCTCTAACATCAAGCCCGACAATAACCTGTTACTTGTCTGTAGCCATATGTAACTGCAACATGAGGTCATAACAACAAGTTTGCGTTAAATCAGGACCATGCTACTGTTTTTCCCGCACCGTAATCGGCGCGCTGTAAAAACAGAAAGGAGATGCACTAATGAGCGAACAGATACTGGTAATGTCAGGTGACTTCGACAGCGACTTCAAGTTCTACCAACAGGTCACCGATCTGGCCTCCGAGTCAGCAGCACGGACCATTGTCGAATGCGGCACCCTAAACTGCACCGCTCTTTTATGCTAAATCCTTTTCCATCAAAGTAGACCTGCACAACAGGTCCTTGATACTCCCTAACCCCAACTATAAAACAACTTTATCAACATCCTACCGTTCGGATGCGCTTGCTCGCACCCAACTGCCTGTACTTGATGTTTGATAACTGATGAGGACAACACCATGAGCGAACAGATCCTGAACATGTCCGGTGACTTCTATAGCGACTTCGACGCTTATCAAGCGCCCACCAAAAACATGGGCTCGATACTGGCAACGACAATGGAATGCAACACCTTTGGCACGTGCACCAATCTCGAATGCTCGACACTCGGCTGCTAAGCCTTTCCACTGATCGTCCAAACAGGCAACACCCATAACCATAGAGCAGGCAACGCCTGCTCTATCCATTTCAGGATCGACGGCATGCTTGTTAACGCTTTGAAGTTGAATCAGCGAGGTCAGTACAGATTCACTTCCGACGGCGACATCGCCCTTTTTTTAAACAACCTGACCCGCCTGCATGCTGATGATCAGGCCTTGCTGGATCATTTCGGGTTGAACCGGGAACAACTGGCGTCGTATGCCAAGGCACCCGGTAACCCACAGCGCCAGCCTGACGACGGCGAAACCGTCTTGAGGGCCTTGAAGGAAAAGCTTGCTCGCCTCGACAGCTTTCACGTCGGCAGGGAAAAGGCGGCGAGCGGCAAAGACAATTTTTATTGGTTTGGCTACCGCTTTTTTCTTTATTTCATCGATACGTTCAAGGCGGATGGGCGCTACGCCAAAGCGTCACTGCACATTGATGAAGCCGCCCTGTTGGCAAGCCTTGAGCACTATGTCTTGGCCCGTGTCGGACGCACATCGGAACAAAGCCTGGTCCACTATCTGAATACGCGGATTGCGGACGGCGACGAGATTGACCTGGACGGGTTCAGCGAACAGCTGCGCACGTTGCCACTGTTTGCGTTTTTCGATTCCTATCCTGTGTTGGCAACACTGCTTTTTGATTTGCTGGAAGACACCCTCGACTATCTTTATGCGGTCATATTCGACTTCGCCGGCGATGTTGACGCGCTGGAGATGGCATTCTCAATCCCATCCCGAAAAATCGACGCTATCGAGTTCGGCCTGGGTGACCCTCACGGTCGCGGTGAAACGGTCTGCCAGGTCAAATTCCGCACAACCTCCTTGGTCTACAAACCACGGGCAAGCCGCGAAGCAGTTTTTTTCAATCGCCTGCTGGGACAATTACGTGAGTGGACTGGCGCGGATTGTTTTGCCATCCACGCGCCAAGAATCCTCAGCCGTGAGCGACATAGCTGGATAGAAAAGGTCGACAACACGCCTTGTGACAGCGCAGCGGACGTGGCGCTGTTCTATAAAAAGATGGGGGCACAGATCGCCGTCATTCATGCACTCAACGGCATCGACTTCCATTACGAGAACATCATTGCGTGTGGCAGCAGCCCTGTCATGATCGATCTTGAGTGCTTGTTCACTGCGTCCACCAGCGACCTGCTACTCGAACTGCCGCTCGATAGCGCACTGTCCAACACCTTCAAAGTGATCCAGCAGTCGGTGTGTTCCAGCGGCTTCGTACCCTTTTCACAAAAATCCAATAACGACCAGAGCGGGCTGACTCGGCAAGCGCTGTTCATTTCCACCCGCCACTCCCTGGTTTTCGAAAATGGCTTTTACCATTTACGTAAAGTCGAGTTCGAACACCTTCTGGCGCAAAAGCATTTGCCGCTTTTGCAGGGGGAACGCAAGGGGCATGAAACGTATAAAGCCGAACTTGTCCACGGCTTTGAATATGCTTATGGCGAATTGATGACGCATCGGCACACGATCATGCAGATGCTTGAGCAAGCCGCAGGCGAATTATCAACCCGTGTTTTGCTCAAAAACTCTCAACGATATGCGGACTTTATCGGGCTGAGCCGCCATCCTCGCTTCATGAAAAACATGCTGGACCGGGAGCTTCTGCTTGCAACCCTGTGGAAAGACTTGAAAGAGCCTTATCGAGCAAAGGGCATTCCGCGTTATGAAATAGCCGACCTGCAAAGATCCAGCATTCCGTGTTTCACCATGCCGCTCAATTCCAACGCGTTGATGAGCGCACAAGGTGAAACAATAGACATGACGAAAGTACAACCTCCGATAAAAAGCTGCCTACAGAAAATAGCCAATCTGTCCGCAGCCGACAGGGCATTACAACTCACGCTGCTCGAAATGTGTTTGTATCCGGAGTCAAATGGACAGCCGTCATCACGTGTCCCCCTAAAAAAAGCGCCCCAAGCGGATCGACTCGACGCGATACTCGGCATCAGTTCCCGCCTCGAAGCGCTTGCGATCAAGGGAACGGCAACGGACGTCAGTTGGTTGGCGTTCCGTACGCACCCAACGACACGTGGAAAATACCCTTCACCCATGGATCATGGGTTGTACTCCGGTATCGCCGGGATTGGGTTGTTTTATCTGAGCCTGTTCAAGGTAAGCGGCAAACCACGCTTATTGTCGCTCCTGGATCAGATACTGGCCTCACTGGAAC
Source organism: Pseudomonas sp. NFACC13-1 (assembly GCF_900104425.1). NCBI lineage: Bacteria > Pseudomonadati > Pseudomonadota > Gammaproteobacteria > Pseudomonadales > Pseudomonadaceae > Pseudomonas > Pseudomonas sp. NFACC13-1. The sequence goes on along the minus strand of NZ_FMXV01000022.1, from coordinate 12,665 downwards.
AACACTTTGGCTTTTTCAAAGCCGACCTGACCGTCAGTGCCTATCATGGCCTGGGCTCCTATCTCTATCTGCTCATCAATCGTCGCCAAATCACCGGTGATCCGAAACACGATGAGAAAATTGCCAGCCTGCTGACCCAACTGATTGATGCCCCCCCTGAAGACTACGATTTCGACTTCCTGGGCGGCTGTTGTGGTGCGGTGACGCTGCTGGCCAATATTCATGGGTTATCGGCGCAAGTGGATGTGCTGCCGGCCATTCGGCGCATGGTTGCTTACATAAAGGACCAGATACTGATCGAAGAAGGCCAGCTTCTTCGACGCGATGATCGCTCCGTCATTTTAACGGGCCTGTCCCATGGTCTCTCCGGCGTCATCCAGGCCTTGTGCAAAGCCTATGACGTGACCGGCGATGGGGCGTTGGTGCCCTTGGCCATCCAGGTGCTGGAGGGTGAAAATCGCTTGAGCCGAGAGGGTTTCTGGCTGGACCTGAGAGACCTGGGCCCCGTCGACCATGCCACCAAGTGGTGTCACGGAGACGGTGGTATCCTCATCGCCAGGCGACAACTCATGAAGTCGATGGGCGAGGCCTTGGACGCAACCACCCGACAGACGGTGCTCGACGATATCCAGCGTTGCGAGAACAACCTCTGGCAGCACGGCTTGGGCGATGGCTATAACCTGTGCCATGGCGATTTCGGCAATCTGATGTGCCTGTATGACTGGTATCGGCACGCCGATGACCCCGAGGGTATCAGCAGGGTCAAGCAGGCCCTTGGCGAGGTCGCCAGGCAGTTTTTCGAAGGCCCCTTCCTCGACCATGACCGGGTTCCCGATGTCAGCCTGCTGACGGGCATTACCGGCGCAGGTTATGCCTTGCTGTATGAGATCGATCCAACGATCCCCAACATACTCTCGCTCGATTTCGCGCTGCAGACGTAGGCTGGAACTGTGGGAGCGAGCAAGCTCGCTCCCACAGTTCCGATCTGCAACCGACCCTATCAGGCCAGTTTCTTGTGCCGTACACGATGCGGCTGGGCGGCCGCTTCGCCGAGGCGTTTCTTGCGATCGGCTTCGTACTCGGTGTAGTTGCCTTCGAAGAATACCGCTTGGGAGTCGTCTTCGTACGCCAGGATGTGGGTCGCCACGCGGTCGAGGAACCAACGATCGTGGGAGATCACAATGGCGGCGCCCGGGAAGTCCAGCAAGGCTTCTTCCAGGGAACGCAGGGTTTCGACGTCGAGGTCGTTGGACGGTTCGTCGAGCAGCAGGACGTTGCCGCCCTCCTTCAAGGTCAGCGCCAGGTGCAAGCGACCGCGCTCACCGCCGGACAGGTCCTTGACGAACTTCTGCTGGTCGCCGCCCTTGAAGTTGAAGCGGCCGACGTAAGTGCGCGACGGGATTTCATAGTTGCCGATGCGGATCTGATCGGAACCGTCGGAGATCTGCTGGAACACGGTCTTGCTGCCGTCCAGGTCCTCGCGGCTCTGGTCGACGCAGGCCAACTGCACGGTTTCACCGATTTCGATGCTGCCCGAATCCGGGGTTTCCTTGCCCATCAGCATGCGGAACAGCGTCGATTTACCCGCTCCGTTACCACCGATCACCCCGACGATGGCACCTTTGGGCATGGAGAACGACAGGTTGTCGATCAGCACGCGGTCGCCATAACCCTTGGTGACGTTCTTGAACTCGATGACCTTGTCACCCAAGCGCGGACCGGCCGGGATGTAGATCTCGTTGGTTTCGCTGCGCTTCTGGAATTCCTGGGATTGCATTTCCTCGAAGCGTTGCAGACGGGCCTTGGATTTGGACTGGCGGGCCTTGGCGCCTTTGCGCACCCACTCCAGTTCTTCCTTCATGGCTTTTTCATGGGCCGACTGCTGCTTGGATTCCTGGGCCAGACGATCGGACTTGGCTTCCAGCCAGCCCGAATAGTTGCCCTCGTACGGAATGCCTGCGCCGCGGTCGAGTTCCAGGATCCAGCCGGCGACGTTGTCCAGGAAGTAACGGTCGTGCGTGATCGCAACCACGGTGCCTGGGAAGTCATGCAGGAAGTGTTCGAGCCAGGCGACGGAATCGGCGTCCAGGTGGTTGGTCGGTTCGTCGAGCAGCAGCATGTCCGGAGCCGACAGCAGCAGGCGGCACAAGGCCACGCGGCGCTTTTCACCACCGGAGAGGTGTTCGACCTTCGCGTCCCAGGCCGGCAGGCGCAGTGCATCGGCGGCCACTTCCAGCTGGCGATCCAGGTTGTGGCCGTCGCTGGCCTGCAGGATCGCTTCGAGCTTGGCCTGTTCGGCGGCCAGCTTGTCGAAGTCGGCATCCGGGTCGGCGTAGGCGGCATAGACTTCGTCGAGGCGCGCCTGGGCGTCCTTGATCACGCTGACCGCTTCCTCGACCACTTCACGCACGGTCTTGCTCGGGTCCAGCTGCGGTTCCTGGGGCAGGTAGCCGATGTTCAGGTCTGGCATCGGACGGGCTTCACCGTCGAATTCGTTATCGACGCCGGCCATGATTTTCAGCAGCGTGGACTTACCCGAGCCGTTGAGACCCAGTACGCCGATCTTGGCCCCGGGGAAGAACGACAATGAAATGTTTTTCAGGATTTCCCGCTTCGGCGGAACAACTTTGCTCAGCCGATGCATGGTGAAGACGTATTGAGCCATGGTGAACCTAGCGTCAGTGACAGTTGAAAAGAACGAGCCAGGCCATGCGCGGCGCCGGCACTTGACGGTCATCAATGCCTGCGGGCGGATAGAGCCTGGGAATCTGGAGCTGGAACGCTCTTGTTTGACCGGCAAAGCTACCTCAACCGTCGGTCAAGGTCCAGCCGCCAGGGGCTGGCACTTTGCCACAAGTCAAGGCATGCTAGCCGCCCTTCGGGCGTCCGGCTTATAGTGCACGTCGCGCCAGTCCAGCAAACTGCAGGATTACAGCTTGTCCAACGTCACTCCGCCCCTGTCCCCTCGCGCACCCGCTGTCGTGCCCGGCTCGCCCCTGCGCGGGACGCTGAAGGGCGCGCTGGCCACGCTGGTGCTGCTATTGCTCGGCTTGCTGTTCTGGCAACTGCTTGACCAACTGCGTGAAACCCAACAACAACAGCGCCAATACACCATCGACTACACCGCCGATCTTGCCGCGCAAGTCAGCCTGAACATGGCCCTGAACGCGCAAATCGCCCTCAACCTGCTACCGATCGTCGAACAGCCACAAAGTGCCGACGAACAGCAGGCCCTGGTTCGTAAACTCCAACAATCGTTACCCGAATTGCGCAGCCTGGCACTGCTGAGCCCTTCCGGCCGGGTGCTCAGTGACAGCGATGCCGACAGCCATGACGCCGACTACCTGGGCGAGCTGGTGCGGCGCAGCCGGGCCCAGGCCCATTATTTCAGCAATGCCGAAGACGGCTCCGTGGTGCATCTGTTGTTGCACCAGGCCAGCGGCAGCAGCCGTGGCTATTGGGCCCTGCGCCTGACCCCGAATTTTTTCTCCACCCTGACCAAGCAAGCCGATGTGGGGCTGCGCCCGCTGTGGCTGGTGGAAAACCGCCTCAACCAGCAGATCATCAGCCGCGACGAGAGCCTGCCCTCGATCAGCCCTACCCATCTGTCGCCGGATGACTTGGAGAACACGGTACTGACCGTGCCCCTGAGCAGCAGCGACTGGCAACTGCGGGGGCTGTTCGACCGGCGCCAGGTGATCGAGCAACTGCTGCCGGCCTTCATCGGCAAGTGCCTGCTGGGCCTGGCGTTTTCGTTGCTGCCCGTCATCGCCCTCTTGAACATGCGTCGGCGCCAGCGACAGTTGCACGAAGGTCGACGGCGTTACCAGGATATTTTCGAAGGCACCGGCGTGGCCCTGTGTGTGCTGGACCTGTCGGGGCTCAAGGCGTTTTTTGAGCGGGCGGGCCTGCACAATGGCGATCAATTGCGCGCCTGGCTGCAAACCGCTCACCAACTCGAGCAATTGCGCCAGGAAGTTCACGTCACCGAAGTCAACCAGATGGCGTTGAAACTGCTCAACGTCGACTCCTGTGCCCAGGCTTGGCAGTTGCTGGTCGGCAAGGGCACGCCAGACAACAACCCCATCGGCTCGAAACTGCTCGAAGCGCTGCTCGACCAACACAAGCAACTGGAGCTGGAAATCAAGCTCCAGGACGCCCATGGCCGCGACCAGCACCTGTGGCTGGTGCTGCGCCTGCCGGAAAAACAGCCCGACTATAACGCCGTCATCCTGAGCATCAGCGACATCACCAGCCGCAAGCTGATCGAGCTCTCGCTGCTCGAACGCGAAGGTTTCTGGTCCGACGTGGTGCGCACCGTTCCGGATCATCTCTACGTGCAGGATGTCATCAGCCAGCGGATGATCTTCAGCAACCATCACCTGGGCCAGACCCTGGGCTACGACCGCACCGAACTGCACCAGATGGGCGAGTACTTCTGGGAGATCCTGCTGCACAGCGACGACGCCGATCACTACCACAACCTGCGCCAGGAACAACGCCGTGGCGGCTACACTCAGCTGCTGCAATGCCAATTGCGCTTTCGCCATCGCAATGGCAAATGGCGCTGTTTCGACATTCGCGAACAGGCACTGGCCCGGGACCGGCATGACCAGGTGACCCGGATCATCGGCGTGGCCAAGGACGTCACCGAGCAGATCGAGGCCAGCGAATCGCTGCGCGACAGCGAGCAACGCTACCGGATGCTCGCCGAAAGCATCAGCGACGTGATCTTCTCCACCGACAACAAGCTTTCGCTCAACTATGTCAGCCCGTCGGTGCAAGCGGTACTGGGCTACACCGCCGACTGGATTTTCCAGAACGGCTGGCAATCGATCATCGCCAATCCACAACAACTGACCGGCATCTACAGCCTGATGGACCGCGTCAGCAAGGCCCTCGACAAGCCTGAGCAACTGGCCGAGCTGCGCAACCAGATGCAGACCCAACTGTTCCTGTTCGACTGCCTGCGCGCCGACGGGCGCAAGATCCCCATCGAGCTGCGGCTGGTGCTGGTGTGGGATGAACACGGCGCGTTCGAAGGCGTGCTGGGCGTTGGCCGCGACATCAGCCAGCAGCGTCGCGCCGAAAAAGACCTGCGCATGGCCGCCACGGTCTTCGAGCACTCGACCTCGGCGATCCTGATCACCGACCCGGCCGGCTACATTGTCCAGGCCAACGAAGCCTTCAGTCGCGTCAGCGGTTATGCCGTGTCACAAGTGCTGGACCAGTTGCCCAACATGCTGACCGTGGACGAGCAACAGGAAGCCCACTTGCGCTACGTGCTCAAGCAGTTGCAGCAACACAGCACGTGGGAAGGCGAAGTCTGGCTCAAGCGTCGCAATGGCGAACACTACCCGGCCTGGGTCGGCATCACCGCCGTGCTGGACGACGAAGGCGACCTGGCCAGTTATGTGTGCTTCTTCAGCGACATCAGCGAACGCAAGGCCAGCGAGCAGCGCATCCATCGCCTGGCCTATTACGACGCCCTGACCCACCTGCCCAACCGCACGCTGTTCCAGGATCGCCTGCACACCGCGCTGCAATCGGCCGAGCGACAGAAGACCTGGGTCGTGCTGATGTTCCTCGACCTCGACCGCTTCAAGCCGATCAACGACTCCCTGGGCCACGCCGCCGGCGACCGGATGCTCAAGGAGATGGCCACGCGCCTGCTCGGCTGCGTCGCCGACGACGACACCGTGGCGCGCATGGGCGGCGACGAGTTCACCCTGCTGCTGCAACCGCGCGTCAGCCGTGAAATGGCGCTGAACCGGGCCATCACTGTGGCCGAGCAGATCCTCGCCAGCCTGGTCCGGCCCTTCGTGCTCGAAGGCCGCGAGTTTTTCGTCACCGCCAGTATCGGTATCGCCCTGAGCCCCCAGGACGGCAACGAACTGAGCCAGTTGATGAAGAACGCCGACACGGCCATGTACCACGCCAAGGAGCGTGGCAAGAACAACTTCCAGTTCTACCAGGCCGACATGAACGCCAGCGCCCTGGAGCGCCTGGAACTGGAAAGCGACCTGCGCCACGCCTTGGAGCAGAACGAGTTCGTGCTGTATTACCAACCGCAGTTCAGCGGCGATGGCAAACGGTTGACCGGCGCCGAGGCCCTGCTGCGCTGGCGCCATCCGCGACGTGGGTTGGTGCCACCGGGGGATTTCATCCCGGTGCTCGAAGAGCTCGGGCTGGTGGTGGACGTCGGCGACTGGGTCATCACCGAAGCCTGCCGGCAACTCAGGACCTGGCACCAGGCCAAGGTCCGGGTGCCGAAGGTCTCGGTCAACATTTCGGCCCGGCAGTTCTCCGATGGCCAGTTGGGCACGCGCATCGCCAATATCCTGCGCAGCACCGGTCTGCCACCGGCCTGCCTGGAGCTGGAACTGACGGAAAGTATCCTGATGCGCGAAGTCAGCGAGGCGATGCAGATCCTCGCCGGGCTGAAAAACCTGGGCCTGAGCATCGCCGTCGATGACTTCGGCACTGGTTATTCATCGCTCAACTACCTCAAGCAATTCCCCATCGACGTGCTGAAGATCGACCGCACCTTCGTCGACGGCCTACCGTCCGGCGAGCAGGATGCGCAGATCGCCCGGGCAATCATCGCCATGGCCCACAGCCTCAACCTGGCGGTGATCGCCGAGGGCGTCGAGACCCACGAGCAGCTGGATTTCCTGCGCGAGCACGGCTGCGACGAGGTCCAGGGCTACCTGTTCGGCCGGCCGATGCCGGCCAATCGGTTCGAAGCACAGTTCAGCAATGATGCGTTGTTCATGCTCGACTGAGGTTCTTCGCTGCCTGTAGTGGCCTCATCGCGAGCAAGCTCGCTCCCACATTTGGACGTGCGTGCCCATCACCCTGTGGGAGCGAGCTTGCTCGCGATAGGGCCCGCCAAGGCCACGCAGAATGGCGCTTGAATCCCATTCGTCCGCGACATGACGCCCTTTCATATGCCTTCCAAAACCGGTTGAGGTAGAATGCCCCCCTTTTCTGCCCCGATCCTTGAGGACCGCCATGTTCAGCCGTGATTTGACTATTGCCAAGTACGACGCCGATCTCTTTGCCGCCATGGAGCAAGAAGCTCAGCGCCAGGAAGAGCACATTGAGCTGATCGCTTCGGAAAACTACACCAGCCCCGCGGTGATGGAAGCTCAAGGCTCGGTACTGACCAACAAGTACGCCGAAGGTTACCCGGGCAAGCGCTACTACGGTGGTTGCGAGTACGTCGACGTGGTCGAGCAACTGGCCATCGACCGCGCCAAGGAACTGTTCGGCGCCGATTACGCCAACGTCCAGCCGCACGCCGGTTCCCAAGCCAACGCCGCCGTGTACCTGGCGCTGCTGTCGGCCGGTGACACCATCCTGGGCATGAGCCTGGCCCACGGCGGTCACCTGACCCACGGCGCCAGCGTTTCCTCCTCCGGCAAGCTGTACAACGCCATCCAGTACGGTATCGACGGCAACGGCCTGATCGACTACGACGAAGTCGAGCGCCTGGCCCTCGAGCACAAGCCGAAAATGATCGTGGCCGGTTTCTCCGCCTACTCGCAGATCCTCGACTTCCCGCGTTTTCGCGCAATCGCCGACAAAGTCGGTGCCTACCTGTTCGTCGACATGGCCCACGTAGCCGGCCTGGTCGCCGCGGGCGTCTACCCGAACCCGGTGCCGTTCGCCGACGTGGTCACCACCACCACCCACAAGACCCTGCGCGGTCCACGTGGCGGCCTGATCCTGGCGCGCGCCAATGCCGACATCGAGAAGAAGCTGAACTCCGCCGTCTTCCCGGGCGCCCAGGGTGGCCCGCTGGAGCACGTGATCGCAGCCAAGGCGATCTGCTTCAAGGAAGCGCTGCAGCCTGAGTTCAAGGCTTACCAGCAACAAGTCGTGAAGAACGCCAAGGCCATGGCCGGCGTGTTCATCGAGCGCGGCTTCGACGTGGTGTCCGGCGGTACTGAAAACCACCTGTTCCTGCTCTCGCTGATCAAGCAGGACATCTCCGGCAAAGACGCTGACGCGGCGCTGGGCAAGGCGTTCATCACCGTGAACAAGAACTCGGTACCCAACGACCCACGCTCCCCGTTCGTCACTTCGGGCCTGCGCTTCGGCACCCCGGCCGTGACCACTCGCGGCTTCAAGGAAGCCGAGTGCAAGGAACTGGCCGGCTGGATCTGCGACATCCTGGCGGACCTGAACAACGAAGCGGTCATCGACGCCGTGCGTGAGAAGGTCAAGGCTATCTGCAAGAAGCTGCCGGTATACGGCGCTTAATCAGCCCGTCAGACCGCAATAAAAGGCCCGCCTCTTTCGATGCGGGCTTTTTTATTGGCCTTTAAAAGACCACGCCACCTAAGCAAACCACCTTTACAACACTCAACATCTGCCTTGCACTTAACTTTCTGCAATACAGATAACACCACCAACAAGCAATAAACCAATAAGATCCAACTCGCCGCACCCACACTTCAAAACTCAACACAGGACTCATGTATCACATGGACAGTGAACATTCCTTTCATGCAACACTCAGCATGTTTGACGCCCACGTAAATCTACTTGAAACACTGCATGGCAAACCCGCGATGGCAACCGTCAGTTCATTCAGCGGTGGATTTTTTACCGGCAAACCGCAAACCCATGATCACTCACACTTGCTCGGCATCCGCGCCGAAACCCAGGGCATGGACCGCGCTCAATTGATCCTGCATTTTCGGCCTACGCCCAATGGCTATATTCTGACCCTGAAAAACCCCGGAGAACACTATAACAAACTGATCAGCAAGCGTTGGCTTGAAGTGCTCGGCGCAGAAAATCCAAACACCGTCAATCCGACGCGCTTTATTCTTATCGATCATCAACAAAACATCATCACACGGAAAAACATTAACACCCTGCACACACCCGTCTCGCTCATGACCGCCACTCATAAATATGTCGGTGGATTAAGAGTGCGCGGCTCACCTTATCTCTATCTTGCCGAGACCGAAGAAAAATCAAAGATCACTTTTATCTTGAGCCTGCGCGAAGGAAAGTGAGGCCAGCCAAAACATATAAAACCAGGCAACCCTGTGTGGCGAGGGGATTTATCCCCGCTGGACTGCGAAGCATTCCTCACAGGAACGACCCAATCTACCAGGCACATCCAGGTGCCTGGTTTTCATAGCGGCTTCGCCGGCCGCAGACAGGGGACATCAAAACAGAATCGCTTCAAAACCGGCACGGATTTTCTCTTCGGGTAGCTCGTCGGCGATGAAGACGATCACGCTTTCCCGGGGTTCATCTGCGGCCCACTCGGTGTCCCAATCGAAACCGTACAGCTTGAGTACTCCCTGGAATACCAGTCGACGGGGTTCGCCGGCGATGCTCAGCACGCCTTTGTAGCGCAGCAATTGCTTGCCGTGATCTTCCAGCAACTGGTTCATGAACTCGCTGAGCTTGTCGATATCCAGGGCCTTGTCGGTGCGCAGCACCAGGCTGCTGATGCGATCGCCCGGGGTTGCCTTGCCCACCGGTCGAAGGCTGAGCCCTGCGCCGAGGTCCGCATTGAGATTGAAACCGCGAATGTCGAGCAACTCGGCCAGGTCGATCCGGCCGTGTTCAACCACCCTGATCGGTGCCCGTCGGTTGATGCGCGTCAGGCGCTCGCCAAGGGCCTGGACCTGGGCGGCGTCCACCAGGTCGGTCTTGCTCAGGAGCAGGCGGTCGGCAAACCCGACCTGGGCCTGGGCGATGGCCTGGGTCAGGTGGACGTCGGCGTGAGCCGCGTCCACCAGGGTCAGGATCCCGTCGAGGATATAGCGCTCGCGCAGGTCCTCGTCGATGAAGAAAGTCTGCGCCACCGGGGCCGGGTCGGCCAGGCCGGTGCACTCGATCACCAGGCGGTCGAAGGCGATCTCGCCGCTGTCCAGCCGCTCGAGCAACAGGTACAGGGCTTTGGTCAGGTCGGTGTGAATGGTGCAGCACACGCAGCCGTTGGCCAGGGTCATGACTTGCACCGGCTCGCCGCCCAACAGTTGGGTGTCGATACCGGCATCGCTGAATTCGTTCTCGATCACGGCGATTTTCAGGCCGTGCTCGGCCTTGAGCAGATGGCGCAACAGCGTGGTCTTGCCGGCGCCGAGGAAGCCGCTGAGGATGGTGACCGGGATGGGAGAGGACAAACTGAATCTCCTTGATGCCTGAAAGGAAAGCGATTTTCTGGGAACGAGCCTGCTCGCGAAGGCGTCGGGTCAGTCGACATTATCATTAACTGACACTCCGCCATCGCGAGCAAGCTCGCTCCCACAAGAGGATCTGTGGTGTATGCACATCCTGAGGCCACCCCACAAAGGGATCTGGGTGCATGCACATCCTGAGGCCACCCCACAACAACTGTGGGAGCGAGCTTGCTCGCGATAGCGTCGGGTCAGTCGACATCATCGTCAACTGCCCCACCACCATCGCGAGCAAGCTCGCTCCCACAAGGGTTGCATCATCCACCGGCCATCAGTTCAACAGCACTTGGGCCCACCCTTGCCGCCGTAACGGGCCTCCTGGCGTTCGCGAAAGAACGCCTCGTAGTCCATCATCGGTTTGTCCGGGTGCTTGGTTTGCATGTGCTCGACGTAGTTGTCGTAGTCGGGCATGCCGACCATCAGGCGGGCGGCCTGACCGAGGTATTTACCCAGGCGACTCAAGTCATTGAACATTGTTGCAATCCTCTATCAAGCGTCCGGCAGGGCCTGGAATGGCGCTTCCTTGTCCGTGCGTTCCTTGGTGCCCCAGGCAGCGATGCCGACCTTGAGCGCGTAGAACAGGATGCTGAAGACCACGAACAGGAACAACACCGTCAGCGTTGCGTTGGTGTAGGCGTTGAACACCACGTGCTGCATCTGCTCGATGCTCTTGGCCGGGGCCAGGATCTGGCCGGCGGCCAGGGCATCGTTGTATTTGCGCGCCAGGGCCAGGAAGCCGATCGCCGGGTTGGCGTCGAACAGCTTGATCAGGCCCGCGGTGGTGGTGCAGATCAGCAACCAGGCCGCCGGCAGCAGCGTGACCCAGACGTAGCGCTGGCGCTTCATCTTGATCAGCACCACGGTGCCGAGCATCAGGGCGATACCGGCCAGCATCTGGTTGGAGATGCCGAACAGCGGCCACAAGGTGTTGATGCCGCCCAGCGGATCGATCACGCCCTGGTACAGCAAGTACCCCCACAGCGCCACGCAGCCTGCGGTGGCGATCAGATTGGCCGGCCAGGATTCGGTGCGCTTGAGCGAAGGCACGAACGAGCCGAGCAAGTCCTGGAGCATGAACCGCCCGGCACGGGTGCCGGCGTCCACGGCCGTGAGGATGAACAGCGCTTCGAACAGGATCGCGAAGTGGTACCAGAACGCCATGGTGTTCTCACCCGGCAGCACCGAGTGCAGGATCTGCGCGATCCCCACCGCCAGGGTCGGCGCACCGCCGGCACGGGCCAGCACGGTGGTCTCGCCGATGTCCTTGGCCACCGCCTGCAGCGCCTCGGGCGTGATGGCAAAACCCCAACTGCTGACGGTCTGGGCCACGGCCACCACGTCACCGCCGACGATGGCCGCCGGGCTGTTCATGGCGAAGTACACGCCCGGCTCGATCACCGACGCGGCCACCATGGCCATGATCGCCACGAAGGACTCCATCAGCATGCCGCCGTAACCGATGTAGCGGGCGTTGGTTTCGTTATCCAAAAGCTTGGGCGTGGTGCCCGACGAGATCAGCGCATGGAAGCCCGAGACCGCGCCGCAGGCGATGGTGATGAACAGGAACGGGAACAGCCCGCCCTTCCACACCGGCCCGGTGCCGTCGGTGAACTGGGTCAGCGCCGGCATTTTCAGCTCGGGCATGGTGACCAGGATGCCGATGGCCAGGGCGACGATGGTGCCGATCTTGAGGAAGGTCGACAGGTAGTCCCGCGGGGCCAGGATCAGCCACACCGGCAGCACCGCCGCGACGAAACCGTAGCCAATCAGCATCCAGGTGATCTGGATCCCGGTGAAGGTGAAGGCCTTGGCCCAGACCGGGTCGGCGGCGATTTGCCCGCCCAGCCAGATCGAACCCAGCAGCAACAGCACGCCGATGAGCGAGATCTCACCGATGCGGCCCGGGCGGATGTAGCGCATGTACAGGCCCATGAACATCGCGATCGGGATGGTCGCCATCACCGTGAAGATGCCCCACGGGCTCTCGGCCAGGGCCTTGACCACGATCAGCGCCAGCACCGCGAGGATGATGATCATGATCAGGAAGCAGCCGAACAGCGCGATGGTGCCGGGGATACGGCCCATTTCCTCGCGCACCATGTCGCCCAGGGAGCGACCGTTGCGGCGCGTGGACAGGAACAGGACCATGAAGTCCTGCACGGCACCGGCCAGCACCACGCCGGCGATCAGCCAGAGCGTGCCGGGCAGGTAGCCCATCTGCGCCGCCAGCACCGGCCCGACCAGCGGCCCCGCGCCGGCAATGGCCGCGAAGTGGTGGCCGAAGAGGATGTGCTTGTTGGTCGGGACGTAGTCCAGGCCATCGTTGTTGAGCACGGCGGGGGTGGCCCGGCGCGCATCGAGTTGCATCACGTTGTTGGCGATGAAGAGGCTGTAGTAGCGGTAGGCGACCAGGTAGATGGCCACGGCGGCGACGACGATCCAGAGGGCGTTGAT